>JAFDMD010000096.1 GCA_019306185.1 Deltaproteobacteria bacterium
CGTAAAAGATTTTGCCAATTCCCAAAGTTAAAGCTTAATAAAAGATATAAAAAATAAACCTGTTATTTATCGCTTTGGTATTACTTCCTCGCTTTTTATTAAAAAATTCCTGCCCTTCGGGGCGAAATGGCAAAAAAAAAATTCTGTCTGTCATTCCAAACGAAACGAAAAATCCCTTTATTATTTACGTCCGCCTTTATCCTTTAAACTTTTGTCCGAATTTCATCATTATTTCTTATGATTAAACCTTAACGCCAAACCTTTAATAATAAAAGCTTTCTTTCTATTTTTCTCTCCTTAAACATGCGTAAAAAAAACAGTCCGTATTATGAATATGCGTAAAGGTTTTATAAAGCTTATTCGAATAGCCTATTTTGAAAAGAAGTTTTTTATCCGCGCAAGGTTCTTTTAAAACGAATTCCGGGTGTTTGCTTAAAAAAGTTGTTATTACCTCTTCATTTTCTTCCGGCTCCGCGCTGCATACGGTATAAAGCATTGTTCCGTTTTTTTTTAGATATCCGGACAGGTTTTCGAGCAGTTTTATTTGGCGTAATCCGTTTTTTTGAAGATCCGTTTGGGAAACGGACCATTTTGTATCGGGATTCCTTCTTATAACTCCAAGTCCGGAACAGGGAGCGTCTATTAATATTTTATCGAATTTTTTCTTTTCTTCAATAGTCTGTTTTTTTAAAAAATCAATCTCTCTTGTTATAATATTGGTTATGCCGAGCCTTTGCGCCGCCATATCAAGTAGAGCAAGTTTTTTTTGATCGTAGTCTGCGGCTATTATTTTGCCTTGATTATTCATTAAAGCGGCTATATGTCCGGTTTTTCCGCCAAGTCCGGCAAAGGCGTCCAATACTTTCTCTTCCTGTTTCGGAGCAAGAAGTCGGGCGGCAAGTTGAGCGGCTTCGTCTTGAACTTGGAAAAATCCTTCTTTGTAGCCGGGCAGTTTATCTATGCGGGTTGAAGGTTTTATAAAGTTTATGCCGTCCGAAGATATTTTGCATGCAGATATGTTGTTAACAAAGGGCGTTAGCTTTTTAATAAGATTGTCTCGACCAATCTTTAAAGAGTTAACTCTTACGGTTATACTAGGAGTTTTGTTTAATGCTTCGCATAACAGTTTTGTTTTTTCGGCTCCTATGGATTTGATCCGTTTTTTTATAAGCCATTCGGGAAAAGATTCCGTTATGGATATATACTTTAATATGTTCTCTTTTTTATCCGGAAGTTTCGGAACGTTAGAATTTCTTAAAACGTTTCTTAAAACAGCGTTTACAAAGTTTGCGCTCCATTGGTTTTTATATTTTTTTGCAAGTTCTACGCTTGTATTAACTGCGGCGGAATCCGGTATTTTATCTAAAAATTTAAGCTGGAATACCCCTATTCTTAATATGTTTAGGGTTTGATTATCTATTTTGTTAAAAGGTTGTTTTAAAAAATGGTTTATTATGTAATCGATTCTTTTTTTTTGGCGCAAAACTCCGTAGATTATTATATTGAATAGCGCTCTGTTTTGCTTGGACAAAAATTTTTTTTTATTTACGTTATTTTCTATAAGCCTGTCTAATGTGGTATATTTTTCTTTATCAAGCCTGTTTAATAAGTCTAATGCGGTATTACGGGGCATTGTTCGATGCGCCGTAAAAAATTGCGCCCTCGGAGATTGAGTAGCCGGATAAAAAATTTTTAATTTTTAATCTTTTGCCGGATTCCGCCTGAATTTTCAGTATTGATAACGGAAGGCTCTTGGTTGCTACAAGAAGCTCGCTTGCGGTTTTATAAATTACGGTTCCCGGAGAAGCCTGCTTCGAATTAGGATAATCTGTTGTTTTTGCATTAAATATTTTGAATCGTTTGCCGTTCAAATATGTAAAAGCGCATGGCCAAGGATTCATTCCTTTTATAAACGCCTCTATGGCTTGAGCGGAGTTATTCCAGTTTATAGCGCCATCCTTTTTTTTTAATAAGCGCGTGTATGTAGCCTCGCTATTGTTTTGAGGTTGCGGGGTTATGCTCTTTTTTTCTATTCCTTGCAATGTTTTTATTACAAGGGAAGCTCCGAGCAAACCGAGTTTGTCATGCAAAGTTGAGGCAGTGTCCTCCGGCTCTATAGGTATTTTTGCGCTATGAATAACGTCTCCGGTATCTACTCCTTCATCCATAAACATTGTGGTAACTCCGGTTTCTTTTTCCCGATTTATTATTGCGGAATGTATCGGAGACGGGCCCCTGTATTTAGGAAGTAAAGAAGCGTGTATATTAACCGCTCCTATTAAAGGAATTTCAAGTATTGATTTTTTTAATATGTGTCCGAATGAGGTTACTATTAGAATATCCGGCGCAAGCCGTTTTATTGTTTCTTCAAATTTTGTATCGGCTATTGTTTCCGGCTGTATTATATTAAGGTTTGCTTGCAAAGCGGCGATTTTTACCGGAGGCGGCAGCAGTTTTTTGCCTCTTCCTTTTTTTCTATCCGGCTGGGTTGCTACAAGGCTTATATCGTAGTTTTCTTGTATAAGTTTTTTTAATGAGAATACCGCAAAATCGGAAGTTCCCATGAATATTATTTTTAATTTGTTCATTGCAGTTATATTGTCGCCCGCTTCGCAATTACTATTGCGCCGAATTTTGACGTTGAATGGAAGCGGTTTTTTTTAACAAAAATCATTTTCTTTTTAAATTTTTTAGAGTTTTTCGCTTATATATGTTTCGCCTTAAAGCGCTTATTTTATCTACTAAAAGTATGCCGTTTAAATGCTCTATTTCATGCTGCAGTATTACCGCAAGAAGCCCCTCGGCGTCTATGGTTACCGGTTCTCCTTCTTCATTTAAGCCTTTTACGCTTACCGATTTAAAGCGTTTAACGTCTGTTCTTAAATCGGGCAGGCTTAAGCATCCTTCTTTTTCGGATGTTTGAACGCCGTGATGTTCTACTATTTCGGGGTTTATAAGGGCTTGAAAAATTTTTTTATTATCTTGCGCAATAAGATCGTATATTATTATTTTTTTGGGTATTCCGACTTGTATTGCCGCAAGCCCCACTCCTGCAAAAGAATACATTGTATCCGCCATATTTTGTATGAGTTTACGGGTATCCTCGGTTATATTTAAAACCGATTCGGATTTGTTTACAAGAAGTAAATTCGGATATGTAACTATATCTAATTTCGCCATTTTAATAAAATTTCTTCTCCTTTTTTTATATCTTTTTTTATTTGTTCCGATAATTCGGATAGGTTTGCAAATTTCTTTTCTTCCCTTATTTTTTTTATAAAGGTTATTCCGAGTTTCTCTCCGTATATATCCTTATTAAAATTTATAATATGAGCTTCTATTGTAAACAGATTATCTTCGAAGCTGGGGCTTGTTCCTATGTTTGCAACGCCGTTGTAAATATCTTTTTGATGATTTACAAAAACAGCGTAAACTCCCGAAGCAGGAGGAAGCTGATCTTCCGGTTCTATATTTGCGGTTGGAAATCCTAATGTCGCGCCCCCGCGTTTGCGTCCTTCAATAACTTTTCCGGCTATTTTATAGAATCTGCCCAAAAGCTGTTTTACTTCTAATACTTTGCCGGCGGCTATCATTTTGCGGACTTTTGTGCTGCTGATTCTTTCCGTTGATGTTCCCGTTATATCCGATATTCCTTTAACTTGGTAATCTAACCTTTTGCTATGTTTTTTTAAAAATGCCAGATTGCCGCCTCTGTTTTTTCCAAAGGCGTAATCGTTTCCTACTATTATAACTTTTGCGCCTATTTTTTTGATTAATATTTCTTCTAAAAAGTCTTCCGCCGTCAACTGAGCGAAATCTTTTGTAAAGGGTATTGTTATAAGAATATCTATGCCGTTTTTTTCTATAAGCTCAGCTTTTCTATGAGGCGGGGTTATAAGATAAAACGGCCTCTTCTTTTTTAAAATTTTCATCGGATGCGGATTAAAGGTTATTGCGACTGATACGCCTCCGATATTTTTCGCTTCTTTAATAGCCTGTTTAAATAGCTCTTTATGTCCGATATGGACGCCGTCAAAATTTCCTATTGCAACCGCCGCGTTATGATACGGCTTTTTTATTTGGCTTAAATTTTCTATTAATTCCATTTATATAAACCTGCTCATAGCCTCTTCTATAAATTGATCCGCATTATGCTCCGTTATCCCTAATCTTTCGCATTCTTTTTTTATATCAGCCAATTTGGACGGCAGGTTCTCCTCCGTTACTCTGCCTAACATACCGATACGTTTTCCTACCCGCAATAGCGTTTGATCTTCCGGCGTCATTGATAAAAAGTTTTCCAATATATCGGTCATCTTTTTTTTATCTTCCGGCAAACGCCCTTCAACCTCTTGAAATAAATTTAATATATGATCGCTTTTAATTGCGCTTGTTATGCCGGAAAGGTTTTGAAGTAACAGAAGTATCTCTTTTACCGTAGTAACGTCGTTGCATTTTTCAAATTCTTCGTCTTTATAAAGTTTATTTTCGTTTCTTATCGCAAATGTGCGAAACCTTATAAAATGCGGGTTTATTTGATTTAAAGCGTCCGCGGTTTCAAGAGCATGCGTTTTAGAAAGCTTTACTCCTCCAAGCCCGGGCATTACATACTCGGATAATTCGGCTCCCGCTTTTACTGCTTTTTTTCCGGCTTTTATATGGGTATTTTTATCCGCCCCTTTTTTAACCATAGATAGAACTTCGTCCGAGCCTGATTCCAACCCTATATGTATTCTATTTAATCCAGCTTTTACCAGCTCTTTCATGTCTTGGTCGCTTATGCGGGCTACTGTGTGGGAGCGGGCGTAAGAGGTTATTCTTTTTAAAAAAGGAAAGCTTTCTTTTATA
The DNA here is from genome assembly GCA_019306185.1 of Deltaproteobacteria bacterium. Lineage (GTDB taxonomy): Bacteria > Desulfobacterota > Desulfobacteria > Desulfobacterales > JAFDMD01 > JAFDMD01. The sequence goes on from JAFDMD010000096.1 coordinate 4,849, forward strand.
TGGCTTAAAATCCTTATAAAATCCTGCGGCTTTATTATAAGGCTATTTGCATCCTGAATAAATATTGATTTCATTCCGCTTATAAACCAATGCCATGCCGCGTTTAAAGCGGGCATTTGATTATTGGAAAGGCTGTTTATATAATTTTGCAGTTCTGTTCGGTTTATATTCTTATCCTCTCCGGCAATATCAAATATTGCCTCAAGATGTTTTTTAATCGAATCTATATCTTTTATTACATGCTCTACGGGCCGAATTGAGAATTTTCTTTTTTTATATACCGGGCAGAATATGCATTTGTTCCATGGGCAATTTCTTGTTACGCGAATTAAAAGACTGGAAGCCTCGCTCGGCGGTCTTATAGGTCCTTGCTCGAATCCTTTGTATTTTTCCGTAGTTTCCATTTCGATTTCCCCCTTTTTAACGGGTATTATTGGTAATGCAATTTTTTTGTAACCTTAAAAACGTTTATCACAATAAAGAAAAAAATCAAAAGAAAACTGTTTTTTTTGATTGGGAAATGTTTGGTTGGATTTGTGAAGGATTGAGAAAAAAAAGTATAAGATTATATTTTTATGCGGCGCAAATAGCTCGGTTTATAAAAAAAATTGTAAAACGGGCGGGGTAATCTAAAAATAGAAAATATTAAATATTTTATTCATATATCTTGAGTTTTAGTTTTTTGATATTTTTAATGACGCTTCTATAATCATTATCAATAGTCTGGTTTGGCTTGTTTCCAGTTAATTTATTTTTATCTTATTAGTTATCAGATTATAATCTTTGTTCTCTTTAAAAGTGTCTTCTACAAAGGATAGATTAAAAGAAAAATCTTTTAGCTTTTCTAATATATCTTGTTCATTCTTGTAAGTGCTACTGGGTTTTATATAGTTATTGCCAAATTTATAAATAGTTTCTATTTTTTTGTGTAACTCGTTTAATAGATCTAAAAAAAGCAGCTTTTTTTGCGCTATATTTTTAGCTCTTAAATTTAAATGCAAACCTATATAAAATGCCAAAGCAATATTTATAAAAACATGGCAAATCTCTGATAGTCGAATTTGAAAAAAATCCTCTTTAATATCGTTCCAATTTATATAAGCCGTAGCGCTTAACGTTATCATTATTAATATAGCGCAACAAATACATACTTTACCGGAAGTAAAAACTTTTTTATTCATTATCCGCTTCTTCTATATACGAATTAATCTCTTCAATTAAAAGCGGTTCCTCTTCGGATATAAATTCAAGTCTTTTTTTTACTCTGTCCTTGCCGTATTGTCTTGCCAAACCGCCGAAAGCTTCCTCCGTAAAAGAGGTCGGATACCCGTAAGCTCCGTCTAATATTATTGTTATTTTGCTATTATCATCTTTATCAATAAACAACGGTTCAAGTTGTTCTTTTCTAAATTTTTGACCTGTATATCGTCCTTGGGAAATATATCTAGATCCTGGAGTTTTGGAGAATTCTTTTGCTATATTTATTATAATATTTTTCATTTTTATATACCTACTCATTTTTATATATAAAATCCCAGTTATATAACGTTCCGCTAAACTTTATTTTAAAGTTTTTAAGCTCTTCATTTTCACAATTAATATAACCATAATTAGATATAATCTTCAAGTTGGAAATAGAACCTTCTTTGGCATTCTTATAAATGCTCGGCAGCCCTTTTCCCCTATATCGCTTTTTTGTTTGTGTTCTAAATTCGCCTTGCAAAGCTGAATACATTAGCTTTGCGTCATTCTTCCTCAAAAGTTTTGTCATTTTTTCCTTAAATTTTGTATTTATAGATGCGGGTATGCCGATTCCGGTATCTAAAAAAGAAAATTTTACGCAATTTGTATCTTTATCATGGCATGCCATTAAATGCCATTTCGAACTCTTTTTTTCTCCCTTAAAAGCATGCTCTACAGTATTACTCATCATCTCTACCAAAGCTTCATAAACGCGTTTGGACGTAGAAGACTGTTTCCCATCCATCTTTTCCAAAGTAAAATCTATTATATTCCCTGCAACTTCAGGGTCTGATTGTTCGCCTCGTTTAATCTGAAAAATATCTTTATTCGGTTCGGTTCTCTTGAATAAGCCTGAATTCAGAATCAATTCTTTTATTTTTTCATTTCGAGGAAGTCCTTTTTTAATCGGTTTGAAATTTTTTTTATTCTGCATTATATTGTAATCATTATGAAATAGTAACGCATTTGAATATAATATTGTTTCTAATGTTAAATAGTCAACGTTGGACATATCAATAAATAACGATTTTTTATTGATATATTTTCTAACTTTAATAAAGAATTTAAGCGTCTCTTCGGAGTTTTCAAATATACTGAATTTAGCGGGGCATTTAAGCTTTACCTTTTGTTTGCGAGTGTAGTTTTTTAACTTTTTTTTTCTTTTTCGTATCTTTTTTTTCTCTTCCCTAATTTTACATTTTAATTGATAACGTTTATATTTTTCTCTGTCTTTTATTTTTTTCATTATCTTATTTTATAGAAAAAATTTATTTTAAAAAATACTCCAAAACTACATCCGCCTGTTTTGCCGCTGCTATATTTACTCTCGGAGAAAGCGGAGGGTTTATTTGATTTGCTTCGGTTTTCAAATCGCCTATTATATAGAGGTTATCTTTTATTTTATGGGTTTTTATTTCGTCGCTTTTTCCAAATCCGGCTATGCCGGACGCCGCTACTATTAGTTTATTAGAGTTTATATAAGTTTCTATTATCAGTTTTTTATATTCCGGCTTATCAAAAGCTTCGATAATAACCTCCGTATTTTTAAAGATTGTTCGGATGTTATTTTTAGTTATTTTTTCATCATAAGTTTTTATATTAAGATTCGGATTTATGGACATAAGGTTTTTGCAAAGAGCTGAAACCTTTTTTTTTCCTACCTGATTATAAAAGAAGAATTGCCTGTTTAGGTTGGAATAGCTTACAATATCAAAATCGGCTATAACAAAATTGCAAAAACCGGATCTTACCAGATTAAAGGCGACGTTGGATCCGAGTCCGCCTGCTCCGGCTATTCCTATTTTTACTTTTTCTATTTTTTTAAGGCTGTTTTTATCAATATAACAAGTCAATGCTTTTTCAAATTCGTTTTTCATAATTATTTTTTTTGTGATTAAAAATTGTTATTCGCCCGAACTACTTTGTTATGCAAAGGAATTTCGTAATTTTTTTGTTTATATTTTACAGTCTGTTGCATAACAAAGTAGTTTGTTTATTTTCAAGGCTTGCGAAAATTTTAACCGCAGGCTTATTAATAATAAGTCGAGGATTAAAATTTGAGTATAACGCCGAAAATAAGCAAAATAGGAAGTTATGTAACAGACTATAATGTTTGCCAATCTTTAAATACCGGCTGATAATCTAATTTTGTTATGGCTTTTTCCATCTCTTTAACGCTTCTTGTATCGGATATGTCAAACTGTTTTGTATCTGTATTATGCAAGGCGTATCCTCCTACCGAAGTGTTTGAACCCGCGGACATTTTTGTAACTCCAAGTTTTATTATATTGTTTCTGAATTGAGGCGCTTCTCTTGTAGATACGGCAATTCCGGCTCTTGGCATAAATATTCTGAAAGCGGTCATTATTTGAATAAATTTTTTATCATCGACAGGATGCGAAACTTTAAAGTTTCCGGCATGAGGCCTTATTCTCGGAAGGGATACGCTAACCTCCGCATCCATATATTTATTTTGAAGATAATCTGCATGAAGCCCCGTAAAAAAAGCGTCTTTTTGCCATTCGTCCAATCCCAAAAGCGCCCCTATATTAACGGAACGTATTTTTGCCATGCAAGCTCGCTCCGGAGCGTTTAATCGGAAACGATAATCCTTTTTATGCCCTATGGGGTGAAGTTTTTCGTATAGTTTTTCGTTATAAGTTTCCTGATATATGGATAAGGAATCGACTCCTTCGTTTATTAGAATCGCATATTCATGTTCGGTTAAAGCGTATATTTCTATACCTATGCCGGTAAAATATTTTTTAAGTATTTTTACGGAGTTTTTTATATAGTCTATAGTAGCTATTTTAGGAGCGTCTCCGGTTAAAAGGAGTATATGTTTTATTCCTGTTTCAGCTATTTTTTTTGCTTCGGTTTTTATTTGATCATAATCAAGATGTCTTCTTTTTATTTTGTTTTTGGCGCTAAAACCGCAGTAAAGGCAAGAGTTTGAACAATAATCGGATATATAGATCGGTATGAATAGCAGTATTGTTTTTCCGAAGTTGTTTGTTGTAAGGTTATGAGATTTTAAAGCCATATCTTCGAGAAAGCCTGAGGCTTTTTCGGAAAGCAAGGTTAAAAAGTCGAGTTGGTTTATCCGTTCTTTTGCAAGGATGTTTTTGATTTTATTTTCGGTTATGGATTTAAAAAAAATTTTAAAATCAAAATTTTTATATTGTAGGTATGTATCGTAAAAGCTCACGCCTGTTCCTTTATTTGGATTCCGTCGGATAACTTCTTAATTTGCCCGTTTTGGGCGTTGAATTTTTTTTTAACCCTCGAAATATTCCATGTGTTCCTGCGGTTAAAATTTTTTTTCGCCTTCAAAACGAACAAACTACTTTGTTATACAATAAAATTTTATTATTTTTTTTTGATTAACTTTTTTATTTAATTTTATTTGCGGAGGCGAATTTTTTAAATTCGGTTTGGAGATGTCCAAGTTTGTTTGCTCTGCTTCTTACTTGTCTCTTCGGATTCTTGGCTGCGTTTTGCTAACAATGCGAAAACTCAAGCTTCGCTTTCAAACAGTTCGCATTGTTTGAAAGCAAAACTTGTCAAAAATTATTTCCTCATCGACAAGAGCCGCTACACAAAAAACTTCGGACATCTCCTTCCGTTAATTATTTTTTGTTGTTGAACGTTTTTTACGTAACAAATCAATAATCGTTTGTTTGTCTTGTTTCAAAAAAATGTAACGTTTTGATGATAATGACATGGGAAATTTTTTTCGATTTTCATCATTTTCGCATTTATAGTCTCGTATCATTTGTCGGAATCGTTTTGGGTTCATTTCTAATTCATCTGCAATTTCAATGGCTGTTATCGTTTCCACGTCATCATCAGTTTTTATTTCATTCATGTTTTTAATGTTGTTTGTTGTGTCATGTAAAAATCCTGTAAGCGGCGAGGAGGCTTTTGCCGTTTTTTGTCGCGTTGCAAACCCTGCAATGTATGCTTTTCGGCCTGCCGATATAGCATCGCTAAAGCTTTTTGCCATTAATACCGGGTTATCCGAAGCGGCTATTGCGGTATTAACAAGGCAGGCGTCCGCTCCAAGCTCCATAGCTTCGCAAGCTTCGGACGGTTTGCCTATTCCCGCATCGACTATTATGGGAAGCGGTATTTCCTCTATTAATATCTTTATCATCTCTTTTGTTTTAAGCCCCTTGTTTGTTCCTATAGGCGCTCCGAGAGGCATAACCGCCGCCGCGCCTGCGGATACAAGTTGTTTTGCTATTATCAGATCCGGATTTATATACGGCATAACTATAAAGCCTTCTTTTGCAAGTATTTCGGTTGCCTTTACGGTTT
>JAFDMD010000097.1 GCA_019306185.1 Deltaproteobacteria bacterium
CAAGCCGCATGGGGAGTTTTAGGATGGAATGAGGAAAACTGGACGGAAGAAACTAACATTCCTGAATCCGAAGGCAAAACATGGGTTGAATTAAGCGACAATGAAAAAGCCGCGGTTACATCGCTCGGTTATACCGACGCTTCATGGACTGAGGCTCTTCTAACTCGAAATACAGTTCCCGTAAAGGACGAAAAAAAAGAATAATAATTAAAAAATAATTTTATTCTTATTAAAAAAAGGCAAAAAGCCTAATACTTTTAAGGTATTAAGCTTTTTGCCTTTTTATTTTTATCTTCTCGGTATCTTTACAATAAACTGCTCCCCGTCCGTATCATTTATAAATTCTATATTCGGCTGCTCGGATAACGCCCTTTTGATGCCTGTTCCAAGCCCGCTAAAAGGTAAAGCATGCGAACTATAAGCAAATATTCTATTATTTCTAACAACAGGATTTCCGTGTTTAATATCTTCAATCGTAAGACTATTCGGCAGTTTTCCCGGGCTTATAATCTCTATTCTATTATCAAAAATTATTAATCTTATAGGCGCATTTTTAAAATAATCTCTATGAACAAGAGCGTTTATTAATAATTCTTCCAAAGCTATATCAGATATTTCAAGAGAACCGGACTCATTAAAATCTTTCGATTTTTGAATATATTTTAAGTTTGACTTAAAAAAAGCCATCCCTTTTTCAAACATATCCGGAATAACTCCGTCAATATCTCTCGGCTTGCTCCTATATTCTTTGACTCCGATTTTATTTCCAAAAAATGAAACCGCTTTAATGCAAAAAGCCGGTTTAAATTTTTGAGGCTCTTTTCCGAAAAATAATAAACCCGCCAAAGTTAATCTGTTATTTTGCAACGCTTTTTTAGCTATAAGCGCCTGTTCAAAGGTCAAACCTTCCTCTTTTATTGTTTTATCAAACTCTTTTTTAAAATAGCTTTCAAATTTATCCTTATCGACATCCTCAATTGAAGTATCATAAACCTCCATTTCATCTGCGGAAAAATTTGTTCCGCTTTGAAATAGTCTTAATATTTCGTTATTATCGGTTACTTTTCTTTTATCCGCTCCCTGTTTTATCCATATAACATTGTTGTTATCTTTATAAGGTTTATGAATGCCTTCTTTAATATGTATAATAAGAATATTTTTTTCATCTATCTTAACCGATTCCGTTTTAATATATATGGGAGGCATAATATTATTACTCGCTACGTTTGCGGCAAGGCTTTGAGTTTTATCAAATTGTTCGGCGGATAATCCTATAATTTCGCCTATTTTATCCTTTACCCCGATTATTATAATCCCTCCGTCCGAATTAGAAAATGCCGTCATTTCCGCAGCCAACTTATCGGCAGAATCTATTTTTTCTTTAAGTTGAACAGCGCTTGTTTCGTTTCCGCTTATAATATCCAATAATTCTATTGAAGTCATCTTTTAACGCTCCATTTTTCATAAATATCTTTTCTTCTGTTAAAAGCCTCTTCGCCGCCTTCCATTATTTTTATAATCTTTTTCTGCATTTCAAAGTTATCTATGTTTCCTTCCTGTAGATTTATTTTCGCTTCCGAATAACCGCAGGAGATTATCTTTTCGCTATCTCCAAGAACCGGAATATTAGGATTATGAGTGGCAAATATAAACTGCATTTTCCCTTTTAATTCTCTGATTTTTTTTATAACATCCTTATAAATGGTTTGATTATCCAAATCATCTTCCGGCTGATCGATTATTAAAATATCCGTCTCTTTTTGAGCAAGCAAAAAAAGTATTAAAGCGGTCGCCCTTTGTCCTAAAGAATGATCCTCTAACGGTTTATTATTATAATTAATTGTAAATAAGGTTTTTACGTTAAAGGTAATTAACTGAAAAAGATTATTGTCAAATATTTCATTAAATTTAGCAAGCTGCTTAGGATTTAATATATTTTCCAGCTTACTTTTATCCCTGTATATTTGTATAAAATCTGGATACTTATCTTTAATTTTTTCATAAGAGGTTGTAGTTATGCCGCTTCCTTTAAAAGTCTGCTTTAATTCATTTAAAAATAGATCCTTTCTGCCTTTATATTCCGGCTCTATTGAAAGCGCGCTTTCGTAAGAGTTAATACGCTCAACCTCTTTTTCTATAACTTGATACTGTTCATGCCGCAAACTATCTAATTCGGATATTTTATCATTTAACGATTTTATATACCCCGCTCTTTCTGCCTCCGATTTTTCAATCTCTTTAAGCTTTAATCGTAAGTTTTCGATTTGCGTATTAAGTTTAAGAAAATCGTCAGGATTAATATCGGGTATATTTATCTCTCTTTTTATTGATGAAAATTCCCCTTTAAAATTATCTTTTTTATTTTTTAAATTTTCTTCCGCTGTTTTAAATTCGGTTATAAAGCGCGCTATATTTTTATTTGCCTTTATTACATTATTAAATTCGGCTTTAATATTATTAAATGTTTTTTTTGCGGTTTCAAAATTTTCTTTATTATGTTCGGAATTAAAAGATGTGTTTTCAAAAAAGGGTTCATAAGCGACGCATAATTTTTTCAAACTTTTATCAAAATCTAAAAGTCCGCCTAATATTTTATTAATCTTTATAATATCCGAATTAATGCCGCTCTCTTTTTTAAGCTTATCTCCAACCCCTTTTTCTTTGAATATTTTAAGTTTCTCTTCCGCGCCTTTTATATTCTGCTCCGTTTCCTTTTTTAATTCCTCAAGGTTTTCAAGTCTTTTTAATTTAATTGTAATATTTTCTATTTCAACATATTTTTCTTTGATCGTAGCTTTGATATCTTCCAAACGATTTCCTATAAGCTTTTTTACCAAGCCGGCTTCAAAATCAATCTCTTTATTGGAAAGGTCTTTTTGCCCGAAATATACCGGCGTTTTTAAAATAGCGTCAATATTCGCTTCAATTCTATTATTATCCTCGTCATAAATATTCTCTTTTTCGCCGTATATTTTTTCAATTCTATACTCTTTTTTACCTTTGTTTCGGATATAAACAACAATTTTGCCGCCGCTTTTTAACGTATGCTCTATAAGATTATTTTTATAATCTTTATCTGCGGCAATATCTTCTAACGAAATTCCAAGTATATAACGCAATACCTCAATAATCGAAGATTTGCCGCTTCCTCTTATTCCTATAAAATTATTTAATTCCGAAGAAAAATTAATTTTTTTGCCGTCAAGCATGCCGCCTTTAAAAGAAATTGATTTAATATAAGAATTAGAAGTTTTGGGAGGCTTATCTTCTCGGACTCGATGATTTTTATCTTTTAAAGCATATTTAAGCGCTTCAAAATTAAAATTTCCTATTTTAATATAAGTATTTTTGTTAATATCTTGCTGTTTGCCGCATAATCCTATTTCGCCTATGTTTTTACAATCCGAACCCTCTACATATGCTGGTATTGCTTCTTCCTTTAAAAACCATTTTTGTAACTGCTCTTTTTTATCAAAGCTTCTAACTTTTTGAAACCCTAATACATTTTGTTTAAAAAGATTATCTTTTGCAAAATCTGAAATTCTTCCGCCGTCCAATCCTTGTAGAAAGCCGTTGCTCTGTTCCATATGCGCCATTATAACAAAAGAATCGCGCCCGTTTTTTCTATGCTCGTTAAGTTTTCCAAACAGTTCCGAAAAATGATATTTACAGCGCGCATTTTCATTTAAACGATTCGCTACTCCCTCAAAAGCGGCATTTAAAAATTGTTCTATAAAATTTTCATCGCTTTTTATCCATGTTTCATAATCAAATCCTATTAAGACATGGATTCCATTGCTTCCCTCATCCGTCGAAAGTTCTACTCCGGGTATAAGCCAGATATTTTTTTTGTTAGCTTTTTTTCGTAAAGCTTTATATTCGCCTAAATCAAATTTATTATGATTTGTAATTAAGCCTATTTTAATATTTTTATCATTTAATGCGTTTATATAGGCTTCGACAAAACTATTGTCATCTCCGTTATATTCAAACTCTTTATCCTCTTTTGTATGAAGATGAAAATCGGCTTTAAGCCATTTGGAACCGTTTTTAAAAAAATCATTCATTTTAACAGCCATATTTTTTTAATGATGAATTTACTATAAAATTAACCTGATTTTATTCTATTTTTTTTTAATAAGACTAAATTCATATAAGCTACAAGTCAACATTATTACATTTACTTATTATCATTCGTATCTAAACGCCTCTATGGGATTAAGCCTTGAAGCCTTTATTGCGGGAAATAATCCGGCGGATATCCCTACGGCGATAGATACCGCTACGGATAAAAAAATCGAGGATAAACCGATAACCATATCAATATTAAAAAAACTGCCCAGCGCTAAAGCTATTGTTACGCCCAAAACCAAACCCATAACGCTGCCGAAAAAGGATATTAAAACGGCTTCAAAAAGAAACTGCTGCAAAATTGTTTTATTAGGCGCTCCAAGCGCTTTACGAAGCCCGATCTCTTTTGTACGCTCCGTAACCGAAACAAGCATCATATTCATAATTCCGATACTTCCCACCAAAAGAGAAATTGCCGCTATCGCGGCTAAAAGTATCGTAAACAGTCTTGTAGTCTCCTTTACCGTATTTGCAATCTCCGTCATGTTGATTAATCTGAAATCGTTTTCCTCCGATTTTCTAATATTATGGCGCGAGCGCAGCAGCTCCGTTATTTTATTCGATACGTAACCAAGATGCTCCTCGCTTGTAACGTTTAATACAATCCGCTGAACGCTTTTCGGAAGCGCGGAGCCGGAAAATCTTCTCAAAAAAGTTTTAAACGGTATAAAGATATGATCGTCCGGGTTAATAAAGCCTATGGAGCCGCTTTGTTGAATTAATCCTATTATCGTAAGAGGTATATTTTTAATTCTTATCGCTTTTCCTACGGGGTTTTCCTCTCCGAACAGTTCCTTACATATATTTTTCCCTATTAACGCATAGGAAGAGCCAAGCTTCGCCTCTTTTTCGGTAAAAAAGGTTCCTTTTTCTATTTTAAAATTCATTACCTCGAAATAAGAGGCGGGAACTCCGTATATGCCTGCTCCGATATTTTTTTTATTATATACCGCTTGTCCCGTGGCGCTGTTTGCGTAAGAAGTCTTTGCGACTTGAGAAATTGCGCTTATAGCCGCGGCATCCTCATAAGTAAGGGTTTGAATATTTCCGGTATAAACTCCTCTTGTATTTGCAAAACCGGGTCTTACAGTTAAAAGGTTGGAGCCGAGTCCCGCAAACTGTGCATTTACTTTTCTTTGAACCCCTTCTCCCAGCGCAACCATATCTACTACCGCCATAACCCCTATTACTATGCCCAATATCGTAAGAAACGATCTTAGTTTATAAGATTTCAAAGATATCCATGCTTCCGAAAACATATCCGCTATTACGGATATATAAAGCGCTTTGCCGGATTTATTATTTTGTTCGTTTTCTGCGTTACGATAATTTTTTATCATACTCGATTTTTCCGTCTTTTATATATATGGTCCTGTTTGTTGTCTCGGCAATTTCCGCTTCATGAGTAATCATAATAATTGTAATGCCCATAGTTGAATTAAGCTCTTGAAAAAGTTTAAGTATTTCAAAACTTGTTTTACTGTCTAAATTTCCGGTAGGCTCGTCCGCAAGAATTATTTCCGGAGAGGAGGCAATGGCTCTTGCTATTGCAACCCTTTGTTTCATTCCGCCGGAAAGCTGGGTAGGAAGATATTTTTCATACCCTTTAAGATTGACTTTGGATAAAAATTCAGTCGCAATCTCTTGCCGTTCTTTTTTTTTAACTCCTCTGTAAACCAAAGGCATAGAAACATTATCGATTAAGTTTCTTTTTGCAAGGAGATTAAAACCTTGAAAAACAAATCCTATGGTTTTATTTCGGATATACGCAAGTTCATTAGACGTCATTTTAAACACATCTTTACCGCTTAAATAATAGCTGCCGCTTGTAGCCGAATCAAGACATCCTATAATATTCATACAGGTTGATTTGCCAGAGCCGGAAGGTCCCATTATAGAAAGAAACTCGCCGCGCTTTACCGAAAAGGAAATGTTCTTTAAAACTTTTTCGGTTATATCTTCGCCTGTCATATAATTTTTATTAATATTTTTAAGTTCGATTACCGATGTCATTTTAATTTGTTCTTTTTTCGCCGTCCGGTTTTTTTTTCTCGCTGTTTATAAGAGTTTTAATCGAAACGCAAAAATCAATAAATTTTTTAAATGTTTTTAGATGACCAGGATAGTCGTCAACTCTTTTTTGTAATTCTTTCAAATAACTTTCCTTTTGCACTTCTCGCGAGTTGTTTTTGGAATAGGTCATTTTGCCTCTTTCGTTGAACATCGCTTTAAGATAGGCAAAATGGAAATTAGAGATACTCTGTTCATAATTTTGAGGTTTTTTCATCAGTTCGGGATCATCTATAGATACATTATAAAAATTTGACCATTCAATAAAGTGAGAATTCTTTTGCGGGTTTCTTGTATAAATTTTACGATTTCCTAAAAACCAAGTCTCTATACATCTGTTTTGAACTATAATCTTTAAAGACGTCTTTTCTGTTAGTTTGGCTTTGGTTTTTATCAAATTTATTATCTTATCCTCTCTTTGAGATGCCGTCGCTTCGTCGCTATCCAAGCAAATTACAAAATGTTTGTATTTTCCTATGGAATTAATATCTTTGATAGCGTTTATAATATCCGTCTCAATATAAGGAATTCCATAAGAGCTAAATAAATAATAGTTGTTTTCTATTACTTTATCAAAATATTCTACCTTTGTTAATTCGGGAATTAAGTAGGAAAGCCATGCCGGATATACATTGAGTTCCGTACGTCCTTCGACAAGAAAATAGAGATTCATTAGGTTATTATCCCTTCTCTATATTCGGCTAATTGAATAAGTTGTTTAAACGCTTCATGGCGCGATTTCCCTAACTCAAAGTCTTTCGCATCTTTGGTTGTTATAGTTCCTCCGTTTCGAGAAACAACTTTCCAATGTTCCATTCCTATACTATTGATAATATACGGATGATGACTGGTAATGATAAACTGAATATCGCTACTATCATGTAGTAAATTTTCTATTAAAGTATCTATACAGTTAATTCCCAAGCTGTTTTCAAACTCGTCTATTAAAATTACCGCCCCTTCGGGGCATAAAAAAAGATCGCTGATTTGCATCAAAGTCTTAAACATTCCCGACGAAATGTTTTGAAAAATCCAATCCGAAACGTTTTTTTCTTTTATGTATAAGCAATAACCATCCCTGAAAAACATTTGCGGATGGTCAAACGGTTCGAATTTTATATCCTCTATCTGAGGGAAAACATTTATAAAATTTGCCTTAATCTTGTTAAAAATATCAGGTTGACTTCGATAAGCTAACGCTAATTTTGCATGAGTTAACATAGAAGAATTTTTGATACTTTCTGTTGTAGCATACTTTGTAGATAGCCTTTCAAAGTCGCCTATTATATTAATTCCCGGTTGATGAGAATGATCGCTCATAATAATTTTATTTAAATTTTCAAAAATCGGCTTAATAATCGCCTCTTCATTAAATAGGTATAATAGACTTTGATAAGAGGATAGTTTCGGCGTCTTTTTCCCTTTTAAAGTTATTTCATTCTCTTTACGTTCTGCAATTAACGTATCATTTAAGCGGAGTTCTTCATATTTTATTTTAGGGCGCTCCGTCATTGTTTCCCCGCTTTCATCTTTACCCACGGTAGGAATATTAATAATAGAACGAATATTTTTCGTGGTTTCAAAAGAGCCTTTCCATTGGTAGTTCTTTTTTGGGGTTGTTGAAAAAAAAATCTCCCATTCTATTCCATTTAACGCCGCGCCTTGCGCTATTTGTTTTAATTTTGTCAAGGCTTCTAAAATCATAGTTTTTCCGACTCCCGAAACTCCGACTAATAAAGATAGATTGGAAAAACTTATAGGTTCTATTTTTAATCCCAATACTTTATTCGCATATCGGAACTTATTTATTCGCATATTTTGCCCCTAAATTTATAAAAATTTTTATTTAACATCCGCTCTTACAATTTATTTTTTAAAAAGGTCTTCCTCTCCCATTATCATCTTTGCTCCTTCTATTATCGCCCGGTTCAATTATATCCTCTATTAATACGTCCCCTTCCTTTATATTGCCGCTTATTATTTCGGTTTCGGTTCCGTTGGAAAGTCCTTTTTTAACTATTGTCGGCCCTGCCTTGTTTCCGTCCGTTAAACAAAATAAAACCGCCTGATCCGAATTTAATTTTACTTGGATTTTAATATCTTTTGCGCTCGGCTTAAAATTTATAATCGAATTGCGAACCTTCAAAACATTCTTTTTTTCGGCTATTATAATATTTACAAAAGCGGTCATACCCGGAAGTATCTTCATATCCGAGTTGTCAATCTCTATAATTACGGTATAAATCACCACATTTTGTTCCGATTGCGGATTTAAGCGGATAAGCTTTACTATGCCTGTAAATTCCTCTATTTCAAAAGCGTCAACCGTAAATAAAACCCTTTGCCCTGTTTTTATATGTCCTATATCCGCTTCCGATATGGAGGCTTCTATCTGCATTTTTGTTAAATCTTCAGCAATTTTAAAAAGTTCCGGAGTCTGAAGCCCCGCGGATACTGTTTGCCCTTCGTCAACCTCTCTTGAAATTATAACTCCAGAAACGGGAGATTTTATAACCGTATATCCTATATTGATTTCCGCCTGTTTGTAATTTGCGTACGCAACCTTATAATCCGCGTCCGCGCTTTTTGCTTCGACTTCGGCTTTATCCAATTCCGCTTTTGCCGCGTATTCTTTTTTAAATAATTTTCGTATTCTTTTCTCCTCTAACGCCGCAAGCTCCTTTTGAACTTTTGCTTTTTTTAAAACGGCTTCCGCGGATTCAAGGCGGCTATTTAAAATAGATTGGTCAAGTTGAGCAAGCAAATCTCCTTTTTTAACCTCGTCGTTATAGTCCGCATATATCTTCTGAATGGTTCCTGTTACCTGAGTTCCCACATTTACCACATTTACAGGGTTAACCGTTCCGGTTGCGATTATCTCTTTTTTAATATCCCCTTTTACCGCAATGGAGGTAATATATTGGTTTTCGGAATTATCCTTTTTTAAAAAAAAAGCATAAACGCCGTATCCGACGACAAATAATATTATTATAATAATAATTTTTTTTAATAATTTCATAATTTTTTTTGCTTAATAATAAGCGTTTCCTCTGTTTTATAGATATCAAGTAACGAGATTGCATTACAGGGTAAGAGGTTTTTGTTTGATTAAACTTTGCTTTAATCTTTTATCGGATAATTTGATATAGTTATCATCGGTTTCATAACCGATATATTTTCTACTCGATTTAAGAGCCGCTAACGCTGTAGTAGCGCTGCCCATAAAAGGATCTAAAATAATGTCGTTTTCAAAAGTGTATAATTGTATGAGTCTATAAGGAAGCTCCACGGGAAACGGAGCCGGATGCCCTATTTTTTTTGCCGATTCCGGATTAAAAGTCCAAACGCTTTTTGTCCATTCCATAAATTGTTCTTTGGTAATAGTGTTGATCTTATTTTTTGCTTTTCGTCCGAAGTCTCCTTTGCTAAATATTAATATATATTCATGAGTATCTCTTAAAACCGGATTCGACGCTGATTTCCAGCTTCCCCATGCCATAGAAATTCCCGCTCCGGCGCCTTTGTTCCAAATAATTTCTCCCCTCATATAAAAGCCTATTTCGATCATTATATTAGAAATGTAATCGGAAAGCGGAATATAAGGTTTTCTTCCCAGATTTGCTATATTTATACAAACTCTTCCTCCGTTGATTAGAACCCGATATGTTTCGGCAAATACGTTTTTTAAAAACAAAAGATATTCTTCTAATGATAAATCTTTATCATAATCTTTTGTTACGTTATACGGCGGCGAAGTAATCATAAGGTGAAGAGAATTGTCCGGAAGTTCGCTCATTTTTTCGGAGCTTCCCCGTATAATAGTATTTATAAAACAGTTGGGTATCGGATTTTCCGAATTGTCTGTTTCTTTTGAAACTTTTAGCTTGCTATACAGTTTTGTATTATAAAATTTACTTGAATCGTGATTAATTCGAGACGGCGTTCCAAATGAACTTGTTTTACTGCCGTTTTTACTATTTTTTTTTAATCCTGTTTCCATAGTATCCATTAGGGTCTGTTGACAATTCATAAAGGTAGCCAAAGGAAAGCGCGAGCCAAAGCGAGCATAGCCTCGAAATTACGTTTCAATTTATCATATCTTGTCGCTATAGCTCGGAAAT
>JAFDMD010000012.1 GCA_019306185.1 Deltaproteobacteria bacterium
TATCCCTAAACTTCAACCATTTCTCATTATTGAGCATTAGTCGAACCATCGCAATCTCGTTATTATTTTTATATGTAAAAAAAAATAACTTACAAAATCGCGATGGTATTTCAAACTGTTATTCCGAAAATGTCAACAGACCCTAAGATGAAAAAAGGGCGGGGCATAATTAATTCCCGCCTTTTTTTTCGCTGTTAATTAAGGGATTTCTCCTTTTGGTTCGAAATGACGGGGAAAACTTTTTGCAAAAATTATAATTTGGTTTTAAGTATGAGTAGAATCGGCAATTATCTTGATAATGCCGTTGTTGAATCTTTTGATAGCTCTTGAAAAAAAGAAATAATTAAAGGATAGATTTATAAAACCGGTAATAAAGCTGAAGCGGATATTTTTGAATATATTGAAACTTTCTATAATATTAAGCGAAAACATAGTTATATCGGTTTCCTAATTCCTTAAAAATTTTGAAAAACAGTCTGTAACTTGATTTTATCTCCATGATTGCGAGGGAAGTCCATTATGAAAGAATTATTAAATAAAATATCTTCTTATAATATATTAAATTGCTTGCTACCCGGAACACTTTTTTCCGTGATTATTTCCGAGATAACAGATTTGAATTTAATACAATCTGATTTAGTAATTGGAGTTTTTACGTATTATTTTATAGGTTTGATTATTAGTCGAATTGGTTCTTTGATTATTGAGCCAATTTTGAAGAAAATAAAGTTTGTGAGATTTGCAGCTTATAAAGACTTTGTAAAAGTTGCGGGCGAAGATAACAAATTGGAAATATTATCAGAATTCAATAATATGTATCGAACTTTTATTTCAATGTTTTTGCTTGTCATTTTGGTTAGACTATACTTTATCATTGAGAGTAAATTTATATTTTTATCTCAATGGAAGAGTTCGATAATAATTATTTTGTTACTATTAATATTCTTATTTTCTTATAAAAAACAGACAAAGTATATAACCAAAAGAATTAATTCGCAAAGGGATAATTTATGAGTATAGTAAAATCTTTTTCCGTAGGTAATGGCGATATATTTTATATCAAGCATAATAGTAAGAATTTTTCAATAATAGATTGTTATTTATTCGATGATAATAAACAAGATATACTGGACGAGTTAAAAATCGAGTCGAGTTCTAAAGAAATTATAAGATTTATTTCAACGCACCCTGATGAAGATCACATTCAGAACCTTGATTATTTGGATGATAAAATGAAGTTTTTAAATTTCTATTGCGTAAAAAATGAAGCGGGAAAAAAAGATGAAACTTCAGGATTTAAAAGATACTGCAAATTAAGAGATTCTGATAAAAAATCGTTTTATATAAATCAAGGTTGTTCGCGAAAATGGATGAATAAAAGTGATAGTGAGCGAGACACCTCTGGCATTAATATTTTATGGCCAAAAATAAGTAATCAAGATTTTAAGGATGAATTAGAAAAAGTAAAAGCTGGAGAAAGCCCTAATAATATATCTCCGATTATTAAATATAGTCTTCAAGATGGAGTAAGAATGCTATGGATGGGAGATTTAGAAACTGATTTTATGGAAAAAATTAAGGGTGAAGTTTCTTTTTCGAAGATTAATATTTTATTTGCCCCTCATCATGGGCGAAAAACCGGAAAAGTAATTAAAGAGTGGTTAGACGTCATCAATCCTGATATTGTCATTATGGGCGAGGCTCCATCAAGGAATCTTGATTATGCGGCTTATGATGGCTACAACAAAATAACTCAAAACTCAGCAGGAGATATAACCTTTCAATGCGAGAAGAGTAAAATTCATATCTATGTTTCAAACGAAAGTTATTCGGTTGACTTTCTTGATGATGAGAGAAGGCATGAATTCGATAATTATATTGGGACATTGAATATATAATAACAACACGTCAGATTAATGTAATAACTTATAATTCGAAATATTTTAAATAAACTTATGAAACAAAAAAAAGTTCTTCTTATGATATTAGACGGCTGGGGAATTGGCAAAAATAACCGTAACAACGCTGTATACGGCGCAAAGACTCCGGTATTAGACGGCTTAAAAGCAAAATATCCGAAAACCTCTCTTGTATGTTCCGGCGACGACGTAGGTCTGCCTTCCGGAACTATGGGAAACTCGGAGGTAGGGCATTTAAATATAGGCGCTGGCAGGATTGTTTATCAGAATCTGTTAAAAATAAACCGGTCTATAGAAAATAAAACCTTTTTTGAAAACTTTGCATTAAACTCGGTAATGAATAAGGTTTTAAAAGGGGATAAAAGCTTGCATGTAATAGGGCTTTTATCGGACGCCGGAGTTCATAGCCATATTAACCATCTTTTTGCAATAATTGATACGGCGAAAAAAAAAGGAATAAAAAAATTATTTATTCATGCAGTTACAGACGGCAGAGATACGCCGCCGGATAGCGGAATCGGGTATATAAAAAAAATTGCCGATTATTTATTGGAGACGGGATGCGGACAGATTGCAAGTATTTGTGGAAGATATTACGCGATGGACAGGGATAAAAGATGGGAAAGAATTAAAATCGCATATAATCTTTATACAGAAGGGGCGGGAATAAAAGAGGAACAAGCTATAGACGCCGTAAAAAAAGCTTATGAAAAAGGGGAAACGGACGAATTTATTAAACCGATAATTATGGTCTGTAAAAACAAGAAGCCTCTTTCCATAATAGAAGATAAGGATGGAATTATATTTTTTAATTTTAGGGCGGATAGAGCAAGGGAAATTTCCGAAGCCTTTACGGAGCCAAATTTTAATAAATTTAAAAGAAATAATATCCCGCAATTATGCGAATTTGTTTCTATGACCCAATATGATGATAAGCTTAAAAATCCTCTTATAGCTTTTGCGCCGGAAAAGCTTAAAAATATACTGGGCGAGATAATTGCAAAAAAGAACTTGCGCCAGTTAAGAATTGCGGAAACCGAAAAATATGCTCACGTAACCTATTTTTTTAATGCCGGAAATGAAAAACCTTTTTTAGAAGAGGATAGAATATTGGTTGAATCTCCAAAAAATGTGGCTACTTACGACCAAAAGCCGGAAATGAGCGCTTTTGAAGTAATCGAAAGGGTATTGGAAAATATAAAAGCTGGCAAGCATCATTTTATAGTTATTAATTTTGCTAATATGGATATGGTAGGGCATACCGGAAAGCTTGACGCGGCAATAAAAGCTTGCGAAACCGTAGATGTATGCATAGGGAAGGTTTTGCCTGAAGCCTTAAATGCGGATATGAGCGTAATAGTAACCGCAGATCATGGAAACGCGGAGGTTATGAAGGATGAAAAGGATAAACCTCATACAGCCCATACTACAAATTTGGTTCCTTTTATTTTGATTGAAAAAAAAATAAAAAACATTAAACTTAACTCTGGCAAATTGGCGGATATCGCGCCGACTATTTTAGATATAATGAATATAAA
The DNA here is from genome assembly GCA_019306185.1 of Deltaproteobacteria bacterium. Lineage (GTDB taxonomy): Bacteria > Desulfobacterota > Desulfobacteria > Desulfobacterales > JAFDMD01 > JAFDMD01. Next base: position 3,458 of record JAFDMD010000012.1, read on the forward strand.
ACAGCCGAAAGAGATGACCGGAAAGAGTCTGATTATTACGGCAACCGATTAACTTTAATCCGAAAGGAGACATAACAAATGAAAATAACAACTATTCTTGGAAGTCCTAAAAAAAAGGGGAACACGGCTACGGTTCTAGGACAATTTGAAAAAATTATGGAGAAAGATCATCAAATTAACCGAATTAATCTTAAAGATAAAAATATTAACGGCTGCCTCGGATGCGGAGCATGCAGAAAAAAACCGGATGAAATAGGCTGCGTTCAAAAAGACGACGCAATATCCGTATTCGAACAAATGCTTGGTTCCGATTTGATAATATACGCTTCGCCTCTTTACTGCTGGGACTTTACGGCTCAGCTTAAGGCTTTGATAGATAGACATTTTTGTATGGTAAAAGCGTTTAACCTGCCGGATAATCATGTTTCATTTTTGGAAAATAAAAAAGTAGCTCTTTTGGTTACCTGCGGCGGTCCGGTTGAAAACAATGCGGACGTTATACAAACTGTATTTGAAAGGGTCGCCTTTTATATAAAAGCAAAAATTGCGGGCAAATTTATTCTGCCTTTATGTTCGGATATAAATGTTGCAAAAACCAAAGGCTTAAAACTTGCCGAAAAAATGGCGGCGGAACTTTAAAAGATTATCGGATAATTTTTTATTTTACTTGGTTTCGGCGTTTTACTTTGTAGGGACGGAACAATGTTCCGTCCCTACAAATAGTATTCCCGCGGTTAAAATTTTTTCAATCCTTGAAAATAAATAAAAATATTATCTCCGAAAAATCCGTTTTAATCGAGATACAATCAAATGAATAAAATAGAAAAATTAGTTTCGGATTTAAAAAGATTTAATAAGGCGTATCGAAAAAGCACCCCCTATATTACAGATCAAGAATATGACGCTCTTATAGAAAAACTAAAAAAGCTTGACCCGCAAAACCCTTTTCTTAACGCCGTAGAGCCTGAAATATTTAAGGATAAAAAAGAGGTAAAACATCCGGCGCCTATGCTTTCCATTGAAAAGGCATATTCAAAGGAACAGCTTGAAAGATTTATAGCAAGAGTAAAAAAGGAGGCGGAAGAAATAGGCATAACGAATCCGGAATTTACGGTAATGCCTAAACTTGACGGACTTGCAGGAAGAGACGACGGCAAAGTTCTCGCTACAAGGGGTAACGGAACAGTAGGCTATGATATAACGGAACTTTTTAAAAAAGGTCTTGAGCCTATAGGAGGCAGAGGCGGCGGACTGGGCGAACTTGTTGCAGTAAAATCTTATTTTAAAAAATATCTTGCCGAACGCTTTGTTCATCCGAGAAATATGGTCGCGGGGCTTGTTGCGGCGGATAATATTAACGAGTTTGCAAAAAAGGCTCTTGCGGAAAAAAAGATTCATTTTGTTCCTTATATTTTTTTGAATAAATGGACGGGAACAGGAGAAGAGTTGCTTGAGGATTCGGAAAACATTTTTGAATATCTGGCAAAAAAAACCGATTATCCGATGGACGGGATGGCAGTTTACGCTCAAGACGAAGAGATAAAAAAATATATGGGAGCTACCGCAAACGCTTACAGATGGCAAGTAGCGGTAAAAACAAAAGGGGAAACAGGCGTTACAACAGTAAAGGATATTGTTTGGCAGGTAGGAAGAACCGGCAATATAACTCCGGTATTGTTAGTAGAACCTTTGCATCTTTCCGGCGCTACCATAAGAAGAATTACGGCTCATCATGCCGGAATGGCAAACAATGAAAAAATCGGAAAAGGCGCTGTAATAGAGGTTATAAGAAGCGGCGAAGTAATTCCGAAATTAGAAAAGGTTATAAACAAGTCTTTACAATTCAACATACCGGTCAAATGCCCTTCGTGCGGTTTTAAAACGGTATGGAATAACGATTTTTTAAAATGCGAAAATTATAATTGCAAGGCAAGAATAGAACAAAGAATAGTCCATTGGTTTAAAACTTTAGGAAATGCGGATTGGTTTGGGATTAAAACCGTTCGGAAGCTTGTTAAAGCCGGTTACGATAATATAAAAAAAATATATTCCTTGAGAGAAATCGACCTTGTTAATATTGACTTTGGACCGGTTCAATCTAAAAATCTTATACTTTCTCTTATAACAAGCCGAAAAAAAAAAATAGAAGACTGGCGTTTTCTTGCGGCTTTCGGCGTTATTAATCTTGGAATAGGAGAAAGCGTTAAGCTGCTTTCTTATATAAGTCTTGAAAAGATTTCCGAAGCAACCGCCGAATTTATTGAAAATATAGAAGGGTTCGGGCCTATTACGAGTCTATCTATAGATAGAGGGATAAGGAGAATATCAGACGATTTAAATTACATGCTCGCTTTAGGTTTTAATCTTGAAAAGACTCCGAAGGCTTCGGAAATCAGAAGCAAAACTTCGCCTATTGCCGGAAAACGTATTATATTTACGGGTAAAATGGAAGCCGGAACAAGAGTAGATATGCAGATTAAAGCAAGGAAGTTGGGCGCTACGATTCAAGCGGCTATAGCTAAAAATACAGACTGGCTTATATACGGCAAAGACGCGGGCGTCTCTAAATTAAATAAGGCAAAAAAACTTAACATAAGCGCGCTTTCCGAAAAGGAGTATATTGATTTGCTAAAAAAATAGTAAATTATAAGGAACGGGAGGAAACGAAAGGTATAAACAATAACCGAAACTAAAAGGTACGCATCTCTTTTAGCTTCGGATATTATTCATTTATATTTTTTTATTCAACCAACTCGGCTAATTTTTTTCCGGGTTTGAATTTTACTACATTTTTAGCTTTAATTTTAATTGTTTCGCCTGTTTGCGGGTTGCGTCCGTTACGCGCTTTTCTTCTTACTTTTGCAAACGTTCCGAATCCTACAAGCGTAACTTTTCCATCTTTCTTTTTTAACGCTTGCATTATACCGCCTATAAAAGAATTTAAAGCGGCAGTTGCTGCAGTTTTAGAAATTTCCGCATCTTTAGCCACTTTTTCTATAAGTTCGGCTTTTGTCATAAAAATACTCCTTTATTTGTAAAATAAAATTAAGCTATATATAGGTTGAGTAGAATAGCCCTGTTTTTTCCAAGTAACCTATAGTAGCGCTCCTGTCTTGTCAATATTAAATTTATCTGATTTTTTGTTATTATATTTTTTTAAAATGTCTCTATATTCTTCAATTATCTTGATCCCGTCTTTTTCGGATGCGGTCAATTTTATTTTTTCTTTAAAATCCGCTCCGTAAGGCATTCCTTTTACAAACTTGCAAAGCCTGCTTCTCATCATAAGCGAAGCTTTTGTTTCCCCCGAATATTTAACCGATTCGGCAAAATATTTTATCATAATATCGAAATGTTTATCTATGTTAAAAGAGGGTATGGCTTCTCCTTTAAGCGCGCTGTTTATAGCCTGAAAAATAAGCGGGTTGCCTATAGCGGCTCTTCCTATCATAATAAAATCCGCTTTGGTTGTTTTCATCATGTTTATAGCGTCGTTATGAGTTACAATATCCCCGTTTCCTATTATAGGGATTGACGCTGTTTTTTTTACCGCAGTTATTATATTCCAATCCGATTTTCCTTTAAAAGCCTGTTTAACGGTTCTGGGATGGATTGCTATGCCGCTTATCCCGCAATCTTGGGCGATTTTTGCTATTTCTTTAGCCTGATAGCCGTCTTGTGTCCAGCCTGATCTGATTTTTATTGTAACCGGTATGGATACCGCATTTTTTACTGCGGACATAATCGCCCGAGCTTTAAGCGGCTCTTGCATTAAAGCTGCGCCGGAGCCTGATTTTAATATTTTTTTTACGGAACAACCAAAATTAATATCTATTATATCCGCTCCGCTTGCTTCGACTATTGAAGCCGCTTTTGCCATAATAAACGGATCGGAGCCGAATATTTGAATTGTTAAGGGCTTTTCCGCCTTGCAGCTTTTAAGCATTTCAAAGGTTTTTTTAGATTGATAAACCAAAGCGTATGAGCTGACCATTTCGGAATATACTAACCCGCAGCCCGCCTCTTTTACAATGAGTCTGAATGGAAGGTTTGTAATTCCTGCAAGCGGAGCCATAATTAAAGGGGAATTTATTTGGACCGCGCCTATTTTGAGCTTTTGCGTCATATGTCCTCGATTGAAAGTTTAAGTTATAGCTTTTAGGTTGTACGTTTGCGACGATAAAAAAAAATAATTCTTTAAATAGTCGATACTGAAAAATTTAATAAGGCATAAGCGCTCGAGCTGTCGGCTACGACGGAGTTTGTTTGCTTCGCTTGTTTCATAGACGCAAGAGAAGCAAACAAATAAACCCCGCCGTAGCCTTTTTTCCTCTTAATATTTGCAAGAAAATGTTAAATGTAATATTAATTCTTTACAAATATTTTACCTTATCTTTCTTAAAGTTGATAATAATTAGTCGATGCTGAAAAATTTGTATTTTAAGCGTAAACGGCTTTGCCGATATCTATTATTTATCGCTTTTTATCAAGGGATTTCTTCTCGCTTTGCTCGTCGAAATGAGAAGCAAAAATAACTTATGTTAAAATAACAGGCAAAAAAAAATTTTGTTTTGTCAAACAAAGCGAGCAATTTTTTGATTATTTCCTTTTAAGAGCCTGATTTTTATTCGTCGCATTTGCATAACAATAAAGGCAGTTATTAAAACATGGGTGCATTTTATATGAGCCTATATCATAAGAGATTGAACATCCGCAACCCGCTTTTACTCGTTGCCCCGCATCTTTTTTTAAGGATATATCTTTGCCGTATAAATCGGATAAAAGTTTCGCGTCAACGCAGGAGGCGCTTTTTATGCCGCAGGCTTTGGGAAGATTATTTAATATCTCTTTTTCGCAGCAAATACATAAAGAGATATTTTTCGGATAAAGATATTTTTTCATCCTTATAAGAATTTTTTTTTTCTTTTTAAGGGGCGTTTCAATAAAGGAAAAATCTTGCAAAGCGGAAGCTCTTTTTTTTACTTTTGAATATATATCCGCAAAGCTTGTTACGCATCTTTTAATTTTTAATTGATAAGCGGTTTCTGCAATATGCGCAAAATCATTAAGATTATTCCATATTTTGTTATTTTTATCTTTATAAAAACAGATAGGATCAAATCTCCAAGCGACGGTTTCGGAACCAAACCTTAAACATATCTTTTTTAATTGATTTATTCGTTCCGATAAAGGGGGCATATTCGGCTCTAATATTTTTGATTCGGAATTTAGCGTAAAATTAAAAAAAAGATTATAGCCGAGATTTTTTAATTTTTCCCCGAAGTCTTTTTTTAAAAAATAGGAAAAATTTTTTGACCAAAATATTATGGTATGGACTTTCGACGGAACTGCCGGAATTTTTCTTGTAGTCATGTTGTAAGGGTTGGTTGTTTCAAAGTATCCCATTTTGATTCTTTTGATAAACCAATCCATATAGAAAGCGGGTATGTCGGTTCTTCTTGAAGCGGATATTACTATTTTATTCATTAATTTTTAAAACGGCTATGCGTTAAGCGCTTTTTTTAAGTATTAACCGAGATGGTTTAGGCTGTCGTCCGGTTATAAAAATTTTTAGAAATCAAGACCCGTTTTTGCGGACTCGGATTTGCTTTCAATATTATCGGTCCAAATTTCAATATCAGAAATAATATCGCCGGATGTTTTATCTTCCGATTGAAATACTCCGGCTCTTTTTTTTAAAAAATCGGAATTATATGATTTTATTACATAGGATCGATTTGGAAAATCAAGTTTATATTTATTTCCCGAATGTTTTGCTTTTGTTTTATCGGCATAATATCCGAGATGCACTACATACCAAGCGATTTTTCCTTCTTCGGATGATTTTAATTTTATAAAATCCGCGGGATAGCCTTTTCCCCTTAAAAGTCCGACTTGCTTTAATGCCTCTTTTTTATCCAAATAAGATACTATTTCCGCTATATAAGCCTTATCGCTCTTAAGTAAAACAGAGGCGTCCGGCGCTTTCATATAAAGTTTTGCGGAGGTATTGTTTACTGCTTCGATTTCCGGTTTTATATCCGAAATAATTCCGTTGTTCGCTTTTTTTTTAATCTCTGCTTCGGAAATATCCGTTAGTTTAAACTCGCCGGACCTTTCTTTTAAAAAGTCTATATTATACGATTTTATTATATAGGACTGATAGGCAAACTCGGCTTTGTATCTTTGTCCCATTTTTTTGGCTTTTTGTCTATCCTGATAGTATCCGAGATTCGCCACATACCAGGTGGGTCCTTCTTTTTCATATGATTTTAATTTTATAAAATCCGCAGGATAACCTCGGTCTTTTAAAAATGAGACCCTAATTAACACATGTTTTTTACTTAAATAGGATGCCACCTCCGCCGTATATATCTCATTAGCCTCGGAAGCAAAAGCCCTAAATTGAGTATTTCCGGATGTTACTGCATGTATGCCTATATAAAACAGCACAAAAAATATAAACGGGTTAAGCGAATCGCGCATATAATAAACCTTTATTGCAACGCCCTTGTATAGCGACAAAAATGTTTGTTTTCCGTATTACGCTTAAAATTCAAACGCAATGCGGCGTTTAAATTTTATAGGCGGCAAAAACGAATAAAAGCGCTATGCAAAGAAATCATTTTAAGTTTTATAAGATTTTGTTAACAATCCCCGTAGGCGGAATATGAGAAGTAAAGGAGTATCAGCTTAATAAAGCGAATAGTAGAGCGATTAGCCGGATCAACTATTTAGTTGGAGATTATAAGAATAATTAAATATAGAGACGCAAGTTGTCAAGCAAATTTTAATCAAAATATAAACGGAAACAAGTTTACGCCTAAAGATATAGATAGATTTCAATAAAATGATTTAAAAAGATTTGTTGGATTGAGTAATAAGCGTATGCTGATTTAAATCAATTCGGCTATGTCCGAGTTAAGAGCCGCTACGCAAATAAACTTCGGATATAGCCTTTCTTAAGCATTTTTTATGGCATACTTTTACAATCAATTTATATTTAGCGGCAAAAAGAAATGATTATGAAAAAAATGCAGGGGACACGGAAATAATAGAGGGGTTTTTCGTTTCGCCCGACGAGACCGAAAGCGGTTTTTTTACCGCATGGTCTCGTCGAGCGAAACGAGGAAAATTGTTAAATTAAAATATTGCTTACGTTAGCGTAAGCATCCTATCCAAAGCCTTTTTGGCATCCTTTTTTATCTCGTCCGGGATAGTAATTAGATTGTATGCTCCCGGTTTTTTAAGGGTTTTAAGAAGATTTTTCAAATTTATTTTAAACATATCTTTGCAACCGGACGCATAAAGAGGAATAATTTTTTTGTCGGGATGCCGCCGAGCAAGTCTTTTAATTAGATTTATCTCCGTGCCTATAAATATTATGGAATTTTTTGCGGCATTTTTTACATACTCTATAATATAAGCGGTAGAACCGGACGCGTCCGAAATTTTTACTACTTCCCGCTGGCATTCCGGATGAACGATTATTTTTGCTTCCGGAAAATCTCGCCTTGCTTTTAATATCTGAGAAGTAGTAAAATCAATATGAATAGGGCAGTATCCGTTCCAAACTATTACTTTTGCTTTTTTTATATCCTCCGCCTTATATCCTCCGAGCTTTTTATTGCTATCCCACAATATTACAAGCTCCGGAGCGATACCAAGCTTATCGGCGGCGTTTTTCCCAAGATGTTCGTCCGGAAAAAAAAAAATTTTCTCCCGTCTTTTTAAAGCATAATCAAAAGCTTTATCCGCATTTGAGGAGGTGCATACAAGCCCTTTATTTTTCCCGCAAAAAGCTTTTATTAAAGCGCTTGAATTCATATAAACTATCGGCGTAGTCGTTTTTGTTCCGACTATTGCTTCAAGTTGCGAAAAAGCTTTTTTAACCGATTGAATATCCGCCATATCCGCCATCGGACATCCGGCGGAAATTTCCGGAATCTGAACGGTTTGATTGGAAGCCGACAATATTGCAGCGCTTTCCGCCATAAAATGAACTCCGCAAAAAATAATAAATTCGGCTTCCTTATCGGACGCCGCTTTTTGAGAAAGATCAAAGGAATCGCCCGCAAAACTTCCAAGCGAAACTATTTGGTCCGTCTGATAATGATGTGTTAATATAAGAAGTTTTTTTCCGAGTCTTTTTTTTATTTCGTAAATCTCCTCAAGTATTTTATTCGCTGAATTATTAACGCTCATCTTACTCCTTAATAAGTTTATATTTTTTTATGAAATTTTTTTCCGCTATCATTGAAACTATCCGAAAAGTCCCGTTAAATAAAGCGGCGAGCCGCGCTATTTTTTTTCTATTAAAAATATTCCGTAACTACCCCTTATGTTAGCAAATAATTTTACTATTTTTCCGGTTTTATCATCATTTTGGGTATTTATGGCAGTCTCTTTTAAAATATGCAGATTTAACTTGCGAGTAAATTTTCTAAAATCTTTTATGGTTATTACTCTTATATTCGGAGTATTATACCATTCGTAAGGAAGCTGGTTAGAAACCGGAGCTCGTCCTAAAAACATTAACTGAGTTCGGATTGTCCAATGGCTGAAATTAGGAAAACTTACTATAGCTTTTTTACCTATTTTTAATATTGAATTGATTAATTCAAAGGGTTTGTATATTTGCTGAAGCGTTCGGCTTAAAATGACATAATCAAATGACTTGGGCGGATAATCCAAAACCTCTTCATTTATGTCGCCTTGCAGAACGCTTAATCCTTTTTCTATACATACGGCAACTTTTGATTCGTCTATTTCAATGCCGGTAATAGTAGATTTTTTTTTATTTTTAAGGAAATAAAGAAGCTCCCCCTCTCCGCATCCGAGCCCTAACACTTTTGATTTTTCTTTTATCCAGGAGGCTATTATTTCCAGATCGTAACGCATTTTTTTATATTTCCTTATAGGTATTATTAAGAAAATTTTTAACCATTTCAATAAATCTTTCGGACGGAAGTAAAAAAGCGTCATGCCCCCAACCTGCCTTTATTTCGCAAAAACTTACGTCAAGTCCGCTTTTTTTCATTGCTTTTACCATAAGTTTTGATTGATAGGTAGGATATAGCCAATCCGAAGTAAAGGATATAACCAAAAATTTTGCAAGAGCTTTGGAAAATGCCATTACCAAAGAATCGTTGCCGTATTCTTTTGCAAGATCAAAATAGTCTGCCGCTTTTGTTATGTATAAAAAGGAGTTTGCGTCGAAACGTTTCACAAATTTTTTGCTTTGATAATGAAGGTAGTTTTCAATCTGAAAATCGGTATTGAAGTTAAAGGATACATTATTTTTATCCTGCAATCTCCTTCCGAATTTTTTGCGCATTGATTCATCCGAAAGGTATGTGATATGTCCGATCATTCTAGCCACGGCAAGTCCTGCATTAGGCTTTTTTTTACTATAATAGTATCCGTTGTTCCAATGAGGATCAGCCATTATAGCTTGTCTTGCAACTTCGTTAAAAGCGATGGCAAGAGCTGAATGTCTTGCGGTAGTCGCCAAAAGTATCGCCGAAACAACCATTTTTGGATATTTGACGCACCATGTCAACGCCTGCATTCCGCCTAACGAACCGCCTACAACCGCCATCAGTTTTTTAATGCCAAGATAATCTATAAGCTTTTTTTGGGCGGTTACCATATCCCCCAGCGTAACTAACGGAAATTTAGTGGCGTAATGGCCGGAAGTTTCGGGAACGATTGAACTTGGCCCTGTTGACCCCATACAACCGCCTATTATATTAGAACATATAACAAAATATTTATCGGTGTCTATGCCTTTGAGCGGGCCTGTCATAAATTCCCACCATCCCGGTTTTATATCTTTTTCGTCATAGTAGCCGGCGGCATGAGAATCCCCCGTAAGAGCATGAAGTATTAATATGGCGTTGCTCTTGTCGGAGTTTAATGTTCCATAAGTTTCATAAGCTATCGAAATGGGTCCGAATAGCATTCCGCTTTCGAGCTTGATTTTATCCGAAAAAACAACATGTTTTTTTTTTATTATTCCTACCGAATTTTTTTTTTTATTAAACTTGGAATAATCGCTCATATTTTTTCCAAAGCCTGTTTTATATCTTTTATAATATCGTCAATATGTTCTATGCCTATGGAAAGCCTCACAAGATCATCGCCGACTCCTCCTTCTTTTCGCTGTTTCGGGCTTAATTGGGCATGAGTGGAGGTTGCGGGATGAATTGCCAGGCTCTTAGCGTCTCCTACGTTTGCGGCATGAGAAAATAGTTTAAGGTTGTCTATAAACCGCGCTCCGGCTTTTTCTCCCCCTTTTATTCCGAATACTACCATGCCTCCGGAGCCTTTTTTTAAATAACGGCTTGCTATAGGATAAGACGGATCATCTTTTAAGCCCGGATATCTTACCCATTTTACGCTATGATGTTTTTTAAGATATTTTGCGGTTTCAAAAGCATTTTGACAATGGCGTTCCATTCTTATAGAAAGGGTTTCAAGACCTTGTAAAAATATCCACGCATTATCCGGCGATATGCACGCGCCGAGATTTCTTAAAGGAACAAGCCTCATTCTTATTGAAAAAGCCGGACAATCTTGCTCTTTAAAATCATGCCCGTATCTGACGTCATGATAGCTTGGGTCCGGTTTGTTATACAACGTAAATTTTGGATCTTTCCAATTAAACTTTCCGGCGTCTATAACTGCTCCGCCTATTGCGGTTCCATGCCCTCCTATCCATTTAGATAAGGAGTGTAGAACAATATCCGCTCCGTATTCGATACTTTGCAATAGGTATGGAGAGGCAAAAGTGGCGTCTACTATCAGAGGTAGGTTATGCTTTCGGGCTATTCCGGCGACCGCTTCTATGTCCGTAAAATCAAGGGAGGGGTTGCCGATAGCTTCTATATAAATGCCTCTTGTTTCGGAAGTAATCGCTTTTTCAAAATTATTCGGATCGTTCTGATTTACAAATTTTACGGTAATTCCAAACTGGGGAAGTATGCCGTCAAACATAGTATATGTTCCGCCGTAAAGATTTTTCGCCGCTATTATCTCGTCGCCCGTAGAACATATATTAATAATAGTATAATGGATCGCCGCCGTTCCCGAAGAAAACGCTAACGCTGCGGCCCCGCCTTCCAACGAAGCAAGCTTTTCTTCAAGTATTTGCTGCGTAGGACTATTTATTCTACTATAAATATTTCCGCTTTTTTTTAATGCAAAAAGATCCGCCGCATGTTTTGTATTTTTAAATATAAAAGCGGAGGTTCTATGAAGCGGCGGCGCCGTAGAATCTCCAAACAAATCCGAATTATTGCAGGAATGGAGACATAGCGTTTCAAATCTATATTTTTTGCTCATAATTTGAAAACCCCTTTTTATAAAAAAAATTTATTATAGAATTATTTGCTTTTATGCAATAAATAGTTTCGATATAAAAAAAGTATTCTATTTTTGATATCGACGCGTAATAAGAATTTATAAACAAACGCCTCCGCTTCCGTCAAGCGAAGCGAATTTTTTATATAAGGAGTATTTAATGGAAGATGAAAAGATATTAATAATAGAAGACATTAATGAGCAATGAGCGGCATAAACCATAAAAATTTTATTTTTTTACCGCTTTATTTTTTTTCGTTATTTTTTTTATTTGTTGACCTGTGTTGCCATCTGTTTTGTCTTTGATTATATTATAGGTGTTGAGTATATTTTGTTTTAGCATCTCCGCCATATCTTCTTCGCCTGATTCTAAAATTGTTTTTGCAATCTGGAGTAGTCTGAAGACTTCTATCTGTTTTTTTTTGTTTTGACCGGACATCAGATATCGCCCTAATGCAAGCATATCCTCATAAGTGGTATCCAACGCCGTTGCTATTTTGACTAAAGTGTCATGTTTGCCGGTTCGCTTGCCCAGCTTTATTCTGTTCAAGGTAGGCTGCGAAATATTTGCTTTAAGAGCCGTAACATATTCTCCGCCCCAACCTTCTTTTTGCATATAATGTCGGAGAGCGGTTTTATACATTTCTTTTGGATTCATCTTTAACATAATTTTGTATATTATTAATATTAATCAATTAAAACAATAAAAAATAGTTGACATAACGTAATATTATATGCTTATTTATATTCCAAATAGGTAATATTGAACGCAATTATAATAAGGAGATTTAGCAATGGCAGATATTAATAAAGGAGAAATAACCGTTGAAGAAATATTATATAAAAAATTTAAGGAGTTGGAGGACTTGTCGTATAGCTATAAAGGTCTTGATCTGATTATGGAAAATATAGAATCGGCAATAGAAAATCCAAGAACAGAAACGCTAAATATATTTGCCATAGGTAAAAAAAAGCCCTATATTATACCCTTGAAGGAGAAAAAAAGATTTTTTAAGCAATTAGATAGCTTGTTAATGGTAAGAAGGGCTTTTAGATATAAGTATAAAAACTTGCATATATTATTAGATAATGTCGAGGCGGTATCCGAAGTATCCGAAGAAAACAAACTTCGCATTTATATGCGGTGCGGCGGCAAAACCTATATTATACCGTTGAAAGAAAAGGAATCCTTTTTGGCATGTCTAGGCGTTTGCTTAAAGGGAAAAAAGCATCTTTTGGAAAATATAGAATACAGGTTTATAACTCAAAAAAGGTAGAAACGTTGTAAGTCGAACGGCTCTACCTTTTTATAATTTTAAAAATTTGAAAAGCGATTTATTATGATGATTTATTAGGCATTATTTTAAGAATTTGTCCTATATATAACAGGGTTGTCGATAGATTATTTATAGCTTGTATTTTTTTTGCGGTTGTTTTGTAACGTCTTGCAAGGTTCCATAAAGAATCGCCTTGTTTGACTTTATATGAAAATAATGTTCCGCCTCCTTTTGAAGATTTTTTATAAAAAACCGCTTTGGAACTTGGCACCTTTAACTTCATATTAGCAAATATCATGTTGTTTTTTTTGATATTGTTAGCGCCTTTAATGCTTTTGACGGTTGTTTTATAACGTCTTGCAATGGTAGAGATGGTTTCGCCTTTTTTCACCTTATGATATATAATTTTCCGCTTATTTTTCTTTTTCCATTTTGTAGGAATTCCGGAAACGGGCAAACTGCCTATATTGGCAATCAATAGATTTTTCTTTCCCAAAGGGGTTCTTAAAGAATATTTTGTAGGAGGTAAAACGCCATATCTTAAAGCGGGATTTAAATTTTTTAAAACATTTTCCGGTACCGATATTAGTTTTGCAATATTTTTTAGCGAAGTCTGCTTGTTAACTACAGCGACTTCGTAAAAAAGAGGAGGGTCCTGAATCACTCTGTCTAATCCGTAACGCTCGGAGTTGCGGATTATATGCAGGGTAGCCAAAAATCTCGGAATATATTTTGCGGTTTCGGGCGGCAGTTTTGTATAAATTCCCCAAAAAGTATTATTATAGCTTATATGCTGTTTTTCTATTATTCTAATAAGTCGTCCTTCGCCGCAATTATATGCCGCAAGCGCCATTGGCCAATCGCCGAAAATTTCGTAAAGTTTTGTTAAATAAGAAATAGCCGCTTGCGTCGATTTAATAAAGTCAAGCCTTTCGTCTATATAAGTATTTCGTTTAAGCCCGAAGTTGTTTCCGGTTGAAGGTATAAACTGCCATAAGCCTAAAGCCTTTGCAGGCGAAAGGGCTTTAGCATTAAATCCGCTTTCTATAAGAGGAAGCCAAGACAATTCCGTCGGCAAGCCTGCCTCTCTTAACATTTTTACCATTTGAGGACGATATTTGCCCGCTCTTTTGTAAGCCCTTATAAAAAAATCTTTATACGCGCCTTTGGTCAAAAGATGTATCTGTTTTTGGACATGCTTATTCATGTTTATCGTTATTACGCTTCTTTTTTCTTGAGCGTAAGATTGTTGCTCGGCAGGCATTTTGGAGGAATAAATATCCATAATTCGTTTTGATATCCAAAAGCTTAACTCTTCTTTCTGGCGAGAGGCTTTCGGGTTGTCTTCCAAATTAATTTTGTCTATAATAACATAGGCTTTATCCAAAGTTTTTAAAGCTTGTTCAACTTTTTCTTGTTCCCATAATTGTTCGGCGGTTTCGCAGAGCTCAAAAGCATCGTTAAATATCAATTTAATACTCGAATCAACATCTTCATATTTACCGGCAATATCTTCCGGAGCATTTTGGAAAGTTTGCTCCTCTTCGGAAAATTCTTCCCCGTAAATTTTATTATAATAAGAATGATAGGAACTTTCGGGCTGCTGTAAACAACCGCAAATAAATAACAAAATAAAACTGAAAATCGTTATTTTCGATAAATTGTATAAATAAGTCATTAAATACCCTCTTATGATTTTAAAATATCTCCCGAGTTTTTTTTGTAAAACGTTTTTTAGATAATAAAAGATTTCATATTTGTCAAGGTCTTACACACATTAAAGTTTTTTTTTTATTATAAAATCAGGTAGTAACCTCCTATTAATGATAAAATTTTTAAGAGGAGTAGAAATTTAAAGGTTTTATATAAAAATATATATTGTAAAATCAAATAGTTATCTTTATTGACTATCTGTTTCAACTCTTATATAATAAATTAATATTATTTTTGCCGATTTCGGCAGATAACAGTACAACCGGGAGAATTTTATAATGATAAATTTTATTTTAAACGGCAAAAAAATAAGCTATTCCGGCGCAAAAGATTTAAAACTTATAAACTGGATTAGAGATATACAAAAAGTAAAAAGCGTAAAAGACGGATGCTCCGGTCAGGGCGTCTGCGGAGCATGTTTGGTTGAAATAGACGGCAAAGCAAAGCTTGCATGTTCCGTATCTATGGGAAAGCTTCAAAACGCTACAATTTTGACCCTCGACGGATTTCCGGAAAAAATAAAACTTGCTTTGGGAAAAGCGTTTGTAGCATCCGGAGCAATTCAATGTGGCTTCTGTTCGCCGGGAATGCTTTCGCGCGCAAAAATATTATTAGACAAAAATCCAACTCCAAACAGAGAAGAGGTAATAAAAGCAATAAAACCGAATTTATGCAGATGCACGGGTTATGTAAAAATAATAGACGCAATACTTCTCGCCGCAAAAGCTATAAGAGAAAATAAAGAAATAAGTTTTGAACGACACGGTTTCGGCGCTTCCTCGCCCAAATATAAAGGCTTGCAAAAAGCGCTTGGAAGATCAGAATTTACGGACGATATAGAGTTTGACGGGATGCTTTACGGGGCGTTATGCTTTACCGAACATCCTCGCGCAAAAATATTATCCGTCAATATCTCCATCGCCGAATCTATGCAGGGAGTGGTAAAAGTTTTAACCGCTAATGATATACCCGGCAAAAGATACTTGGGAATTGTAGTAAAGGATTGGCCCGTTTATATCGCCGAAGGGGAAACTGCGCATTGTATCGGAGACGCGTTAGCTTGCGTAGTAGCCGCATCGGAAGAAAAGGCGCGCGAAGCGGTTAAATCGATAAAGGTAGAATATAAAATTTATGATCCGATTACGGATCCGAAAGAAGCGCTTAAAAGCGCTATAAAAATACATCCGAACGGAAACATATTAAAAGAATCAAGCATTCGCTACGGGAATGACCTCAAGCGGGTTTTTGAAGCCTCCGAATATGTAGTATCCGAAACATTTCGGACACAAAGAATCGAGCACGCATTTTTAGAGACCGAAAGCTGTATAGCAACATATAAAAACGATATAATAACCGTTTATTCTCAATCTCAGGGAATATATGAAGATAGAGAGCAGATAGCCAAAATGCTTAATATATCCGAAAAGAATGTAAATATTAAACTTATCGCGGCAGGCGGAGCTTTCGGCGGCAAAGAAGACCTTACGGTTCAAGGACATGCGGCGCTGGCTTCTTATCATCTTAAAAAGCCTGTTAAAGTAAAATTAAATCGTTTTGAATCGATGAAAATGCATCCGAAAAGACATCCGATGGAAATGGAATACGGTTTGGGCGCCGACAAAAAGGGTAAATTTACGGGGCTTTATGCCAGAATTATAGGAGATACAGGAGGTTACGCATCAATAGGCGGGCCGGTTATGGATAGAGCCGCCACCCATGCCGGAGGCGCATACTATATTCCGAATATAGACGTAAAATCGATTGCCGTTTATACAAATAATCCCGTATGCGGGGCAATGCGAGGTTTCGGAGTTAATCAGGTTACTTTCGCTATAGAGAGTCTTATAGATCAGCTATGCGAAAAAGGGGAATTCGATAGATGGGAAATAAGATATAAAAACGCTTTGGATAAAGGCTTGACAGTTACAAGCGGGCATAAGCTAAGAAAAGAGGCCGGCTTAAAAAAAGCTTTGCTTACGCTTAAAGAGGAATATAAAAAAGCAGAATTTGCCGGCATAGCCTGCGCCATTAAAAACTGCGGGGTAGGCAACGGCATACCGGAAATAAGCCGCGTAAAAATTAAAATATCTAAAAATGGAAAAATAAGCATTTTACACGGATGGAGCGAAATGGGACAAGGCATAGATACGGTTCTAATACAAATGTTATGCGAGCGCCTTCAATTAAAAGAGGCTTCAAATATAGAGGTTATAGTAGCCACCGAAAATGAAACTATCGGGGGATCCACTACTGCAAGCCGAGGCACATTCCTTGCGGGAAAAGCTTTACTGTCCGCCGCGGATAAACTTAAAAAAGATATGGAAAAAAATAGTATGGAAGAGCTTGCGGGCAAAACATATGAAGGGGAATATATATGCGATTGGACCACGCCCGCCGATTCTACCGGAGAAGTAATAAGTCATTTTGCTTATAGCTTTGCGGTTCAGTTGGCGATACTTAACAAGCAAGGTAAAATTAAAAAAATAAAGGCGGTTCACGATAGCGGCAAGGTAGTAAATAAAAAACTTTTTGAAGGGCAAATTGAAGGGGGCATAGCAATGGGTTTGGGTTATGCGCTGGGCGAATCGCTTCCTACGGATAAAGGCCAAATAATAAATAGCAAATTAGGAAAACTCGGGCTGCCTCGCTCCTCCGACATTCCGGAAATAGAGGTAGTTTCTACCGAAATATATGATGCGGACGCTCCGTTCGGCGCAAAAGGGGTTGGGGAAATAGCCTGTATTCCAACGGCGCCGGCGATAGCCGCCGCTTATAAAAAATTTGACGGAAAAAAACGAACAAAGCTTCCGTTATTGCCGATAACAACAAAGCTTTAAATTTTTGGAATTTGATTTAGAAACCTTTTTTCGTTATATATGTTATGCAAACGATTTGTCGGTTGAAAAATTTTATTTTTGCCTGTCATTTCGAGCGCGGCGAGAAATCCCTTAATAAAAAGCGATAAATAACAGGTATTGGCAAAACCGTTTACGTTTAAAATGCAAGTTTTTCAGTATCGACTTATTATACGGAGAATGAAAAATGCCGGTAATAAGCAGATTTTTCGGAATTGTAATTTCAATGTACTGGAATGATCATTTGCCTCCCCATTTTCATGCAAAATACGGAGAGTATGAAATAACGGTAAATATTGAAACGGGAAGAATTGAGGGGGAAATGTCCGAAAGAGCTTTAAAATTAATATTGGAATGGCATAACCGACATAAAGAAGCACTAATGAAAAATTGGGAATTATGCCGGAATAAAAAAATGATTAAAAAGATTAAACCATTGGAGTAATATTATTATGCTACATATTACACATGCCGAATATTTGGAAGATTACCGAGTAAAAATTACATTTAACGACGGAAAAATCGGAATAGCCGATTTAAATTGTTTAACTGGAGAAATTTTTGAAGCTTTAAAGGATAAAAGAATTTTTTCCGAATTAAAAGTAGATAAAGAACTCGATACAATAGTATGGCCAAACGGCGCGGATTTAGCGCCTGAGTATCTATATTTTCAAGCTTTTAAAGATGCGCCTGAATTGAAAGATCAATTTAAAAAATGGGGATATATTACGGATTAAAAAGTTTTTCCGTTTGTTTCTTTTGAGCAGTTATAAAGTAATTTTGTAAACCGTTCTTTAGCCTTTTCCGGATAATTTCTCATATTTTGCGACATGTAAGATTTCGCAACCTTAAATCCTTTTGTCTTTGCCGTTAGAATACATTTTCTTCTTATATAAAAATTATTAAAATAGGCTGTTTTATCCGCTATAGATTTAATTTCATTTAAAGCCTTACGCATACCTTCCGAATTATTAAATTTTACATAAATATCAAATTTCATTAATTTCGGATAAATTCTATTTGGATATATATCTTTAGCTTCTTGAATAGTATTAATAGCTTCAGCCTCATTCTGTTTATGAAAAGCCAAATACTCCGCGCTGCCGGTTAAATACATTTCTTTTGCTACATCCGATGAAATCATGTTAAGCGAATTCAGTAACTCTTTTATCGTTTCACTATTATTTGTTTTGTTATCCAAATCTTTTAAAAGACAAGCTAAATAAGCTTGGATATGATAAGGATTTAACTTGTCTTTTTCATAGTTTTGTTTTGCATATTCATGTGCTAATTCATATTCGCCTATATGTTGAAAAACCGAAACAATCTCTCTTTTTGCCCGTCCAAATTTAGGCTGTTCCTTTAATGCGGCTTCAAGTCTTTCAGTTGCTTTACTATATTGCCCTGTTAATCTGTAATAAAAGCCTAAAATAAAGTTTAACTGCGCCCCCTTAAACGAGTGAGCCTCTTTAACGCAGCGAATATCTTTTAATCTTGCTAATGCAAGACAAAGATAATATCTAACATCTCTTAAAAAGTTGGGATCTAAAAATTGATTATTACTCAAAACCCTGTCGGCAAGCTTAACTACTTCATTATATTTTTTTTCTTGATCATATAATTCTTTTATAGTTTTAAAAAAATGGGAGGGTAATAAATATTTTTCCTCAATAGTTTCTCCGTTTTTAAGAGCCATTTGCATTGAATATAAAAAATCGGGCAAATCTTTTTCTTCGTTTTTATAGGTTGTAAGAAATTTTTCGATATGATCGGATAATCTTTTTTTATATTTTTTATCAAGCGAAAGTTTTTGACGTTTTATATAATCTCTTACATTATCAATTACCCTTATATTTTCGCTATTTGCTCCTATTAGTTCAATAATGCCGACGCCTCTAAAAATTTTTATAGCTTTTTTGATAAGTTCATTATCCTTAACTATTTCATATACAAGCTCGTAGCTTATAAAATCAAAATCGGACAATAGTCTTAAAAAATTCAATATCTTTTCATCGTCCTCCCATTTGGAAAGTAAAAGTTGAACCTTTATGCTATTATATTCTGCAATTAAATGCGCTTTTTTTTTTGTATGTGGCAGTCCGTCATCTTTAATCTGATGAACCGTAAAAAAAACCTGTTCCGGATAACCTGTTAATAAATTGGAAAAATAACTCAAATCATCTTTGGATAAATCTAATTTCTCCAACTCCGAATATCTTTTAAGCAAACCTTTACGTTCTTTAAAGGTTAGCTCAGGCGTTTCCATACAATAAAAATGTTTTAATTGTCTTGTTAACTGCAAGTTGGGTCTGAATTTTGAAATCAGACAAAAAGTAAGCGCCTCTTTATCGCCGATCGCCTCTATTATGTCGATAAACCAACTGTTAATTTGTCGATCGAAAGTAACTATACAGCCGTTATCGATTATAAATACAATATCTTTTGCTTTCTGAATATCATCAGTCAAATCAATTGCCAGTTTAGTTTTATCTTGAACGGTAGTTGACATAAGATTAAAAAAAATTGCATCTTTTGAAAAACCCAAATCATGTATTTTTATTATTAAATCTTCTATGCTTTCTTGGGAGTTAAGATAAATAAAGGAAGGACGATATGATTCTTTTAAAATATTAGTTTTTAAAAGGCAATGTCGCACAAGAGATCGCCTGCCGATTGAAGGTATGCCGGAAGCGATTATACAAGAAGGCTTTTTCATATCAAAATCGTCAATTCTTTCTTCAAATTTATTGATTAAAGAATTGCGACCTACAAAAATTTTATTTTGCTCCTTTAAATCAGGATGAATTTCCCAACTTATTTCTCTTAATCTTTGTAAAATACGTTTTGCTGTAAGCGTTGGTCTGGAGATATATTTTAAATTATATTCGTCTTTCATCCATTGCGGGATTCTTTCGTCATAGTGATTTATATTTTGATCTATTAATAACGGATATATTTTTTTAATTTCTTTTGCATCAAGCATTTTTTTAGCGTTAATAATTTCAATTTTAACCCACTCGGATTGAAGAGCGGCTTCTGATAGAAATATTACAAAAAGAGATGAATCCTTTAATCCTTTTAATATTTCATCTAAAGTCCGTTCGCCTGTCTCAAATGTAAATTCGTCATAAATACAGTTAGCAGCTTTTAACTTATTTGCCACTATATCAATATATAATTTTTTATCTTTACTACTATGCGAAAGAAAACATTTTATCATTTTTTCTCCTTTCAAATGTTACCATGACTTATACGTTACGAGATGGTAAAAGCATATCTGACAAAATTTATTTTTCACCTTAACATATTCTTAAAAAAAGTAGAACAAAATATCTAATCGAATTGTCTATCCATAAAGAAGAATACCATTTTATTTTTCTAATATTAAAATATTGAATCCATTCCTATTTCATGATATTTTTTAGAAAAAATAACAATTCATAATAAATAGTAAAGCAGTAATGCAAGATACGCTGATAAATCCTATTGTTTGACTTGAAAAATAAACGGCGGCAATATTTTTGCTCGCCTCTAATTATAGGCATAAAAAAGGAAACCGAAACCAAGATGAAATTTACAGCAGACTTCCATATACACTCCAAATATTCTATGGCTACGGCAAAAAATCTCGATCTGGAAAACTTGTATATATCCGCTTCTCAAAAAGGTATAGACATAGTAGGAACCGGCGATTTTACTCATCCCGGATGGTTTGCGGAAATAGAGGAAAAATTAATTTATGACGAAAATGGACTTTTAACCTTAAGGGAGGATATAAAAAAGGAATGCGATATATATATTCCGCAAAACTGCAAACGAGACGTAAAATTTATATTAACCTCCGAGATAAGCTCCATATATAAAAAGAACGGCAAAACAAGAAAAAACCATAATCTAATCTTTGCTAAGGATCTTACGCAGGCAAAAGAGATAAACAGACGCCTTGATAAAATAGGCAATATAAAATCGGACGGCAGACCTATTTTAGGGCTTGACGCAAAAAATTTATTGGAAATAATTTTGGAAGTAGGCAAAGAAAACTTTTTGGTTCCGGCTCATATATGGACTCCATGGTTTTCTCTTTTCGGCTCAAAATCCGGTTTTGATTCCATAGAAGAATGCTTTGAAGATATGACCGAACATATATTTGCCCTTGAAACCGGCTTGTCATCGGATCCGGCTATGAACAGACTTGTTTCCGATTTGGACAAATACACCTTAATATCCAATTCGGACGCTCATTCTCCGGGAAAACTCGGAAGAGAAGCAAACCTTTTTGATACGGAAAAAACATATCAAAAAATAAAAGAGGCTATGAAAAGCGGAGATAAAAAAAAATTTCTCGGAACGTTGGAATTTTTTCCGGAAGAGGGGAAATACCATTTTGACGGGCATAGAAAATGCGGGGTAAGCCTTCATCCGAACGATACAAAACGCGGCGACTGCTTATGCCCCGTATGCGGAGCGCCTCTTACGCTGGGCGTATTACACAGAGTAAACGATCTTGCCGACATAACCGAACAAAGAGACATAAGCGAATTTCCTTCTTATCGCTGCATAATACCCCTTATAAATATAATATCCGAAATAGTACAAGTAGGCGCGGGTTCAAAAAAGGTTATTTCAACATATAACAAAGCGATAGAAACTCTGGGCGACGAATTTTCAATATTAAACGCCTTAACAAAAGAGGATATAGAAAAGGCAAACATTCCGCTATTGGCGGACGCCATAGAAAAGGTTAGAAATAACAAAGTTATTCTTATACCCGGGTACGACGGCGAGTACGGTAGGATAAAAATATTCGACGAAGAGGAGAGAAAAAGACTGCTTCGACAAAAAAGTCTTTTTATAATAGAAGCGAAAAAAAAAGAGAAAAAAAAGGGACAATCCATTGCGCCCTCTTTTAAAAAAGAGAAGAAAAAGGATAAAAATCTTTGTAAACATATAAAGACCGACGCGTTAAACAGCTTACAGCAAAAAGCGGTAGAGCGGGATAATATTAATCTTCTTATAACTGCAGGGCCGGGAACAGGCAAAACAAGAACAATAACCGAAAAAATAATCCGACTTATAACCGAAAATAAAGTTTCACACCAAAATATACTTGCAATAACATTTACCGATAAAGCCGCAAATGAAATGAAAGAAAGAATATCCGCGTCAATAAATGAGAAAAAAATGCCGGACGTTCTTACGTTTCATTCCTTTTGCTTTAAATTTTTAAAAAATATAGAGAAAAATAAAGATTATAAAATAATAAACGATTACGAGAGAAAAAAAATTATTGCGGACGCTGTAAAAAAAGCTTCCGTAAAAGAAAAAAGTATTCCGTCCGCCGAAAACATTCTTAATCTGATAAGCCGCGCAAAGCAAAATCTGTTAAAACCGGATAATGATCTTGGCAAACAGGCGATAGGAATTAGCGCTGAATCCTTATCCGAAATATATAAAGAGTACCAAAAGCTTTTACGGTTTTACAAAAGTTACGATTTTGACGATCTTATATTAAATGCCGCCGAGATATTGACCGACAACGAGCGTATAAAAAAGGAATGCCGAAAAAAATTTAAATATATATTTATAGACGAATATCAGGATATAAATAAAGGGGAATATCAAATAATAAAATCTATTATATCGGATAAAGGCGAAAATTTTATAGTTGCGATAGGAGACCCTAACCAGTCTATTTACGGTTTTAGAGGAGCAAACGCCTCATATTTTAAACATTTTACAAAAGATTTTCCGAATGCAAAAGAGCTAACTTTAACAAAAAATTATCGTTTTCCAAGCTATATATTAAAAGCCTCAAATCAAATTATTGAAAACCCGAATCTTGTATCAAAAAGCGCTTCCGAAGAAAAAGATGAGAAAATAAAAATAATAAGCGCAAATTCCGAAAAAGCCGAAATAGAGGCAATAGCGGCAAAAATAGAAAGCATGATAGGCGGATACGGATACTCTTCCATAGATACCGGACGCGCCGCAATATCCGAAAAAAGCTTAATGAGCTTTTCCGATTTTGCCGTTTTATACAGAACCAAATCGTTTGCAAAAAATATCGTAGAAATATTTGAAAAAAGAGGAATCCCTTATCAGATAGCCCAAAAAGATGAAATATTATCCAAAGAAGGAATAAAAGAGATATTATCCTTTTTAAAAATAATATATCAAACGGCAATCTATGCGGATATAGAAAATATAGAAAAAATTATAAAGCCGAACATAAAAAAAAACGTTTTGGAAAAGTTTAAAGAATGGAGCTACGCAAAGAATCTTCCGCCGAGCGAAGCTATGGAAGCGGCAAAAATTTACCCTATAGCCGATATTAAAAATGCGGATCAGTTGAAATTATGTCAATTTTTTAGCAAGATAAAAGAATATATAACAGCCGCAAAAAAATTATCCTTATACGAACAAATAGAATACTTGAAAAATATAGACGGAATAAAAACGAAAATCAAAGCAAAGGAAAGCGGCATTCAAATCTATAAGAAAATGCTTGCAACGGCAGAGACATCCGATAACAATATAAATATGTTGTTCCGAAAAATTGCATCCTTAAAAGATGCCGACCTTTACGACGATCTTGCCGAAAAGGTAACTTTAATAACAATGCATGCGGCAAAAGGGCTTGAATTTACAACGGTATTTATAGCGGGTTGCGAAGACGGATATATGCCGTTTAAAAGCTTTCGGCGATCAGATGGCGACAACAGCGAAGAGAAAAGACTTTTATACGTTGCTATGACAAGAGCAAAAGAAGCGCTTTATATTACTTACGGGAAAAAACGAAGAATCTACGGCAAGGTTGCGGAAAGGGTTATATCCCCTTTTATTCAACAAATAGACGACGACTTAAAAGAGGAGGAAACCGATCGGGCGTTCGTAAAAAAAAGAAAAAGAAAATTTACCCAGCGGGAGATAGCCTTTAAAAAGTAATTAAGCAATTATAAGTCGATATAATGCGGATAAGAGAAAAAAGAGTCGAAATATTTTGATAATATTATAAAAAAGAAGCTTGACAGGCAAATATATTAAGGTTAAATAACAAAAATCAAATGTTGATGCGGGGTGGAGCAGTCTGGTAGCTTGTCGGGCTCATAACCCGAAGGTCGTAGGTTCAAATCCTGCCCCCGCTACCAACAAATTTCTATTAAACAAATCTAAATTCAATTTTCTCATATAACCTTTTCTACCTATTATTTTGGGCTTTATGCATAAATTTCATTTGTTGAAATAATAAAGGGAGCTTTCGCTTTGCTCAAAATAATAGGTTTTATTATCTCTAAAGCGTTGCCAACGGACATAATTTTGCGGCGTTTTCTTTTTTAATTTTGCTTGCGACTTTTGCGGAGGTTGCTTTTCATAAAATTTGCAATAACTTCAATATATAATATGCTTTTTCGGCGCTGACTTGTATAACAAAAAATTGTGTTTGAGTTCAAGGCAGTAGAAAATTTTAACCGCCGGAACGTATGGAGCGAGAATTAAAAAAATTTTTTCAACGCCGCAAACGGGCAAACTTTAAACGCAAACAACTATAAGGGTTTGGAATAACAAGCAGGAATTTTTTCTTGTCATTTCGAGCGAAGCGAGGAGAAATGACAGGCTTTTTATTCCTTTATTGGTAAAATCGTTTATGCTTAAAATATAGGTTTTTCGGTATCGACTATTTTATAAATAAGCGTCTGTATGCGGCAAAAATTTTGCGCCGGAAAATCTGCTCATAAATTCCTGATTTACGTTAAGCTCCAAATATGTAATCATATCCCGAATTTTATCCACAGTTTTAATAAGTTTCGGATCTGTTAAAAATAAAATCGCTCCTTTTAAAGAGCTGTTCCCTATTGCCTTATACTTTTCAATAGAAATATTCGGAAACATGCCGATTGAAATTGCAGATTCCGGATTAATAAAATATCCGAAGGTTCCGGCTACAAAAAAGTCGGATAAGGAGGCAAAATCTATTCCTACCGTTTTGGTTATTGTTTCCAAAATAGTAAACATAGCCGCTTTTGACCTTATTAAATTATCAATATCTATACCGCTTATCATAATATTCTTATTTGCGCCGCAGTCCCCTTTTTTTACTATTATAAGATGTTTTATTTCATCTTTAATAATCAAACGATCAGCGCATACACTATCTGCAAATTTGCCGCGTTTATCAATAAAACCATATAAAAAAAGTTGCGCTGCAAGATCGATAAGCCCGGAACCGCATATTCCTATAGGCGGCAGATTATCTATCGTAGAAATTTTAAACCCCGAATTTTTATTAATAACAACTTTGTCTATTACGCCGGCGCCCGCTTGCATTCCAATTTTTGCGGCGCCTCCTTCCAAAGCGGGTCCTGCGGCGCCGGCGCATCCTATAAGCCAATCTTTATTTCCCAAAACAACTTCGGCGTTGGTTCCTACATCCGTAAAAATAGAAATCTCATTTTTTTCATGCATGCCGGCAAATAAAATTCCGGCAATAATATCGCCGCCGAAATAACTTCCTATATTAGGAAAAACAAAAACATTGGCAAATTTGTTTAATTCAAGCCCGATTTCTTCCGCTTTAAAAATAGGCGGAGTATTAACCGCCGGAATATAAGGCTCTCTTATCAGATAATTTGTAGGAAGCGATAAAAAGAAATGAGTCATAGCGGTATTGCCCGCAATCGCCAAGCAATATATATCTTTCGGCAATATGGAAGCGGAAGCGGAAAGCTTTTTTATATTATTGTTTATTCCGTTTATAACAAGCCTGTTTAATTTTTTACGCCCCTCTTCATTGTCCGCATAATGAATTCTTGCAAGCACATCCGCCGCTATTGTAACCTGCGGATTAATAAAAGAGACTTTTTGCATAACCTCTTTTGTTTCCAAATTAATCAGAGCAAGAGCGATCATAGTGGTTCCCAAATCTACGGCGATTCCGGCAAAAACCCTTTTTTTGTCTGCCTCCGTTGTCTTAACCAATCCGAATCCGTCTCTTCCCGCCGATAGAACCGCTTTTATTTTATAATTACATCGTCGTAAAATATTCGGAAGAGCTTTTAACATCTTTAAATCAATCTTGACATCGTCGGTTTTAAGCTCCTTTTTTAATCCCGCCAATAACCTATCCGCGTCACCTACGTTATCCTTTAACGAAGGAGGAGAAAGTTTTAAGTTTAATATTTTAATCATAATTTTTATTTTATTTATATTTGCCTTTAATATAAAAAGCTTTATCTAATACGGTAATTTTTATTGTTTGCTTTTAAAAAACCGTTATTAGTCGGCGTTGAAAAGCCTGCATTTTAAACGTAAACGGTTTTGCTAATATCTATTATTTATAGTTTTTTATTAAGGGATTTCTCCTCGTTTCACTCGTCGAAATGACAGGCAAAGATAACGTTTGTCCAAATGACAGGGTGAAAAAATGTTCGTCCGGAATAAAAAGCTTGTCATTTCGACCGAAGGGAGAAATCCTTTAATTAGCGCCTCTGTTCTTATCCTTTGTTCCTTTGTACAAATCTTTTTGCGATTAATTTTTTCTTAAAATTTGTAAGAAAAATATTTTTTCGGTTATAAGCCCGCTTTGTCCGCTTACTTTGTTATATTTAAAAATTAAGATACTATCATCTTATTGATCAAATATATAATTTGATTCAGGGTTTCGCCTGCTTTTGCCCGTATAAAAATATCCGTTACGGAAGAGGTCATTTCCGTTGGCTCCGCATTGATTTCAATAATTTTTGCGCCGTTAGATTTTGCTTCAAACGGTATCGAAGAGGAAGGCTCCACCACAAGAGAGCTTCCCGCAATAAGCAGAACCTTACAGTTTGCAATCATATATTCGGCTCTTTTTAAAACTATAGGATTTATAGCTTCGCCGAAAAAAATACAATTCGGTTTTAAAAATCCTCCGCATTCGCATACGGGAGGTCCCGTATCCGATTTTAATGTCGAACTTCCAAACATCTTATGGCAGTCTATGCATGAATATGTTGCAAGGTTTCCGTGAAATTCAACCACGTTTATACTGCCTGCCGCTTGATGAAGACCGTCTATATTCGAGGTTATAATACCTTTTAACAGATCGATCCTTTCAAGCAAAGCAAGCCCTTTATGAGCGTCGTTAGGTCTTGCTTTATCTATAGTCGCCTTTTTTTCCATTAAAAAAACATCCCATATTTTTTCAGGATTCTTCCTGAAACTATCTATATCGGCGTACTCCATAGGATCAAATTTTTCCCACAACCCGCCTTTGCCCCTAAAAGGCGGAATTCCGCTTTCCACGGAAACTCCGGCTCCTGTTAATGCAATAACATTTCCTTGTTCTTTAATAAGTTTTGCGGCTTTTAAAATATTGTCCGTCATAATTTTATACTCCTTAAAAAAATTTCCGTCCTATTGCGTAAAGGGAGCAATATATTTATTATCTCCTTTTTGATATTCTTTTATAAAAAATTTTTATTTTACTCAAGAAATAAGCAAAACAAACCCTTTAAAAAAAGATATATCCTGTTATAATATTATAATTGTAACTTATAGTCCGTAGCCTTATTGCCGACAGATATATATTTTGTTCTTTATGAAAAAAGATAAAAAAATACTTAAAATCGTAGGCAATAATATTCGCTCTATAAGAAACTCAATAGAAATTTCACAGGAACAGCTCGGATTTCTATGCGATCTTGATAGAACTTATATTAGCGATGTCGAACTTAGCAAAAGAAATATCAGCCTTATAAATCTTAATTCGATAGCCGAAGCAATGAATGTGCAGTTGCCTGATATTTTATATAACCAGAAACAAAATATTAAAAAATCGCCTAATTCAAATGGAAACGATTATATAGAAAATAAAAAATTCAAGTTTAAATCCGGCTTTATAGTCAAGCCCGAAGATA
>JAFDMD010000098.1 GCA_019306185.1 Deltaproteobacteria bacterium
CGTTTGATTAGAATTATATCTTTCTCCTTTGGGTTCAGCCGCTTCGATATGACATATTTCAGCTATACTCTCTTCTCTTTCCGGTAATACGAATGTAGCTTTACAATCGGGAAATGCGCATTGATTTCCTGATAGCGCAAATAACTTTTTAATAGTTGTAATAGTAGGTCTTACTCTCATATTTTTCCCTCTAACGCTGCCATGGAAAATTAAGCTCTCGTTTTATAGAAAGTATGGGGCATGAAAAACTTTTCGGTTTGATTTTGCTCAAAAGATCGGTAGGAGAGGTTATAAATTCCAGCGTTAAGCCGCTTTTATCCGCCAAAGTTTTTACAAATTCGTATCCTTTATATATATCCCCGATTTCGGTCTGCTCCATAAGGTTTGAGTTGCCTATTATTCCGGTTATTTTTAATCGAGAAGTTCTTTCTATCTGTTCTTTTATTTTCAAACAGCCTTTTATGTCTCTTGTAAATGGTCTGTAGTTATTAACGACTTGCAGCATTTTTATTTTTTTGCCCGATAAATGTTCGGTTAAAGCGCCCAGAACCGTCGCTCCGGCGTCGTCTCCTCCGACGTCTAATATTGTAAGTTGGCTTGGATTTCTTAATATTCCGGCAACTTTAGGGGTTAATATAGGAAGATCCGCTTTTAAATATTTGTCTTCCGGCAGTATCGAGGCTATTCCCAAATCGGATAAAAACTTAATCGCTTCTCTTGTTCTAAAATACGGATTAACCAGATCAAGGTCCGCTACGGATACGTCAATCCCGTTTTTTTTTGCATAAGCGGCAAGATTCAAAGCAACCTCGGTTTTGCCGCTTCCGTAGTTTCCTACGATGATAACTATTCCTTGAAGATTGATTTTTTTTGTTTTCATAATTGATGTTAGCTTTTTTGATAAATTTTTGCGGATTGTCAAGGGTTTTGTTTTTATTATGGCAAGAGGCGTCTGCGACTTATTATATAATATCTTTTACGGTTTCATAAAGAGCGGGCAAACAATTTTGTCTGATACGAAATTTTGTTCCGTGATTATGTCCGGTTCTTGCGTCAAAATCTATCAAAATATCCGCCGTCTCAATTGCCTCCAAAAAACCTCTATCGCTTGCCGACTTTTCATTAATGGTTTGTCTGAAACTTTTCTCGTTTTCGGAATATTTTTTGCCCGCCTGTTTATGTTTCCAACCGAAATTAGGCAAAAGTATTTGCGGAATAAATTTTAACGCTCTCGGAGACGGTTCAATATGAAATAAGATTATTAAAGAGCTTGTATTAAGTCTTTGCGCTTTTAATTCCCACTCGTTTACATTTTGGAAGCGGAAGATTATTTTCCTCTATCCCAAGCAAATCTTCAAGCGTATTGCCAATGCTCCCGCCATTTCCGGCTCGTCTGTTTTGTATTCAGCCGGAATTTGCAATCTCGTTAAACCTTTTTATCAAATTTCTTTTTGTATAAATATTCATTATGAAATTTCTTTTAATCCAAACAGATTCCGTTTTTCAAATTAATATTCTTTACAAATTTTGTTCCGCGCAATTCTTGCCTCAGCCATTTTGCAATATTCCGGCGAAATATCAATTCCTATATAATCTCTTTTTAATCCCATAGCCGTTACCGCAGTTGTTCCGGAACCGGAAAACGGATCCAAAATAATTTTCGCATCCGTCGATAAAACGATTCTTTCTATTAATGCAATAGGAAAAGGCGCGGGATGCTTGTTTTTCATCTCCTGCGTAAATTCCCAAACGTCTCCGTATGCGTTTGCCCCTTTTATCAATTTAAAATTAGGCTTTGGGATTAAATAAATCACTTCATGAGTAGGCAAAAAATAACCGGGATTAAAATTAATGCCCCCTTTGCGTTTCCAAACTATTATTTGTCTTACGGGCAAACCTTTTAAGATGTCGTCTCTATCCTGAATCAATCCGTTTTGAACTCGTCTTTTATGATTGTAAAATATTGCCCCTGTATTTTTCAATAGTCTGAACATTTCTAACAAACAATTATTTTGCCATTCTACATATTCTTTATGCGGCATACAATCGTTATGATGAGAATATCCGTTTTGAAGCGCCGCTCCCGCCCATTTCCCGCTTTTGGTATTCGATTTCATTCCGTTGCCGGTGGAATTTTTAAGATTATACGGCGGCGAAGTAACTATCAAATCAATCGATTCGGAAGGGATTGATTTCATTACTTGAAGGCAGTCTCCGCAAATAATTTTATTTATATATTTTTTAATAGCCTGCATAAGTCTCTTTTATTTTGTAAAATTTGATAAAACCTGCCGGGTGGTTGAAATCTTTTTTGATAAATTTTTGCGGATTGTCAAGGGTTTTGTTTTTATTTGCAAAATTATTATAGACATTAAAAGAAAAAATATCTATTTAAGAAAAATCTATTATAAAAATGAAATTAAATGAAATGAAAAAAATGAAATTAAAATTAGAACAATTGGAATATCAGAAAGAGGCTATAGAATCGGTTATATCGGTTTTTAAAGGGCAGCAAAAAAATAACTTCGATAATGCCTGCATAAACGGAATAAGAGCAAACATAGTTTCGTTGACAAATAAAGATATTAAGAAAAATATTAAAGATATCGTTAAAAAAAACGGATTATCCGAACATACCGCAAAAATTTCGGAAGATAACGATATTTGCGTAGAAATGGAAACCGGAA
This sequence comes from Deltaproteobacteria bacterium, assembly GCA_019306185.1. Lineage (GTDB taxonomy): Bacteria > Desulfobacterota > Desulfobacteria > Desulfobacterales > JAFDMD01 > JAFDMD01. The sequence continues at coordinate 2,688 of JAFDMD010000098.1, forward strand.
CCGGCAAAACTCTTGTTTATATAAAAACTATTTTTGAACTTTTTAAAAATTACGGATTTACCAAATTTATAATACTTGTTCCTTCCGTAGCTATAAAAGAAGGGGTATTAAAAACTTTTGAGATATTTAAAAAGCAGCTTGAAGATATTTATAATGTAAAACCCAACTTTTTTGAATACCAAAGCAAACGATTATCAAAGGTTGCAAGTTTTATGGAAGAACAGCATCCGCAAGTAATGGTAATAACCTTGCAGTCTTTTAATACGGAAGATCGTATTCTTGCGCAGGAAAAAAGAGAAGACCTTTTTTTTAATATCTCTTACATAAACGCCATAGCAAAAACCAACCCTATAATAGTAATGGACGAGCCTCAAGAAGGAATGGATACCGAAAACTCGGTTAAAAGAATAAAAAAATTAAATCCGCTTGTTAAAATCAGATATTCCGCAACTCATAAAACAGTTAAAAATCTTATTTACAGACTAACCCCTTTTGAAAGCTATAAGCAAGGCATAGTTAAAAAAATAGAGGTTTTAACCGTATCCGAAAAAAATGACGAAGCCTCTATGAAAATAGAGCTTTTTAAAATGGAGTTTGGAAAGCATGAGCCAAAAGTAATGTTAAAAGCATGGCATATGCTAAAAACAGGTTTTAAATTTAAAAATACAAAAAAACTTCAAAAAAACGACAACCTTCAAGATATTACAAAAAATATCATATATAAAAATTATATAATCGAACGAATTGCAAAACCAATAAGAGAAAAAGGTTATGTAAAGTTTACAAACGGCGCAATAATATACGAAAATATGCAGGCAAAAGATTATAACGCAATATTTAACGAACAATTATATTGGCTTATAGATTCTCATTTCAGAAAAAAGGAAAAACTTAAGCCAAAAGGAATAAAGCCTCTTTCTCTTATATTTATAGATAAGGTTGACAACTACATAAATCCGGACGGAATAATAAAAAAAGCCTTTGAAGAGCAGTATAAAAAGGTTTTTTTTAACTTTTATAAAAAAAAGCCGCAAAAAGAGGAGATTGAAAAAATACAGGGCTACTATTTTGCAAAAACCGGAAAAGGAGACTATACGGACAACAATCGTTCTATGGCTACAAACAAAGAGCTTTACAACCTAATATTAAAGGATAAGGAAAAGCTTTTAAGCTTTGAAAATCCGGTTCAGTTTATATTTTCTCATTCCGCTCTCGGAGTAGGATGGGACAACCCGAACGTTTTTAATATAGCGACATTAAATTATAGCTACAGCGAAATAAAAAAAAGACAGGAAATAGGCAGAGGCTTGCGCATATCGGTTAATCAAAACGGCGAACGAGTTTACGACGCTCCGGATACAAAAGAGGAAAACGAAATAAACCTATTAACCGTAATCCCCAACGAAACTTACGAAACCTTTGCAACTCAATATCAATCCGAAATTATAGAGATTTACGGAACAAAAGAGGCGGGAGCCGAAACAAGACATAAACATAAAGGGGAAAATATCTCTAAAAAAAGAATCAATAGAAACGAAAAACTTTTTAACGGAAATTCTTTTAAAAACTTTTGGAAAAAATTATCTAAAAAAACAGATTATCTTGTATCCTTTGACGAAGAAAATCTTATAAATAATTCCGCAGACGCCTTAAATAAAATTGTAATACCAGATCATGTAGCGGAAATATCCCTAAACAGAATAACCGGCATTTCGGAAACCGCAATATTATCAGAGCATCTCGGAAGCCAACAAAAAAAAATCAAAACAGGCTTTTTATCTCTTGATATAGCCGAAGAGATAAGCGAAAAAACCTCGCTTGCCTATCCTACCGTTTTTAAAATAATGCAAAAAGTAAAAAACAGAGAGCAAATCGTTAAAAATCCGCCCTATTTTATATATGAAGCCTCAAAAAAAATAAAAATAATAGAATTAGAGGAGATGACGCGAGGCTTGGAATACAGCCTAAACGGCGAAAAATTCGATCTGAATATGTTCGCTCCATACATAGAAACAAGCGTCGATACAATAGAGCCGTCTAAAAATCGAGGAGTTTACGATCATATAATATACGACAGCGAAATAGAAAAAAACTTTGCAAACAAAGCGGATAACGACCCGGAAATAGTATGCTTTTTAAAACTTCCGAAATTTTACGTTATTCAAACTCCGGCCGGCGCGTACAACCCGGATTTCGGCATAGTTGTAAAAAAGAAAAAAATAAGAGAAAACAAGGGCGAAGAATACTATTTTGTAATAGAAACAAAGGCTACAAACGATTTAAACGACAAAAAAAGCTTAACAGAAACCGAAATATACAAAATACAATGCGCGTTAAAACATTTCGAGGCTTTGGGAATAGAATCCAAAATAAAATATATAGCTCCTGTTAAAGAATACGAAACCTTTAAAAACAGAATATAAACGCCGCAACATAAATAACAATCGTATAAATACAATAACAGATTAATATGAAATGACTCATGCTACGTCTCCGCAATATAAATTATAACCGTATAAATTAAAAAGGCAAATAATAATGGATAAATTAGAAAAACGCCTTATGCAAACCCCGAATATAAATAAAGAGCGTCTTTTAACGCTTAAAAAACTGTTTCCGGATATATTTACGTTAGAAGGAAAACTTAATCCGGACGAATTTAAAAAAATAATAAATCCGGAATTGGCAAAAGATACGGAACGTTTTGAATTCAAATGGTTCGGAAAAACAGACGCAAAAAGAAAAGCCTTTACTCCAAGCAAAGCCGCGATTTTTTACGACGAAAAAAAAAGCGTTAATCCCAATTACGCAGACGGCAACATTATAATAGAAGGGGAAAACCTTGAAACCTTAAAATGTCTTCTTGCCGGATACCGAGAAAAAATAAAATGTATATACATAGACCCGCCCTATAATACCGGAAACGATTTTATATATTCCGACACTTGGAAAGAAAGCAACCGCGATTATTGGGAACATATAGGAGCAACCGAAAACGGAATAAAGGTCGATACAAACAGAGAATCGGACGGACGTTATCATTCTAAATGGTTAAATATGATATATCCGAGATTACTTGTTGCAAGGCAGCTTTTAAGAGAGGACGGAGTTATATTTATATCCATAGACGATAACGAAGTCCATCATTTAAGAAAAGTTTGCGACGAGGTTTTTGGAGAGGAGAATTTTGTAGCTCATTTCCCATGGAAAAAGAGAACGGCAAAAAGCGATGTTCCGTTTGGAATTTCTCAAGATTTTGAATGGATATTATGTTATACAAAATCAAATTTTTACGCCGGTCTCTTATATGAAAGAAAATATTATAAGACAAATGATTATCCTAATGATAGATGGAGATTATCCGATTTAACTACGCAAAAAATAGAATCGGACAGACCTAATTCCGCATTTGATTTAATTGATCCTAAAACAGGCAAAATATATAAATATAATCCAAAAAGATTATGGGGAATTACAAAGGACACGTTTAAAAATTATTACAAAAAGGGGAAAATTGTTTTTCCGGATGATTATGATTTTCTTAATATTTCTATTCCTGCATATAGAGTTTTTGAAAGTGAAGATAAGTTAAAAGCTTTTAAAAAATATGGCTCCGAAGATTCTATTAAAGCGGTCTCGACACAATTTCCCAAAGAGATAGGAATGAATGAAGATGGAAACAAAGAAATATATGATATTTTTAACATAAAAATATTTTCTTTTCCCAAACCTTTAAGTTTGATCAAATATTTAATTAAAATTGTAAATGGAAAAGATTCAATTATCCTCGACTTCTTCGCCGGTTCCGGCACAACCGCTCAAGCGGTAATGGAATTAAACAAAGAGGACGGAGGCGACCGCAGATTTATACTTGTTCAACTGCCGGAATTAACCGGCGAAAAAACAGAGGCTTATAAAGCGGGATATAAAAAAATATCCGACATTACAATCGAACGTTGCAAAAAAGTAATAGAGCGGGACGAAAAAAAGAAAAGCCTAATAAAAGATAATAATAAAACAGGCTTTAAGGTTTATAAACTTTCAAAATCCAATTTCCCGCGCGTATATTTTACGCCGAATCCGAAAAAAACAGAAGCGGAGAATTTAAAGCTTTTAGATAAATATATTGCCGAAAAAGAAAAAACCCTTTTTATTCCGATTGAAGATGAACGGGAAATATTTGACGAAACGCTTTTAAAAAACGGATTTACCCTTAATTATACTCTCCAAAAACTTAACTTTAAAGAAAACAGAATTTGGCTTGTAAAGGACAAATTTAAAGAGACGCTTATTTGTATAGATGCGGATATAAAAAAAAATACTTTAACAAACATTGAACAATATAAGGAAAAACTTTTTATCTGCCTTGGAAAATCGTTAGACACTACAACAAAATGGTATTTAAAGCATATATTCGGCGATAACTTAACCGTAGTTTAAAAGCCGCGGTTGTCGCCGAAACAATGATTATTTGCTTATTTTTTATATAATCTCTTTTTAGTTGATATTGAAAAAGCATAATACATATTGTAATTCAGGGATTTCTCCTCGTTTCACTCGTCGAGATGACAAACAAAAACAACGCTCGGCGAAGAAACAACGGGACGCTAATAAAAGGATTTCTCCCTTTGGTTCGAAATGAGAGAGAAAATTTAACATAAATTATTTTTGCTCGTCATTTTGCCAAGCGTTATCTTTACTTCTCATTTCTATGAGTATTTTTTGCTCGTCATTTTAACGGCTTTTATTTTTGCTTGTCATCTCGACGAGCAAAGCGAGGAGAAATCCCTGAATCATTGCCCCATTGTTGTGTCAAGCGCAGCGAGAAATCCCTTTAAATTTCGGCAGATAACAAAGTAGTTTGTTCAAGTTCAAAGCGGATAACAATTTTTAACCGCAGGCTTATTAATAATAAGTCGAGGATTAAAAATTGTTATCCAACGCCTAAATTGGATAAATTACAAAGTTATCCGCCGAAATTATTTCCGCCGCCTTACATATCAAGATAAAATCCTACAAAATAATTCTTGAGATAAAAACGGTCTTCATTTTTCGACAAAAAATAAAAATTTCCCGTAAAAAACAACTTTTTGTGCAGAAAATAACTTTTTTGCGCAAAAATAAAAAAACGGGGAAAACTTATAACAATTTTATTAATTAGTCGACGCCGAAAAACCTACATTTTAAACGTAAACGATTTTGCCAATATCTATTATTTATCGCTTTTTATTAAGGGATTTCTCCTCGCTGCGCTTGTCGAAATGACAGGTAAAGATAACGTTTGTCCAAATGACAGGGTGAAAAAATGTTCGTCTGGAATAAGAAGTTTGTCATTGAGAGCGAAGCAAGAAACTCCTTAATTATTTCCCCGTTGTTTCTTCGCCAAGCGTTGTTTTTGTTTGTCATTTCGACGAGTGAAACGAGGAGAAATCCCTTTATTATCCCTTGTTCCTTTGTACAAATCTTTTTGCGACTAAAAACCTTTTTTTAATAATGAGGATTTTATCTTAATATTTGCAAGAAAACATTAAGATAAATATTAATTCCTTGCAAATATATTACCTTATCTTTCTTAAAATCTATAATAATTACAATATGTATTATGCTTTTTCTGCATTGCCTAACTATTTTTTTCCATTATTTCAAAAGCTATTTCCCCGACTTTTTGGGACGCCCCTTTTTCTCCCATTAATTTTTGTAGGGATAAAAGTTTCTCTTTTGTTTTTTGAAGGCGTTGGGGATTGTTTAATATTTTTTGAGCCTCTGTTGCTATGTTATAAGGGGTTGCTTTATCTTGAATTAATTCGGGAACTATTTTTTCTCCCGCTATAAGATTAACCAAGCTTATGTAATCAACGTTGATTAGTTTTTTTGCAATATTGTAGCTTATTTTAGAGGTTTTATATATTACGACCATAGGAACCGAAAAAAGAGCGGTTTGCAAGGTTGCGGTGCCTGATCCGGCAATAACAAAATTGGATTTTTCCAAAACTTTTTCTATCCCGCTTTTTTCTATCTGAATTTTTATGGTTTTTGTATTCTCTTTTATAAGAGTCGATATGTTGTTAATATTAAGCCCCGGAGCCATTGCGTAGATGAATTTTATGCTTTTATTTTTTTTGCCGATTATTTCGGCGGCTTTTAATATTGCGGGTAGGTTGTTTGTTATCTCTTTTTCTCGGGAGCCGGGAATTAATCCTATTGTTATTATTTTTTCTTCTATTTTGTTTGTAAATTTTTTATTTGTATCGAGTAAGGGATGCCCCACGTATGTTGCGGGGACGTTATGTTTTTTATAAAATTTTTCTTCAAAGGGTAATATAACGGCTATGTGATTAACAAGTTTTTTAATTTTTTTTACTCTGCCGGATCTCCAAGCCCATATTTGCGGGCTTATGTAATATAATACGGGTATGCCGAGTTTTTTTGCGGTTTTTGCCAATGCAAGATTGAATTCGGGAAAATCTATTAATATAAGCAGGTTTGGGCGGATTTCTTTTAAGAGTTTTTTTGCTTTTCTATAAGTTTTGATTATTTGGAAGATTTTTGAAAATATTTCGACGATTCCTACTATGGATATTTGAGATGCGTCTATTATGTTTTTTACTCCGGCGGATTTTAAAGCTTCGCCTCCCATGCCGTAAAAGTTAAGTTTTGGGTTTTTTGCAAGCATTGCTTTAACTAACTTTGCGCCATGCATATCGCCGGAGGTTTCGCCCGCCATTATCATAATGTTTTTGGTTTTTGGCATTATTTTATTTGTTTTATTGTTTTAAAAATCATGCTTTTTAATTGCTATTTTATAAAAATCTGGACAGTCTTCTACCTTTAGTAACGCCCCACGGCATTGTTCGGTTATTGGGATAACTTACATATAAAAATCTTTTTGCTCTGGTAAACGCTACATATAAGTTATTTTTCTCTTGTTTCATATCAGCTTCGTTTCCAATCGCTCTATAATCCGGAAAGGTTTCGTCGTCCGCTCCGATTATAAAAATAATATCGGTTTCTTGCCCTTTCATAGTATGGACTGTGCTAAGCGTTATTCCTTTGGGTTGGGTTAAAGGATCCGTTTGTCCTAACGCAATTGAATTTTTAAATTGTCCAAGCGATTTGTTGTCGGTTTTTTTTGCGTAATTACGCCAATGCTTTAATAACTGTTCTATATCGTCAAGGATCATCTTTTTTTCGTTGTCATTAACAATATTTTGAGATTTTTTTATATATTCCTTAAAGTTCTCAAGCAAATTTTTAAGGTTAGCTCCGTCATCGCTCAAATTATTTACGATTTTTAAAATTCTTTTATTCAAATCGTTCTTTACGCTTTTAATAAGCTTATTTAAATCAACCGTTTCAATGGAATTAACTTTTAAAGATTGTATTAAACTATCCCAATGAAGAGTATCTCGGTTATTTAATTTTACCCGAAAA
>JAFDMD010000099.1 GCA_019306185.1 Deltaproteobacteria bacterium
ACCATTAATCGAACCATCGCAATCTCGTTATTACTTTTATATGTAAAAAAAAATAATTTACGAGATTGCGATGGTATTTCAAGCTGTTATTCCGAAAATGTCAACAGACCCTAAGATAAAATCCTCATAATCGCAAAAAGATTTGTACAAAGGAATAAAGGATAAGATTAGAAGGCAATAATTAAGGGATTTCTCCTCGCTTTGCTCGTCGAAATGACAAGCAAAAATAACGCTCGGCGAAGAGACGGAAAAAAATTACTTTCTGTTATTTTGATAAATTTTATTTTTGCCTGTCATTTCGACCTGAAGGGGAGAAATCTCTTAATAAAAAGCGATAAATAATAGATATTGGCAAAAAGGTTTACGTTTAAAATGTAAGTTTTTCAGTATTGACTATTTTATTCTTTGCCGTTTTCCAATTGGGCTATAGCAGGAAATGTTCCTCGTATTACTCCTTTTAATTCTTTTGCGGCTTCGGCTATTTTGTTTTTATCCCATTTTACTGATCGTTTATGGCGTATATCAAAAGGTCTTTTTTCGCCGTCGAAAAAAGACCTTTCGCAGGCATATATCACTTGCTTATTTAACGCTTCCGCATAACCTGCTTCCCAATATACGTTAGGGTTTTTATATGTAAGATCTGCTATAACAAATTTAGATCTTGCAATATCGGCTACTATATGATCCGGTATGGAACCGGCTCTCGGTTCCATATCTACCCTAAAAAGTTCAAAACCTGTTTTTTTTACAGCCTCTTGAAAGAATTCAAACATATCATCAAGCCCGTAATCATCGTCGTCTTTAAACTGCATTGCCATAAATACTTTTTTGCTTTCAATGGTTCCTTTTTTTAGCTCGTTAAAATGCTCCCATCCTTTTGGGGTAAGTTTAGGATACATTGTATTGCCGTTTATAATAGTTAATGCAGCTATCAGATTGATTTTTTTTAAATAATTCAAAGTGTATGATACATTATCTTCCGAATATGCGCCTATTATTGCTTGGGTTTCTTTATAGGCTATCTGAATTTCTTCTCCTATTCTTGTTTCATTGCCGAGCCAAAGGATTAAATTATCTCCTTGTTCTTGAGGGGTTTTTGGCAATGTTTGGTTTTTAATAACATCTTTTATATATTCGGGAGATATTCTTACAGGTTGATATTTTATCTCATAATGTTCTTTATAATTGGTTCTTATTATATGACTTAATAATGCTTTAATGTTTTGATATTCTTTTTTTTGCTTATCGTCTTGCTCATCTTCTGTAAAACCTGTTATTTTGCGAAGCTCTGCATCGTCAAAGCGTGGATAACCCCCATTTTTATATCTAAACGAAAAATCCCCGCAAATTTGGCAGGAATAATCTATATCGCTCTGTGAGTAGTGGTATCCTTGTAGTATTTCATCACAAAACGGACATTTTTCATTATTAGGATTCTTAGTAAATATATGTTCCATTTTATTGTTTCTTTTTCGGCGTTTTTTGCTCGGAAGGTTGTTGTTTGGAAGCGTTTAGTTTTTGGTTTATTCCTTTTATGTTGCCTGCCACAATTTCCATAAAGGGGTTGTCTTTTCCTACGCTTTTTGCCAATATTGCTTCCGCTTTTTTATAGTATTCCAAAGCTTTTTTATAGTCCTGTTTTGCGTCCCATATTCCTGCTATGTTGTTTAGGTCTCTTGCCGTGTCCGTATTCTCGCCGTAGGCTTTTTTATCTATTTTAAGGGCTTTTTCGTAGTATCCCAAAGCTTCGCTCAATCTACCGAGGGTTTTAAAGGTTAATCCGAGTCCGCTTATGTACATGCTGTTTTCGGGATGTAGCCTAACGGCTTCGGTATAGTAGGCGTTTGCTTCGGCATATTTTTTTTGTTTTATTTTTATGCCGCCTATGTCAAATAGATATCTTGCCAATATTTTTTCGTCTGTTTCTATTACCGCAAGAGAATCTTCGTAGGTTTTTAATAGTCTTTTGTTTGTCTGTTTGTTTTTTAAAACTATTTGTAAGCGTTCGTTGTAGGATTCCGCAAGTAGTTTTGTTGCGCCTTCAAAGTCTTCCGCTTTTGCTTTTTCAGCGGCTTCCGCGAATTTTTTAAAGTCCGTAGGCTGAACTTCGGTTTTTTCCTGCGGAGGAGGCGTATTTTTTGTGTATATTGCGGCTCCTGTTATAAGCCCCGCTATTATTATAGCTATTCCTATTATTATTGAGTTTTTTATGTTTTGTCCTTGCATTTTTTTATCCTTAAAAATTTGGTTATTATTTTTTATGATTAAGTTATCTTAATCGTTTAATTTTAGATGTTTATAATTAAGTCGCAATGTTTCTTGTCTCTTTTATATTTTACAATGCAAAGATTGAAAAATAAAGGAGCTTTTATCATTTGCGTTTTTATGATTATCTCGCACGTTTTTATGATTATCGCGCACGTTTTTATGATTATCGCGCACGCTTCTATTAGCGCCCCGCAATAATTCAAGATAGTATGAATTAAGTTTAAAAAAATTATGCAATTTGATCAAATTGTTTTTTCTGTTTATTATTTAATTAAGGGATTTCTCCTCGCCGCGCTCGTCTAAATGACAAAGAAACATAACGCTTGTCAAGATAACGGAAATTTATGTAATGTTTTTTGCCATTTTCTTTTTTATTTTCGGAAATAGGTTTATATCGGTATGGGGTAAGAATAGGGCGGCGGTATAGTTATCCATGTATGACGCTGTTTCGGAAAGCTCGAAGTTTGTCATCATTTTTGTTACTTTTACCACTTCTTTTCTTATGTTGTTGTTTAATAGGGTCATTTTTGCTCCGAGAAGGGAGCCGTTTCCTATGAAGGTAACTTTTTCGGCGTCTATTTCCGGCAGCAAGCCTATTGTCATTGCTCTTTCAAGGTCTATGAAACTTCCGAAGCCTCCCGCAATTATTATTCTATCGAGATCGGATACTGATAAGCCCACTTCGTTTAATAGTGTCATTGCGCCGCTGTATATTGCTCCTTTTGCTCTTATTAGGTTTTCTATGTCTATTTCTGTTACGGTTATATCTTTATTTATTTGGGTTTGATTTGCCCATGCAAGAACGTATTCGTATATTCCGTTGTTTTCCCGTATTCTTTTTTGGTTTAGGTTTTTATCGAATTTGCCTCTGCCGTTTATTATTCCGGTTAAGAACATTTCGGCTATTATTGTTATGAGTCCGGAGCCGCATATTCCTTTTGGTTTTACGTCTCCTATGGTTAATATCATGGGTTCGAATGTAGCGGGATTTACGGAAAAATTTTCTATTGCGCCTTTTGCGGCTCTCATGCCGAATTTTATTCCTCCGCCTTCAAATGCGGGCCCCGCGGAGCAGGCGGCGCACGCGAACCATTCTTTGTTTCCTATTACTATTTCGGCGTTTGTTCCTATGTCTATAAATAGGGTTAATTTTTCGGATAAATACATTCCGGCTCCCATCACTCCGGCTATTATGTCTCCGCCTACATAGCTGGATACTCCCGGATATATTAGGGCGGTTGTATGTTCTTTAAGATCGATCCCTATTTGGTTTGCTTTAAAGGGAGGAAGTATTGTAGCGGCCGGAACGTAAGGGGAGCGTCTTATGTATCTCGGATTGATTTCTAATAGTAGGTGGGTCATTACGGTATTTCCGGCGATTGCTACCGCAGATATGTTGTCTTTTGATATGTTTGCTTTTTTAACCGCTTTTTTTATAAGTCGGTTTACTGTAGCCAAAATAACTTGGGATAGTTTCTCGAGCCCGCCTTTTTCGGCAATTACTATTCTTGATATAACGTCTTCGCCGTAGCTGATTTGCCCGTTGAAGTCTCCGTATTGAGAAAGAACGTTTCCGTTATTAAGGTCTATTATTTGAAGATATACGGTGGTTGTTCCTATGTCTATTGCTATGCCGTAGTTTTCGGCTTCGGTATTGTGCGGCTGGATTTTTACTATTTTTGTTTTTCGTTCGTCTCTAACAGGTTTTATCATTGATACGGTCGCTTTAAAATCGCTTTCTCTTAGTACGTCCGGAGCCTCTTTTATAACTGATAGTTCCGGTTCGGTTTTGGTTTCGCCGCATTCGATTTTAAGATGGTTTATAAGTCTGGATATGTCTGGTATGTTGTCTTGAGTTCTGGGCGGGGATATTTCAAGATATTTTTTTTCTACGGGGTTTACAAATTTGCCTTCCTCTTTTAGCAGCTCGAAGTCTTCCTCTTTTATTTTTGCGGTTTTTCTTTGCCCGAAATCTGCATTGAGTATTTTGGAGTCTATTTCGGATTCGATTGGTATGCGAACGGAAAGGTTGTCTTTTACTTTTATTTTGCAGGCAAGCCGTATTCCTTTATCTATATCCTCTTTATCTAATTGTTCGGATATGCCGTCTTCTACAATGCCTTGTTCTATTATAACTCTGCATTTACCGCATACTCCTTCGCCTCCGCAGGATGCGTTTATGTGTATTTGAGCTTCCATCGCGGCTCTTATAAGGGTTGTATTTTCTTCTACTTCTATTTCTTGGTTATGAGGTTGAAAAAGTATTTTGTATTTTGTCGCCACTGTAGCCTCCTTTTATATTTTTTCGGCTTATCCGCCGTTATTTCTTGTATTATATGTTGTAAGTTATTCGGATTTTATTTTTAAAGATTTGTTAAAGATTTTTTTAAAATTTTTTTTGGTTTTTTGTTCGTTATAAAGAGGCAATCCTATAAGTTTATATTCTTTTGTTTGCAATAGATAAGGGGATATTTCGCATTCATTTTGTATCTGTTTTAAAAAATCTTCTTTCCATTTATCGGTTTTTAATAGATGGGATCCTTTTGGTTCTATGAAGATTTGACAAGATAGGGGCTTATTTGTATTTTTATCTGTTAAAAAGAGTATAAAATCCGGCTTTAGCGCTTTGCCGTCTTTGAATTTATATATTTTGATTTTTTCGTTTCTTAAAAGATATATATTATTATATTTTTCTTTTAGATTGTCTATAGCCTGACTGATAAATTTAATAAGATGTTTTTCTTCGGAAGTCCCGTAATTTTCATTATACATATACCAGTCAAGATTTTTAAGGCATAGACGCAAATTATCGTTTTGTGTTTCGCTCATTGCCTTGCCAAACTCTTTATCCTCGCCGCCTATTAAGATTTCGCTTGTTTTTGTTTCGTCAACCGTATTGCAAACGGAATGTTCCTGAAATTTTTTTGTTCCTATATATCGAGTGGCGCTTGCCTCTATTTTTTTAGATAGTTGTTCAAAGATGTTTATAGCGATTTCATATTTATCTTGATTGGCAAGGTTGTTAAGCTGTTTTTTTAATCCGTCTATTTCAATATCTATTTCGCCGAGATAATTATCAGACGTTAAAAATTGGTCTATGGAATTAAGGTTGGGAAAGAATTGTTTAAGGTTATAAAATTGATAAAAGTTTATTTTATCAAGGGCTTTTCTATTGATATGTTTTTCTATTTTATTTAATTTAACCGATTTTATTTTTGTTTCTTCCTGTTTATTTTCTTTTTTGCCGTTTTTAAAAGCGCTTTCTTCGGTTGTTTTATTTGTTCTTAATTTATATTTAAAAATAGTTTCTTTTGTAATGCCGCTTATGCTTTTAATATGTTTTCTATTATCTGTTTTTTGTCGGTTATAAAAGATTGATCCGTTTTGCCAGAAGTCTGTTTTCTTGATTTTGTCTTTAATGGATACGGTTACTATGTTTCTTGTTTCTTTTTCCGGAATAATGCCGGTTTTTTCCAGTTCGTCGGTTAGTTCGGAAATGTATCTGGAGTCGTTTAAGCTGTGATAATGGAGCTGTTCTAATATTCTTAATTCGTTATTGATTTGGTTGTCGTATTTGCGCTTAAATATATCTTGGTCTTGTTCTGTTTTAAAGGGATAGTATCTTGCGCCTCTTCCTATAAGTTGGGCTTCCGCCATTGTGATTTTGCCCGCTTTTTTATTTCTTGCGTCTCTTGTTTCGTAGAGTCTTACTATATCGTACAGATTAAGAACATCCCATCCTTCGTTAAGCATGTTTACGGTAAATATGACTCTTGTTTGGTTATTTTCCTCTTCAAGAGTATTGACTTGAATTTGTTTTTGAACGCTGTCATCTTTTGAATTAATGCCTATACATTTTTCTTCCGAAAAATCCTCTTTTAACTCTATGATTAGATTCTGATATGTTATTTTTTTCGCTTTAAAAAAATCGAAGGCTTTTTTAATTGTTCCGTTATCATCGCTTTGTTCAATTTTTTCTATATCGCTTTTTTTAAGGTTTGCAATTATTTCGTTAAAATTTTTTTGCGCTTTTTCAGACTGGTTTATGGTTTTTTGAGATTTTATTAAGATAACCGGTTTAAGCGGTATTTTATATTTTTCGGCTATTTTTCTTTTGTATTGACTTAAAATAACTGCTTGTAAAACTCTATCTTCTATTTTTAAATCGGATCTTATGATTTTTACGTCTTTGGAAAACTTATCTTCTCTAAACTCTTTAAGGTTGTATTGATAGATGATTTTATCTTTATATTTTTTGTTTATATCCTCGTTAGATAAATCTATAGTGGCGGTATATTCAAGCATTATGTTTTTATTATGGCTTTTAAATGCTTTGTTTATGGTTTTTTCCCAGCTTGTTTTATTTTTTTTTTCTTCAACGCCTAATTTGTTTTTTGTCAAAGCGTTTATATGATGGGCTTCGTCTGATAAAAAGACTATTTTTTTATCTTCAAATTCTTCAAAGGTAATCGCGTTTTCTTGCGGGTTGTTTAATTTTGTATGCAAGCCTTGAATGGTAGTAAAAAGGATGTTGATATTATCCTGATTGACTCCTTCAAAGTTATCGGTTTCTTTGATGTATATTTGATTATGGTTGAAGATTATTTGATCTGCAAAAAGATATTTGGAAGAGGATTTATCTAAAAAATTTGCCTTTGTTTTTTCTATAATGTTTACGCTGTTTACAAAGAATATAAAATTTCTATATCCTAATTCATAAAGATAAAGGATGTTAGCAGCCATTAAAAGCGTTTTGCCGCTTCCGGTAGCCATGTTAAAAAGGAGATGATAGGGGATTTGTTTATCGGGATAATCGCTTAAATAATAGATAAATCGGGCAATCGCCTCTTTTTGATATGCTCTTATTGCAAATTTCCGGTTAAGATTTTTTAAGACGTAATCCGGCAGGTTTTTATGCGGGTTAAGGAGTTTCAACTTTGAAACGACATTTAATTCTTCAACTAATGTTTGAGTGTTTGACATGTTTTATATTCCGGTCGGTTAGGTTAAACGGATAACAAAGTCGATTTTTGTAAGCCGATTTTAGATATGGGATAAGAATTAAGCTTTTCTTTTCGTTGCTCGATCTGCCATAGATCATAAGCTGTTTGATGCCCTAACCAGCTTTCCGGACTGCTTCCTATGGATATTGATAAACGAACTGCCGTTTCCGGAGTTATTCTGCTTTTTTTATTTATAATGTTAGATAATGTTTTACGGCTTACGCCGATTGATTTAGCGGCGTCTGTAATGCTTATTTTGACGGGGTTAAGCCATAATTCTTTTAATATTTCGCCGGGATGCGGCGGGTTGTGCATTTTCATAATACCCTCGTTTTGTAAAAGATGTTTATTTAACTTTAATGATAATCTTCATAATTGACTATTTTTGCGTCGCCGTTTTTAAATATAAAAGTTATGCGCCAATTTGCTTGAACCGTAACGCTCCAAATATTTTTTCTTGCTCCTTTTAATTTGTGTAACGCAAGGGATGGAATATTCATATCTTGTATTGTTTTCGATTGATTAAGCTGAGATAAAATTAATCTGATTTTTTTTGCATGTTTTGCATAAATACCAGCTTTACTGCCTGTAGTAAAGAATTTTTTCAAACCTTTATGTATAAAGTTTTTTATCATAAGGTTGCCGTAAGCTTTTTATTCCGGTTTTGTAATTTAAGATTTATATTTTTTTATAAAAGGATTTATTTAATTTTTGTTCTTCGGCGCTTATATTGTAGGTTGTATCCTCTATTTCGTTTATATTAACGTAAAGATGATTTTTATCGAGGCATTGGAATAAAACTTTTTTTTGGTCGTTTAAAGATAGCTCGGAAAATTGGTTGTCGTCAAATTTCGATATATCTATTTGGTATCTAAAAAACGCCTCTTTTTTCATTTGTTCATAAATGTTTAAAAGGGTTTGAGTATTATTTGCTTCTTGAATATCCTGCATGTATTTTTGGTTCCATTCTTTAAGCTCCATGTAAACGAATGACCCGCCGCCTTGCCAATTTACAGATTTTGAAATGCCGCCTTGCTCTCCGGCTATTACTTTTTTAAGTCTTTCGCAAGTGATGTTTTCGATATAATCCATCTGTTCTATGCCTATATACTGCCTGCCCATTTTATGAGCTACTGCGCAGGTTGTCCCGCTGCCGAGATGGTAATCAAGGATTATATCTCCTTCATTTGTTCCGATTTGAATAATTTTTTGCAATAATGCTTCGGGTTTGGGCGTCTCAAAAATATTTTGCCCAATCAATTTTTTCAAATTTTCTTTTGCTCCTTGAGTTGAACCGACTTCCGAATTAAGCCATAAACTATTTGTAATAATTCCTTGTTTTACTTCTGATAAATATTTTTTTAAACGAGGGACATTTTTTCCATTCTTTCCAAACCATAATCTTCCTTCATCATAAGCTTTTAATAAAGATTCTTTATTTAATCTTGGGTATGTCCCCTCAACAGGTTTCCAAAACACTCCATTCGGAAATATTACTTCATATAAATTAGCTTCGGAACCACTCTTTGCTTGCAATGCAACGCTAGTCTAATCCCCTCTTGAATCATTATCAGGATTAGAATATCTTGCATTCATTTTTTTATTTCTTGGTAATAGATTGAAATTTACAAGACTTTTACTTTTTCTATAGCTCAAAATATATTCATGGTTTATAGATGAAAATTTAGCGTCATTTTGCACGACATTTTTTTTGTTCCAAACAAAACAGGTTACAAAATTTTCTCTTTTAAAAACCCCATCCATCAAAACCTTTAAATAAGCTTGTTCGCTATCATCGCATTGAACAAAAATAACCCCGTCATCTTTTAAAAGCTCTTTTGCAACCTCAAGCCTATTTTTCATAAATGTTAGCCATGTAGAATGATTAAACTTGTCGTTATAATGAAAGCTATCGTTTCCGGTATTATAAGGCGGGTCTATGTAGATTAGCTTTATTTTGCCGCGATATTTTTTTTCTAAGGAATGGAGCGCAAGCAGGTTGTTGCCTTTTATGATTAGATTATCGTTATTGTTTATATTCTCTACTTTATGCTCTCCGGCGGAGTCATATTTTTTAAAATTTGTTAAAACTTTGGGTTCAAAAAGTCTATCTATCTCGTTTGGGGCAAGTATTTCGTTATAGAATATTTCGTTTCGTTTTTGGTCTTCTTTATCCTGCCCGCCTTCAAGAACGCAATCTTTATATGCCCATGCCAAAACAACATCTTCTTTTTTTTTTAAATACCGGTCGCCGGAGATTAAACCTATTTTATTTTTAAAGCTTGTAAAGGAGTTAGGCAGCCACTCTTTATTATTGACGAATTTAATGAATTTATCTTTATCGAATATAAGAATATTTTGATCTTTAGATTTTTTTTCTATAAAAAAATGCTCTTTTGCTTTTTTATCCGACAAAAGCAGGTCTATAAGGGGTTGGTCATGTTTTAAGGTTAATTCGGTAATTTTATTTTTTAAAAGCTTGCTGTTTGCGTCGCATATCCGCTTATCTTTTTGCAATAAGCTTTTTAATTCTTTCATTAAGTTTTGCATAGTTTTTTTATATTCAAAAGGTTTAAAGGTTGCTTTAATGTTAGTTTGTAAAATTATTTTTAAAGATTTATCAAACAAAGTAAAAAAATCAAGTTGCGTTGTTTTATTATATTAAATTTTAATTGCTTAGAGTATAAATTTTATCAAGGCAAATCCTAATATTAAAAGGATAACAAATATAACCGCCAATGTATTAAAATATTTATCTATCAACGGTTTTATTTTCTCTCCCATAGCAAATATAAGC
>JAFDMD010000100.1 GCA_019306185.1 Deltaproteobacteria bacterium
TTTCCGAGCTATAGCGACAAGATATGACAAATTGAAACGTAATTTCGAGGCTATGCTCGCTTTGGCTTGCGCTTTCCTTTGGCTACCTTTATGAATTGTCAACAGACCCTAATGTATTGACATTTAATTGATTTGCAAATTGGTTTTAAAATTTTCTAATGGAAGTCCATTATCATAGCATTAGACCTGAAAAGACGGAATTAATTATATGAATTCAAATTGAAAATAGTATATAATTAAAAATATTTAGAATCTACAATAATATATAAAAAAAAATGAACATAGTTTCGCTTATAAGTTTGGCTATAGCCATAGCTGTTTTTGCGGCAAGTCCGGGACCCGGAATTTTTGCCGTGGTCTCGCGCGCAACAGCTTCCGGATTTATGCCCGCGCTGGGCGTCGTAATAGGCATTATTGCGGGCGACGTTATTTATCTTCTATTTGCAATTTTCGGACTCTCGTTTATAGCCGAAACATTTGAAAACTTTTTTATCGCAATTAAGCTTGTCGGAGGAGCATACCTTCTTTTACTCGGTTGGCAAATATGGACTTCCAATATATCGGAAACAGAATTGCAACGGACGCAACAAACAAAAACCGGATTTAAAAATATAACAAGCGGATTTTTAATAACCTTGTCAAATCCCAAAGCAATACTATTTTACTGCGGTTTTCTACCCGGCTTTATTAATCTTAAACTATTAAATATAAAGGAAATAGCGCTGATAGTTTTCGTTGTTATATTTGTTTTAAGCGCGGCGTTAACCATATATGCTTATTGCGCAAGTTATATCGGGAATATATTGTACGGAAAAAATAGCGTTAAAAAAATTAACCGTTATGCCGGAGGAATTATGATACTATCGGGCGTTATGATCGCCGTCGGCGTTATAAAAGATATAATATAAATCGTCTTATAAAGGAGAAAATAAAATGGAATGTAATAAAGATAAGAATCTTGAAAAATGTAAATGCACTTATGAACCCTGCGATAGAAAAGGAATCTGCTGCGAATGTTTAAAATATCACCTCAAAAGCAGAGAACTGCCGGGATGCTGTTTTTCTAAAGAGGCGGAAAAAACTTGGAACCGTTCGTTTGAATATTTCAGTCAATTGGTTTCGGAAGGCAAGCTTTAGTCTTAATAAAACCGTATAAAGATAAACGGATTTAATTGACTAAAAAGCGAAACTTTCCTATATGGATAAATTGTCTGATAATCAAAAAAATAAGTTAAAATGGAACACAAGGCTCGTCGGAGCGAAATTTTATAATTCCTTATGCCGATTTATACAATAAATACCATCGGTTATAAATAGAATTTTATAGAAATGAAGAGATATTTATTTTTTTTATTAATAAGTAAAACAGGAGTGAAAAATGACAAATAAAAATAATGACAAAAATATTCTGTTGCTCGGAGCAGGCTTGGTTGCGGGTCCTATGGCGCGCTATCTGCTCAAGCAGCCGAATATAAACCTAACCGTTGCGGACGAATTTATAGATAAAGCGGAAAAACTTACAGATAACCGCCCAAACAGCCGCGCCATAACGCTTAACGTTAAGGATAAAGAGGCTCTTAATAAAGAGGTTGCCGCTTCGGATATAGTAGTAAGTCTTTTGCCATGGACATTGCATCCTATTGTGGCAAAATTATGCTTGGAGCATAAAAAACATCTTGTTACGGCATCTTATGTAAAAGAGGAGATGCAGTCTTTTGATTCGGAAGCAAAAGAAAAAGGGCTGATCTTTTTAAATGAAATAGGAGTCGATCCGGGGCTTGATCATATGGCTGCTATGAAGGTTATTAACTCCGTAAAAAAAGCCGGCGGCGAAATAACAAGCTTCTATTCTTACTGCGGCGGGCTTCCCTCTTTGGAAAGCAATACAAACCCTATGGGCTATAAATTTTCTTGGAACCCGGAAGGGGCTATGCTTGCCGCAAATAATGACGGACAATATTTAAAAGACGGACAAATTATTAAAGTTTCTTCAAAAGAGCTTTTCCGGCATTATTGGTTTTTGGAAATCCCGAACATTGGAGTTTTCGAGGCTTATGTAAATAGAGACTCGGTTCCTTATCTTGATATTTATAATATAAAAAATGCTAAAAGCATCTACAGAGGAACCTTAAGAAATCCTGGACATTGCGAAACTTGGGACTGTTTAAAGAGGCTTAACCTGTTAGATAGCAATAAAAAATTCGATTTAAGCGCAATGTCGCCTTATGAGGTTATTACAGATATTATAAACGGGTCAGCTTCCGATTTGAAAAAGGATCTCGCCGCATTTTTGGGAGTTGTCGATCATTCGGTTATAATAAAAAAGATAGAGTGGCTGGGGCTTTTAAGCAAAGAAAAACTGCCTTTAGCTTCCGGAACCGCATTTGATATGTTTGCGCATATTTTAAAACAGAAGTTGTCCGCGCAAAAAGATGATACGGATCTGCTTGTTCAGCATCATGAATTCATTGCCGAATATCCTAATAAAAAAGAGCAAATCGCTTCAACTCTATCGGCAATCGGAATTAAAGGCGGCGATAGCGCAATGGCTCGAACAGTAGGTCTTCCGGCCGCAATAGGGGTCAAATTAATAGCCGAAAATAAAATCGATTTAACCGGAGTTCACATACCTGTTTTACCTCAAATATACGAGCCTGTTCTTAACGAATTGGAAACTATGGATATAAAATTTACCGAAACAAAAAAAAAAATAGTTTAAAATACTGACGATAAAGGATTAAATAAGATGAAATCATTATTAATACGAGCCGAAGATAAAAACGAGTGGGAGCGAAGAAGCGCCATAGTCCCTGATGATTTAAAAAAAATTATAGATAAAACCGGAGCGCAAGCTTATATTGAAAAATCTCCGAAACGTTTTTTTAAAGAGGAAAAATATCAGGAAGCCGGCGCCTTATTATGCGAAGATATGACTTCAGGCGATGTGATTCTCGGAGTAAAAGAAATTCCGGAAGAAAAAATACTTAACAATAAAACATATATTTTCTTTTCTCACACTATCAAGGGACAAAAAAGCGGAATGCCTTTGTTGAAAAAAGTTATCGCATCCGGTTCAACACTAATAGATTACGAAAAAATAACAGACAATAAAAAACGAAGACTTGTATATTTCGGCAATTTTGCGGGAGACGCGGGAGCTATCGATATATTATCGCTTATGGGCGAATACTGGGAACATAAAGGAATAAAAACTCCTTTTTCGGAATGCAAAAAGGCTCATGAATATAAATCGGTAGCAGATGCCAAAAAAAATATGAAGCTTATCGGAGAAAAAATAAAAAAAGATGGAATATCTTCAAAGATTTCTCCTGTTATTATAGGGATTTTAGGTTACGGCAACGTATCAAAAGGGGCGCAGTCCATTTTAAACAACCTTCCCGTAGAATATATCGAACCGGAAGCTTTAAAAGAGATCGCCGAAAAAAACAAAGATAATAATAAAATATATGTATGCGTTTTTAAAGAAAAGGATATTGTAAAAACAAAAACAGGCAAAAGTTTCAATCTTCAAGATTATTATGAAAATCCGGGCAATTACTCAAGCGTATTTGAAAAATATCTTCCTTGCGTTACAATCTTGATAAACGCTATTTATTGGGAAACAAGATATCCCCGCTTCGTTACATGGGACGCTTTAAAAAAGCTTTATGAAACTTCCGAAAATCCTAAATTATGCGGAATAGCCGACATTACATGCGATTTAAACGGTTCTATTGAATGCACCGTTAAATCTACTGACTCCGGCTCGCCTTCTTTTATATGCAATCCCATTGATAAAACCGTTACGGACGGAGTTAAAGGAGATGGGGTTTTGGTATTGGCGGTTGATAATCTTCCCTGCGAAGTGCCAAAAGATTCCTCTACCTTTTTTAGCTCCAGCCTATCTCCGTTTATTCAAAATATATTGGAGGCGAATTACGGCTCAAGCTTGGAAGAATCCGGCTTATGTTCCGAAATAAAAAAGGCGGTAATAGTATATAACGGAGCGTTAACGCAAAATTACGAATATTTAAAAAAGCTTGTTGAATAACTTACTAATCATTTAATTTCAAAGTAATACGCAAAAAACTTTGCACGCTCCCTTTTTTTTATATTTAAATTAAAAATAGTCGCATAACAAAAGTTTTTGCTTGTTTTTGAGCATAATGCCAAAAACGAGCAAAAATTGTCTTTCGGAGATTTATTATGAGTATCTCAATAGAAAATTCGGATTTTTTTTCTCTTATTTATAAGGTGGTAAACGAAAAAATTCCTTTTAATAAACTGCTTGGAATAACGGTAGACTCCATAGCTGATGATAATATAAAAATTAAAATCAAAATGAAGGATGAGTTTGTAGGAAATTATATAAAAAAAACCCTTCATGGCGGAGTAATTTCATCCATTATAGACGTAACCGGAGGAATGGCGGCATTTATAAGCTTTTATAAAAAAAACATGGAACAAACGATAGAAGCGCAACAAAAAAAATTTTCCGGATTAGGCACGGTAGATTTAAGAGTAGATTATCTGCGACCCGGATACGGCGATTGGTTTATAGCCTCCGGCTATACTTTAAGGGCGGGCAACAAAATTGCGGTTACAAGAATCGAACTGAATAATGACGTCGGCAAACTTATAGCCGTCGGCACGGGAACTTATATATTATAAGTATTCCATAAATTATTATTTTGCCTGTTTTTTCCGTTTTGATCAAATTTTAATACTTAACTTATGTTTCATAAGCCTATATTTAAATATCTCTTGCCGTACAAACGAACAAAATACTTTGTTATGCAGCGGTTTTAGACGAAATTTATCACAGTATCATTTACGGCAAGAAATATTTAAAAATGGAAGGATACCTCCCTAACATGAACAGAAAGAAAATGGAAAATTGGATTAACGAAATGGTTTCTTTTGGAATTAGAAGACCGGGGCAGCCTGCCGGACTAAAGGCGGAAAACTATATAGAAAAGCAATTTGAGAAAATTGGTCTGCAAAATGTAACAAAGCAACCAATTAATATTACTTCTTGGGACGCAACGGAATGGTCTTTAAAAAATAGAGAAGGAACTACAATTAGTTCCCATTACATTCCATATACCGCATTTACCGGAGCAGACGAAGTTAAAGGCGAATTGCTATATCTAAGAGAAGGAAAGCTTGACGATTTAAAAAATGTCAATTTTAAAGGCAAGATACCCGTTGTTGATTTTAACTTTCCGATGTTGGAAGGCAGTCAGCTATCCAAGTTAGCTCTTACTGTTTATGACCCCGAAAAGAGAATAGGCAATAATCCTTTACATGAAGCGACTTGGATTAGACCGGGATGGCATGTTTATGAAAAAGCAATGAAACAGAGGGGGCGATAGGTTTTATAGGCATTTTATGTAATCAGCCGGGAGGTCATAATTCTTATTATGCTCCTTATGGTTTTAAGGAAAAAAACCGTATTTTAGATAAGACAATTCCAGGATTTTGGCTTGGTCGAGACGAAGGCGATTTGGTTCGAGACATGGCACAAAAACGAGAGAGCATTTCGTTTATTTTAAACGGCGAGACTAACAAAACTATCACAAATAATATTATTGGCGAAATTCAGGGAGAAAGCGACGAGTATATCATTGTTGGCTGCCATCACGACGCCCCGTTTGGCGGGGCAGTGGAAGATGCGTCAGGTATGGCGGTAGTTATGGCGCTTGCCGACAACATGGTTAAACAGAAAGTAAAGCCAAAAAAAACTATCATTTTTATAGCAACAGCGGGGCACTTCTACGGCTCGATTGGAACCAGGAAATTTATCGAGCAATTCCCAAAAATTGTGGATAAGACCGTTGCAGCCATACATATTGAACATATAGCAATGGAAGCTAAAGAAAATAGCGAAGGCAAGTTAGAGTTAACAGGTTTGCCCGAACCCGGCGGACTTTTTGTCCCTTATAATAAATTGGCGGTAAAACTTGCCACAGATGCGATTAAACGTTACGGACTTATGCCTACTTTATTTTTGCCCGCCTCTGGTCCTTTGGGAGAATATCCTCCGACTGACGGCGGAGATTTTTTTGAAGCCGGAGCGCCGGTATTTAACTATATTAGCAACCCTGTCTATTTGTTGGTAGACGAAGATCGTATAGAAAATATTTGTTATGAAAGGTTAGAGCCTACTGCTAATGCTTTCTATGACCTCATTCGGAAAATTGACGGGGTAAATAGAACAGATTTACTTAAAAAGAGTTATCCGCTAAAGAGATTGATTGGTAAAATTGCCGTTTGGAAGACTCAAAAAAAAGTCAGAAAAAACTTTGGACCGGGAGTAATTCTTTAGTAACTGCAATAAATCCGTAGCGGTTACAAGGATAGAAATTGATAATGACGTCGGCAAACTTGTAGCCGTCGTCGCTTAAACCTATATATTATAGAAAGGAGAATATTATTATGTCCAAAATAGCGATACTTTATTGTAAAAGAATTAAAGACCATTCCTGTATAGGATGCGCAAAATGCTATAAAGCAATGCAGGAAAAAAACGGAGAATTCGCAAATTACGAGGATGATATAGAACTTGTGGCAATGACAGATTGCGGAGACTGCCCCGGCCTTGTGGTCCCGAGAGTAAAACTGCTGACCGAAGTCGTCAAAAATCTGGATAGACCTTTTGAAGCGATACATTTGGGAACATGCGTAAAACTTGCAATGGAAACCGCCGGCTGCCCGATAAAGTTTGATAAACTTAAGAATGTTCTGGAGAAAAAATTCGGCGCAAAGGTTATATTGGGAACCCATTCTTATTAATAAACTTTATATTATAAAAAACCGACCTGTTATTATTTTTTCGCTTTTTATTAAGGGATTTCTCCTCGCTTTGCTCGTCGAAATGACAAGCAAAAATAATTAAAGAAATCCCTTAATTATTGACTTCTGCCTTTATCCTTTAACCTTTTGTAAGAATTTAATCATTTTTTTTTATTAAAATTTTTTTAATAATAGGCGTTTCCTCTTAATATTTGCAAGAAAATATTAAAATCAATATTAATTCCTTGCAAATATATTACCTTATCTTTCTTAAAATCTATAATAATTACAATATTTATTATACTTTTTTAGTATCGAATATGCTACAAAAAAATTGTTTATTTTTAAGATAGCCGCTTTTAACCTTTTTTCAATATTGCCGTCTTATGAAAAAGCATATTAGGACATTTAAAATCCTTAAATCCAACGCCTATAGCCTGTTTAATACTTTGTTTAAACGCAGATTTTGAAACATGAAACGGAGGCTCTACCATAAAAATCTGTCCGGTCGTTTTTAGTATTCCTTTTATTTCTTCAAAAAACCTTCTTTTATTCACAACTTCGTGAACCATGTAAAACAATAAAACAAAATCGACCTCGTCCGATACGCCTATTTTATTCTCTTCGCATTTATGTAGTTTTATTCGTGTTTCCAATTCGGTCACTATTATTTTCTCCCTTACCTTTTGAAGCATCGCCTCCTGTAAATCCGCGGCGATAACCAAACCGGACTTACCGACCATACGAGCCATATCAACGGAAAAAAAACCGGGGCCGCATCCTACGTCTAAAACAGTCATACCCTCTTTAACATAAGGCTTTAATATTCTTTGTGGATTTTGATGCAGCCTTCGAATGCTATTATCGAGCCATCCCGATATTGCAACGGGACATATATGACCTTTATTACTCATATTTTTCCTTTATTTAAATTTAGACGGATAACCTTTTATAGCCAAGTTACTATAATACGGAATCGCTTCTGTCATTTGCCTCGCTTTATTAAACGCCGAAAATGCGCAAACTACAAAGTTATATCAATAAATTTTCTTTGAAACGGGGCGTAAAAGCTTCATACCCGTCTGTCTTTAAAGTATCGGTAAAGGATAAAGCGCTCTCCTCTTCTCCATGAACCACGGCTATCTTTTTTATATTAAGATTCGATTTTTTTAAAAAGCCGATAAGCTCCTCCTTATCTGCATGAGCGCTAAACCCTCCTATTTTAACCACTTTGGCTAATAGCGGATAACTTTTATTAAAAAAGTTTAAAACAGGAGGCTCGCCTATTCTTCCGTTATTTTCAAATTCCATCCCTTTATCCAAAAGCCGCCTGCCGAATGTATTTTGAGCCATATAACCTACTATTAAAATAATATTTTTTCTATTATGTATTTTATATCTTAAATGATGTAAAATCCTGCCCGCTTCGCACATTCCGGAAGATGATATTACTATATGCGGTCTTTCCTCTCTCATCAGCTCCATAGATTCGGCGACCGATTTCGTAAAATGTATCTCTTTAAACGAAAAAGGATTTTCTCCGCGTTCCAAAAAGGTTTTATGAGCCTCTTGGTCATATACTTCGGGATGATCTCCGAAAACCTTTGTAAGTTTTGCGCCAAGCGGACTATCTAAAAATATCGGCAGCTTTGGAATTGCTTTTTCATCGTAAAGCTGATGTAAAACATATATTAACTCTTGCGTTCGCCCGAATGCAAAAGCCGGAATTAATAAGGTTCCTCCTTGATCGTAGGCGCTGACGACCGCTTTTTTCAATTTTATCTTTATATCTTCGGTTTGCCCATGCATACGGTTTCCATAAGTGCTTTCCATTATCAGTAAATCGATATTTCTATCCTGTTCTTCAAAATTTAAAGAGGGATCTCTTAATATAGGTTTATCGGGACGCCCCAGATCGCCCGTATAACATACTCTTTTTTCAACTCCATTATCTTTTATTCGTAAAACCGATATTGCCGAACCAAGCACATGACCCGCTTCGTAAAAAATAACCTCCGCATCCTTTCCTATTTTTATCGGATACCTGTAAGGATAAGCTTCTATGCCGCTCAATGTCCGTTTTACGTCTTCGACATCGTAAAGAGGCTTGATTTTCGACAAATTATGCTCGTATAAAACCTCGTCTATTGCTTTAAGATTTAATTTTTGCCCTACCGGTTTAAGCGCCTCTCTTATTCGTTGAGCGGATTTACTATTTTTATTCGATACTTTATTGAGCTTATACAGACGGCCTCTTGCGGTTTTATAATTAAGATAGGCAGCGTCCGATTCTTGAATTCTTGCGCTGTCTTCCAAAAGATATTTACATATATCCGCCGTCGCTCTCGTGCATATTATACGCCCTCCGAAGCCTTCTTTGGTTATTAACGGAAGTCGCCCCGCATGATCAATATGGGCATGAGAAAGTATAATATCCGTAACTGAATCGGATTTAAAAGGAAATTGTTTGTTTTTTTTCGCGCTTTCTTTTCTTCTGCCTTGAAACATTCCGCAGTCAAAAAGTATGCTATTTTCGCCGAACTCCGCAAGATGAGCGGAACCGGTAACCTCTCTTGCGGCTCCGTAAAATGTTACTTTCATATATTTTTCCTTTTTTAAGACCCTTTGCGGCAACCTCTTATCTTTTGCGTTGCGCTTAAATTTTAATTCTCGAAATGCTTTAGTCCGAAATTTTGCAAGCATTGAAAATGAACTTTTTTTTCCGTCTCTTCGCCGAACCTTATTTTTGCTTGTCATTTCGAACGAGTGAAACGAGGAGAAATCCCTTAATTAGCGCCTTCCAATCTTATCCTTTGTACAAATCTTTTTGCGCCGACTAATTAAAAGGCTAATTAACAAATAGAGTTTAAAATGAATTTAGGCTAATTTCAAGGTATATTTGCACGCGGACGTCTGTTTTGAAAAATTGAGAAATCTAACTTTTTAATTATAAACAGATTATAACGCGCTCAAAAAATCAGTTTTTACTGTCTTGACTTTTGGGCGCGCTATTGACAAAACCGAAACTTTTAACCAAAATATTATAAATTTTGAAACAATCGATAAAAACGGAACCGGAACTTGGAATTTAACCGGACAAATAATCGGCAAAACAAAATTAAATATTAGGGTCTGTTGACAATTCATAAAGGTAGCCAAAGGAAAGCGCGAGCCAAAGCGAGCATAGCCTCGAAATTACGTTTCAATTTATCATATCTTGTCGCTATAGCTCGG
>JAFDMD010000101.1 GCA_019306185.1 Deltaproteobacteria bacterium
ATTTTATAACAATATGGTTGGACGGACAAGGCTTTTTTTAGGAGCGAGGGTTTTTATATGGTTATAAAATAATTAGCTTTTATTTGTTCGGGGCAATGATTCAGGGATTTCTCCTTTTTGTCGAAATTGCGGCGGCGCTTTTTCAGGTCATTTTAAATTATAGTAATTTGGCTATAACCTGTTCATACAAGAAGCGGCATACCCTGCTCCGAAACCGTTATTAATATTTACGACTGTTATATTGGAGCTGCAACTGTTTAACATGCCAAATAAAGCTGTAAGCCCTCCGAAAGATGTTCCATAACCAATGTCTGTAGGCAGCCCTATTACCGGAGCTTTTACCATGCCCGCAACTACGGAAGGCAGAGCGCCCTCCATTCCTGCGGCTACAATAATAACGGAAGCCTTTAAAATAATATCTTTACGGGCAAAAAGTCTATGGATTCCGGCTACGCCTACGTCAAATACAAAATCCGTCTTATTTCCCATAATTTCGGCGGTAATAATCGCCTCTTTTGCAATCGGTATATCCGAAGTTCCGGCGGATAAAACAAGAATTGTTCCTTTTCCTTTAATTCTATGAGGGCGCTTGCAAATTACAATCATTTTGGCGTCTTTATGATAAACGGCATTTTTAAATTTTAAACATAAGAATTTTGCTTTATCCTCTTCAACCTTTGTTACGAGAATGGGCTCTTTGTTTAAAATCATTTTTTCTATTATGCCGGCTGTCTGCCGGGCAGTTTTGCCCGCGCCGAATATTACTTCCGGAAAACCTTTTCTTATGCTTCTGTGATGATCTATATTTGCAAATTCAATATCTTCGAATGTAAAGTTTTCAAATAACTTCGCCGCGTCTTTTATCGAAATTTTATTTGCCGCGACTTTTGTTAATATATCGGTAAGTTTTTCGGTATTCATAATTTACGCTCTTTTAATCATTGAATTCGGCGATGATGCTATGTTTTATAAAATTTGCGCCAACAGGTTGTTTTTAAAATGAGTTTTAAAACTCTTGCATAATAAGGCGGTTTATTCTTTTACAAGGCTTGCAAAAATTTTAATCTCGGCTTATTAATAATAAGCCGAGATTAAAATTTGAGTATAATGCCGCAAAGGAGCAAAGCGCCTTGTTATGCATCGGATTTTACCGCGCTGCCGAGATATATGGCGCCTATTGCTATACATACTCCGGCAATATCCAAACCTGTAGTAACTCTATTAAAAAAGATTATATCCCATACAAATGATAAAGAAGGTTGCAACAAAAGAATGAGACCGGCGGTTGAAACTTTTAAATGCGGAAGGCTTCCGCCGATTAAAACCCAGCCTAAAGATTGCTGTAATACTCCGTAAGCCAAAAGAAATAAAAAGCTTTTATTATTTTCTATAACAAAACTTTCTTTAAATATGATTATTTCCGCCGCCATAATAAAAGCCGTAAGTAAGGATATTGCTATCATATTCCATATGATATCTAAAAAATCGGCTTTGGTTTGAAGGCGTCTTAATGTTACAATATAACAGGAGTAGGCGGCGGCAGTTAAAAAACCGTAAAAAACGCCGAGTTTCCAAGAAGCGGGCAGTCCGCTCCAGTTTGGACACACTAATAAAATTATTCCGAAGAACGCCAAAATAATAGATAGAATTGTTTTAAAATTAATTTTTTCTTTTAATATGATTATTCCGAAACCGGCCAGAAAAAACACTTGAAAATTTCCAAGAAGGGTAGCGAGACCGGGACCTACTCCGATTATGCTTTTATGCCAGCAGGTAAGGTCGGCGGCAAAAAAAAGAGAGCATATAAAAGCCGGATAAAGTTTTTTTGTCTTAAATTGTTTAAGATTGATTTTTTTCTCTTTTATTAAGACAAAAATTATTAAAGATATGCCGCCGAATAGCATTCGATAAAAACCTGCGGTTATAGGACCCGCTCCGTCCGCAATTTTTACTAATACTCCGGAAAAGCTTATTAATATAGCGCCGAACATAAGCTTTAGAATAAAAATTGACTGTTTTGGATTATTGATTTTTAAATTCGGTTCTGTCAAAGTCTTTGCGCTCCTATGATTGCGGCTTCAAGCGCGCCTGTAAATTTAATCGGACAAGCATTAATGAGACTTTATTCTTGTCCAAATTTCATCTATTATTCTGGTATCTTTTCCCAAATCTTTGCAAAATACCAATTTATCCATAATTTCCGGAGTGGGCCATATGCCCTTATCTTCTAATATTTTTTTATTAACGTAAGGAAGCGCCGCCTTATTTGGAGTGGCGCAATAATTATAATTGGTAAGCGCGGCTCCCACTTTTGGCTTTAAAACCCAGTTAATCCATTTATGAGCGGCTTCCGGGTTGGGCGCTTTTGCGGGAATGCACATGGAATCGATCCATATTTCCGTTCCCTCTTTCGGAACTATAAAGCCAAACTTTTTAGGGTTTTTATAAACGGCGGTTATCCCGTCTCCGTTATAAACTACCGCTATATTAGCGCTTCCGGACATTACGTCGTTTTTTCCGCCCACTCCTCCTTTAAAGCCTATGCAATTTTTTCTTTTTTTTGTTTTAATTAAAAGTTCAGCGGCTTTTTTTAATTGATTTGGGTCTATGGAATTAAAATCGTAGTCAAGGTATAAAAGGGTAATTCCAAGCATTTCTCGCATAGAATCTATTAAAGCAAACGTACCGATTTTTTTTTCGGGATCGAAAATGATTGACCAGGAAGACGCCTCTTTTTCGGAAATTTTAGTTTTATCATAAAAAAGTCCTATGGTTCCCCACTGCCATCCCGCAGAATATATATTGCCGGAATCAAAGGTTGTATTTTTAAATTTTTCGCTCAGATGAATTAGATTAGGTATTTTTGAATGATCGAGCGGTTGTATTAACTTAAGATTAATTAAACTTTGCATTACAAAATCGGAAGGAACTATAATATCATATTGGCTTGCCCCGCCGGCTTGAAGTTTCGCTATCATTTCTTCATTTGATTCGTAAAAATCAAGCCGAACCTTAATTCCGGTCTCTTTTTCAAAATCTTTCGGCATGTTTTCTTCGTCCATGTAGTCCGACCATATAAGAATATTAAGCTTATTCTCCGCAGCCGATAGATAACAGGGCGTTAGCATGGTTAAAAATATTAAGAATAAAAGAATTAATCCTCGCATAAAGTTCTCCTTGAAAAAATACTTCTCAAGCTATTATTTTGCTCTTGTTATAGATTTAATTAATTGAAATACCTTTAAAAATCCGATAAAATTTTCCTACCGCCTTATAAATGAGTAAAATCCTTTGTTATACTGCGGCGTTGTCTGTTTTTTTGAATTAAACGTCCCGCCGCTATAACCGATACTACGGTTATAAGCAAGATGATTGTAGAGATGGCATGTATTTGGGGGGTTACTCCTCGCCTTGCCGCTCCGAAAATGTATATCGGCAGAGTTATAGATTGAGGACCCGCCGTAAAAAAGCTTATTACAAAATCGTCTAATGAAAGAGTAAAAGCAAGCATAGCGCCCGCTTCTATTCCCGGAGATAGAAGCGGCAAGGTTATTCTTCGGAATATATAAAAACGGCTTGCAAACAGATCTTTTGCAGCCTCTTCTATATCGGAACTTAAAGAAACAAGCCTGCTTTTCACTACAAGAGCTACAAAAGCTATTTGAAAGGTAACATGCCCTATTATCATATTGATAAGTCCGGGATTAAATATTGACGAAACTCCTCTTAATATTCCGAATATAATCACAAGAGCCGCCGCGAGTATAATATCCGGTATTGCCACAGGCAGATAGAGCATTATATTAAGGCTTTTTTGGGTTTTAAAAGACCATGGAAATTTTTGCATGCCTATTGCCAATGCAGAGCCTATAATGGTTGATACGATTGTGGAAACTATGGCAAGCGTTAAGGTGTTGAAAGCGGCTTCAATTATTGCTTGGTTTTCAAAAAGTTTTATATACCAGTTTAAAGTAAAACCTTCCCATATAAATCCATATTTTGCACGGTTAAACGAAAACAGCGCCATAGCCGCAAGGGGAAGATATAAGAACCCTATTGTAGCTATCGAGATAAAGGTTATTATGTAGCGTAATGTTTTCATTTTGTTTTTGTTGATTTTTTTTTACTCGATTTTGGCGTTGGATAAAAATTATATCCGTCAATTAGTCGGCGCCAAAAAACCTGCATTTAAACGTAAACGATTTTGCCTATATCTATTATTTATAGCTTTTTATTAAGGGATTTCTCCTCGTTTCACTCGTCCGAAATGACAGGCAAAAATAACGTTTGTCAAAATAACAGGAACTATCCCTTATGTCATTTTATATTATAGTAACTCTGCCATATTTTTAATAACGGATATTTTTCTCTCTTAATTCGCGGTTGAGGTTTTCCGCGCTTTAACGGTATAAAAATATAAGCTTCCCAAAGTTAAAAGCGATAACCCCATGCTTATAGCGGCTCCAAAAGCCCAGTCTCTGCTTGCTCCGAATTGTTGGGCGATAAGGTTGCCTACAAGCATATATTTTGCCCCTCCAAGCATATCCGGCGTTACAAATATCCCTATTGCGGGAACAAAGGTAAGTATTATTCCTACCGAAAGTCCGGGTAGGGTTTGAGGTAAAATAGCCTGCATAAAAACTTTTGTTTTTGACGCGTACAAATCGCGAGCCGCTTCAACTAATTCCCAATTCAATTTTTCTACGCTTGAATAAAGAGGCAGAGCGATAAACGGAAGAAATATTGAAATCATTCCGAGATAAACCGCAAACGACCCGGGATAAAGAGGATAGCCGTTGGGAATTAATTTAAAAAAAGCCGCAAGCTTTGCAAAAGGAAGATCCGGAGCAAGTATGATAAACCAAGCGTAAGTTCGTATAACCATGTTTGTCCAAAACGGAATTATTAATATTGTAAGCCATATGTATCTTTTTTTCGGGCTTTTTGAAGCTATAAAAAAAGCCAAAGGATAAGAGAGTATTACTGATAAAAGAGTTGTAAAAAATGCGGCGACAAGGGAACGCCATAATATAATAAGGTAATCGCCCGTCCATCCGAACAGACTAAAGCCCGCAAGCCTTTTATAGTTTTCAAACCGAAATTCCCATACAAGCTCGCCATAGTCGCCGCGTCCTGCAAAGCTTGCTAACGCTAATAAAACGGAGGGAATTATAAGAAAGAGCATGAGCCATAAAATTCCGGGCGCAATAAAAGCGATTCCTCTTTTTAAAAGGCTTTTTTTAGATATAATTTCTCCGTACCATACTATTATTTTACTCATCCAAAATCGCCAATTCTTCGGGAGCAAGCTCTATAAATATTGCGTCTCCCTGTTTAAAGTTTCTATATTCGCTGGTTTTAACTCGCAGACTGCCGGGTTGTAATATTATGTCGAATTCGGAACCGCGGTATATTATTTCGGCAACTTTTCCTTTTATTCCGTTTATTTTCGGCATTTTTTCCCGTATTTTTATCCATTCCGGTCTTATTGCTACGGTTCCGATAGCCCATTCGGGCGTTTTTTCTAATTTTAAAAAGCCTATTTCGGTTTCAATTCCTTGACCGGACGCTTTACCCTTTATCAGATTTGCCGCTCCGAGAAATTCTGCTATAAACTGTGTTTTAGGGTTGTCATAAACCTCTAAAGCCGTTCCGGTTTGTATTATTTCCCCTTGGTTCATAACCGCTATATAATCGGACACAACCAAAGCTTCGTCCTGATCATGGGTTACAAGTATAAATGTTTTTTCTAATTTTTGCTGTAATCTTCTTAATTCAATCTGAACTTTTGCCCTTAATTTTGCGTCAAGCGCAGACATCGGCTCGTCTAACAAAAGAACTTCCGGCTCGTTTACCAACGCTCTTGCCAAAGCTACTCTTTGTTTCTGCCCGCCGGACAACTGATGAGGCATTCTATTTTCAAGCCCTTGAATCCCAAGTATTTCTAATTTTTTTTCAACCTTTTTTTTTATAATCGCTTTTGGAAATTTTCTTGCTTTAAGTCCGAATGCTATGTTTTCGTAGATGTTAAGATGAGGAAAAAGCGCGTAATTTTGAAAAACGGTATTTATTTCTCTTTTTTCTGCGGGTAGCGCTGTAATATCCTGATTTCCGAGTATTACTTTGCCCGTATCAGGAAGCTCAAGCCCTGCTATTATTCTTAAAAGGGTTGTTTTACCGCATCCCGAGGGACCTAACAAAGTTAAAAATTTACCGGCTTTAGCTTGAAGCCATATATGTTTTAACGCTTCGGTTTCTCCGAATTTTTTATTTATATCTTCAAGTATAAGTCCGTTTTTCAATATTGCCTTGATTCCGTTTCCTCTTTTTATAATTTAATTAGTCGATGCTGAAACTGTTAATAAAAAGCGTAAAAAATAAGCCGTTCGGTTAATTATCCGATAATTCAATTTGGCAGTATCCGAATTTGTTTGCTCCGCTTTATGCTTGCCGTCTCGAATTTTCGGCTTTGTTTTGGTTAGAAAGCAAAAACTCGAGTT
Source organism: Deltaproteobacteria bacterium (assembly GCA_019306185.1). Taxonomy (GTDB): domain Bacteria; phylum Desulfobacterota; class Desulfobacteria; order Desulfobacterales; family JAFDMD01; genus JAFDMD01. The sequence goes on from JAFDMD010000101.1 coordinate 6,501, forward strand.
GCGCTTAAGGTAAGCTTGTGGAGGCTTTAAAATTTTATAAATATTTATAGGGAAGGTAAGCCGTTAATATTCCGTAGGGGCAGAACAATGTTCTGACCCTACTTTGTTCGATGCCGAAACCTGCATTTTAAGCGTAAACGGTTTTGCCAATGCCTGAAGTTAAAGTTCAATAAAAGATATAAAAAGTCAACCTGTTATTTAGCGCTTTGTTATTACTTACTCGCTTTTTATTAAGGGATTTCTCCTCGTTTCACTCGTCGAAATGACAGGCAAAGATAACGTTTGTCCAAAGAACAGGGTAAAAAAATGTTCGTCCTGAATAAGAAGCGCGTCATTGCGAGCGAAGCGAGAAATCCCTTAATTTAAAGACCTATCTTGTCTATTGAAGCAAGAAGAAATTTCTCCGTTGTTTTTGTTTGTCATTTCGACGAGTGAAACGAGGAGAAATCCCTTAATTATTTCCCCGTTGTCATTGCAAGCAATGCAAGAAACCCCTTAATTAGCGCCTTATAATTTTATCCTTTATTACGTTGTACAAATCTTTTCCTGATTAAATATTTTTAAAACGGACTTTTTCTATATCAATTCGCTGTTTTTTATTTTTTCGGTTAATTCAAAAGAGACGTTAAAGATTTTTTGATTAAATACCTCTTTTAACGCGCTTATCAGCATATCATACGAGATAACTCTATTATGTAGCGCCATAACCGCAAGCGAAGCCAATGCTCGTTCGTGGGATTTTATTTTTAACTTTTTAAAGTCAACCGCAAATATTGTCGCGTTAGTATCCGGAATTTCCATATCGTTTCCGGTTATAATAAGAGTATTTTTATTAAGTTTTTTAAACGCCGCCTCTTTTCTTGTTATGCCTTCCTTGTCAACGGCAAGTATTACGGCGGGAGTTCCGCTTCCGATGTATTGTATTTTGTTATCGGATAATACGGCTTCGGATATGGAATGTCCTCTTAAAACGGTAATATTGTAATCGCTTTTAAGAGTCGTAAAAAGCCCCGCTTTTAATCCGGCATAACATAATATTTCGCCTGCGGTAATTATTCTTTGTCCCGCGCTTCCTAATATTATAACGCTATGTTTTCCTGCTTCCGGCGCTTTAAACTCCGGCTTTATCTCTTTAACGGGACTAACTGGTTTAAGCGCGGACGCAATCTCTTTGTAATGAGCCGTATATTCTTTTCTTATATTTTCTTTTACCGCTCCTTCAACCGCCGGAAGCTTTTGAAGTTTTTCTTCTATAAGTTTGGGGGTTAACCTGTTTCTTTTTGTAAATCTGCCGGGGCATACTCCCCATATATCCATTATGGAGAATCCTTTATGTTTTACGGCGTCTTCTATTTTTTTATCCAAATTTTTTATATAACCGGAACAACGTGTCGCAAAGGATGCGCCCGCCGCAATTCCGGTTTGACATACGTCAAAAGGCTTTTCAAGATTATTTAAAAATCCGGATCCGACTATAGCCTCTTCCGGCGTTGTAGAGGAAAATTGCCCGCCTGTCATTCCGAAATTAAAATTGTTTAAAACCAAAAGAGTAATATCCAAATTGCGCCTGCAAGCTTCCAAAAGATGCGCTCCGCCTATTCCCAGTCCTCCGTCTCCCATAGTAACCACAACGTTCAATTTGGGGTTTGCCATTTTTATTCCCGCCGCATAGGTTAAGGCTCTGCCGTGCAAACCATGAAATGCATGAGTATTAAAAAAGGTATCGAACAAGCCGGAACAGCCTATATCGCTTACCATAACAATGTCGTCCCCGACAATTTCCATGTTGCAAAAGGCTTTATCCAAAGCGCCGACAACTTTTTCGTGCGAACATCCGGGGCAGAAAAGAGGCGGTCTTTTTTTATTAATTAAACTATCCATTTTTTATAACCTCGCTTATTTGTTCCGGTTCTATTAAAACTCCGTTCATTTGCCCGAAGAATTTAATTTTTTTACCGCATAAAATTCGTTCTATTTCTTTTATATACTGCCCTTTGTTCATTTCTATTACTACAATATTATTAAATTTTTCCGCTTTTTCTTTAATTAGCTTTTCAGGAACGGGCCATAAGGTTTTAAGGATAAGAACGGACGCCGATATATTATCCTTTTTTAAAATGCTTACGGCGGTTTTTGCCGCTCTTGCGGTAATCCCGTAAGCGATAATTAACGTATCGGAATTTTTTGTATTTACCTCTTCAAAGTATGTAAAAGAATCTATATTCGCCTCTATTTTATGCTTAAGTCTGTTTTGCGTATTCTCTATTTCGGATACGTCTATCGTTATATAACCGTTTTCTCCATGAGTAGAGGAGGTTTGACGAGCAAGCCTTCCTTTAAACCCTATAGGTAAAAATTCAGGCGTATCGGCTCCCTTTTTTACTGCAAACGGCATAAACTTTTCTTCCTGTTTTCCGGCAAAAAGTTTTCTCTCTATTATTTCCGGTTTTTCAAGCAGATTCAAATCTACGCTTTCTTTTGTTAAAGCTATCTCTTTATTAGACGCTATAAAAACGGGACATCTGTATTTTTCGGCAAGATTAAAAGCCTGTTTTGTAAGAATGTAACAATCTGCCGCGTCAACAGGCGCAAGAACTATAACAGGCAAGCCGGAACTGCTTCCCCACCTTAAAAACTGAATATCTCCGTCCGCTCCTTTTGTAGCGGATCCGGTAGAGGGCCCAAGCCTTTGCACATTTACTATTACTATTGGAATTTCGCTTCCCAAAGCAAAAGATATGTTTTCGCTGTAAAGACTTATGCCCGGTCCCGATGTTGCGGTCATACTTTTAAGCCCCGCCATAGAAGCGCCGAGGCAATAGCCTATCGAAGCGATTTCATCCTCTCCTTGCATGCATACTCCCCCTTTTTGAGGAAGAAGATTAAGCATAACGTTAAATATTGAAGTTGCGGGCGTAATAGGATAGCCTGCAAAAAATTTGCAGCCTGCGGCAGACGCTCCGAGAGCGGTTGTTTCATTGCCGTCCAAAAGACTTAAAGCCATTTGTCAACCTCCGTAGATTGAAAGATTAACGCTTAAATTATATGCGTTAATCTTTTTTAATTATAAAAAAATATTAAATATTATGTTCCGGTTCCATATAAAAACAGGGGTAAATAAATCAAAAGAGAGATAAGTGTCAAGATAAGATTTGAGGTTAAATATATAAAATAAGCCTGACAAATAAAGTTTGTATGATTTACGCCTGTTTTTTATGAATATTTTATAGAAAAAATAATGAAATTTTATCTTATAACAAAGCATTTTATTATTTTATATTTATTTGACGTTAGGGTCTGTTGACATTTTCGGAATAACAGCTTGAAATACCATCGCAATCTCGTAAATTATTTTTTTTTACATATAAAAGTAATAACGAGATTGCGATGGTTCGATTAATGGT
>JAFDMD010000102.1 GCA_019306185.1 Deltaproteobacteria bacterium
ATTTTTATAATCATTTTTTTACTTATCTCTTTAATAGGAATCAAATTTTTCTTTTGCTATTTGCTTAAATTTTTCATCTAATCGGTTTTTAAATTTTTTGCCTACTTCGTCAAATGTGCTTAACAGATCGCCAAATATATTTTTGCCTCCTATAAAATCCCAATATTGCTCGCCTATTAAAAAATCATACGGAGGATTCATCATTCCGACTTCGGTAAATCTATGGTATGGTTTCGGGTGATACGGATTATATGGAAAAGCCAAATAAACCTTAATAGGCGTTCTTTTTCTTGCGACTCATTCCAATAATTTTGTTTTACTTTTTTCAAATACGTCAATATTCGGCTTTACGGTTTTTATTTCAAAATAATATTCTTTGCCCTCTCTTTTCATATAAAAATCGGCAATACTGCCGGACTTTTGAAATTCTCCGTTTACGGCGGAAGCTTCCAATACCTCTTTTATTTCCTTATTTATATTAGCGTCTCTTTCTTTATTTCTAAGTTTTGAAACAATATCGGATATAACCGTCTTCTGTTTTTTTGAAATAACGCCCCCTATTCCATAATTTCTAAAAGCCTCTTCTGCGGTTTCGGATGCTATTATTACGGATATGTCTTCATAAATACTCATGCCAAGAGTTGTAGCCATAGAATATATAAATGAATATGCCGCAATTTTTTCGTTGTCCTGAATAATTCTTGATAAAAAGGGCATTGAAACCGTTTCGCGTCCGTATCTTTCCAATTTATTCTCTATCTTTCGAGACAATAAATTTTCTATTTTATTTTTTTGACTGATAGATAATCCCATTATCATTGTTCCTTTATATGAAATATTATCTCCGAATATGCGGCTCTGTCTTTTTCTATTCTGTTTAAAACGGGTCTTTTATATTGATTAATAATTTTCATACCGGATAATTCGACAATTTGCGGATATAAGCCGTATTTATCGTTTGCCACTAAAAATATATTGTAATCTTTTTTTAAAAAAAATTTGCAATTATTTAAAACGTCCGAAATTCCCTTTATATAGGATTTTCGCGCCTCAATTCCCTGTCTTTTATATAAAGGACCTATTTCTGCGGAATCTTTTCTTTTGAAACCAAATAGCTCGTAAGCGTAAGCATGCTGTTCATGGTAATTTATTAAACCTACGTACGGAGGACTTGAAAATATGCCGTCGATTCTATTTTTTTCTATTAATGTTCCGAATTCGGAATTTTTTTTTGTTTCTCTTTTTATATTTATTGTTCGGCTATCGCCCGCCAAACATTTTTGAAAGGTATTTGTTCTTATTTTATCAAATTCGAAAATTCGTTTTATGGTATCTTTAACATATCTTTTCCACCAGCCTGATAGAGAAAATAGAGGTTTGCATATTTTGCCATGTTTTTTACAATAATAAGTTTTAATTACCGGTTCTTTTAATGTTTCCAAATCGGCGTGGGGAGTTGCGCGGCAGGAGCGAAGGGTTCGACTTAAAATTATTGTTAGTATTTTTTTAACATTATTATCCTCTATCTTTTTAAACTCGTTAAATATGCAATTTATCTCTTTTCTTACCGGCAATAAAAACCATTTATCCAAAAAGGAGGAATTATTATTCCGGACTATTTTAATATTATATTTTTTTACCAAATCAAAATAAACGTTTAAAAATTTTTCCTCTTTATCTTTTGCATATTTTTTTTCTTCGATTTCTCCTTTTCTGACCTTTATTTTATATTCCGGAGAGGGAAAATAGCGTCTGTTAAATTCGGAAAGTTCGGCAAGAAGATTTTTTTCAAATCGGATATTATTTTTTGTTTTTTGAAAATCTTCTAACTTGGCGGTAATTTTATCGGCGGACTTCTTTATATCGGATATATTATATTTTTTAATTTTGGCGTTGGAGATCATAGAGTTAAAAGCGGAAATATCTATTCCTATGGCGTTTATTCCCAATTCGTTCGCCTGAATTAATGTTGTTCCGCTTCCGCAAAACGGGTCTAATACGGTATCTCCTTTATTAAAAAATTTTTCTTGCTTAAATTCGTCCGTATTGGAATCAAGAAAATATTCTACTAATTGGGGAATAAATTTTCCTTTATAAGGATGTAGCCTATGAACATGCTTTGTTCTTTCCGATTCCTTATATTCGGTAAAGGATAAACGCCAGTTTAGATCGTCTCCGAATTTTTTTTTCAATTCTTTTTCTTTATTATAAGAATCATAATATATTTTTAATTCGTCTAATTTTATCAGCGGGCTTTTACCGCCTCCGTACCTGTTTATTCTTCCATATTGAATCAGATACGAAATGTTATAACTCGTAATATTTCGGTTTAAATAATCCGAAGCCCAAGCGCTTGCTTTTTTTAAATCTATGAGCATTTTTCCCTATTATATTTTTTTTAGTTAAAACCGTTAAATAGCAAAAATATTACATTTCAAAAAGGGCTTTATAAGATACTTCCCCCATTATTTCGGACAAGGTAGGATGAGCATGTATTGTTTCCGCAAGGCGCTTTACGGTAATTTGATTTTTAACCGCAAGCGCGCCTTCGGCTATAAGATCCGTCGCATGCGCTCCTATTATATGAACCCCTAATATTTTTTGGTTATCCGCATCAAATATTATTTTTGCTTCTCCTTCTATTTCTCCGATTACGTGCGCTTTTCCGAGAGTTCTAAAAAGTATTGTTTCGCTTAATACTTTAATATTTTTTTCTTTTGCTTCGGTTTCCGTAATTCCTACGCTTCCTATTTCCGGCGCGGTAAATATGGCGGAAGGTATTGTATTATAATGCATCGCGCTTTTAACGCCGATAGCGTTTTCCGCCGCGACTCTTCCTTCGTAGCTTGCGCAATGAGCAAGCATAATTTTTTCGGGACCTAAAACGTCTCCTATGGCGTATATATTTTCTATATTCGTTTGCATTCGATTATTTGCTACAATCCATCCTTTTTCGTCGATTTTAATTCCTATATTATCAAGTTGAAGCGGTTTTGTGTCCGCCGCTCTTCCTATACATACCAAAACCTTATCGGTTGTTATTTTATCCGTTTTTTTTGTATCGGACAAAAAATCGCCTATAGTCGTCTCTATTTTGCCGTTTTTATTCTCCGCGGATATAACGGTTTTATTTAACAGGGTTTTAATTTTTCTTTTTTTCATTTCTCTTGATAATATTTTAGAAATGTTTTGATCTATGCCGGGTATTGGCAAAACTCTATCCAACGCCTCTACTATAGTAACTTTTGTTCCGAAAAGAGAAAATACAGAGGCAAACTCGCAGCCTATTACTCCAGCTCCTATTATAAGTATTGTTTCCGGCAATTCGGATATATTTAAAGCCTCGTCGCTTGATATTACGGTATTTTTATTAAAAGGAACGGGCGGCAGTTGAAGCGGTTTTGAGCCGGAAGCTATTATAAGCTTATCGTATGTCAAATCGGAGGTTTTTCCCTTCTTATCTGTAATTCGGACGGTTTTATTATCCTTAATCGAGGCTTTGCCTTGAATATATGAAATTTTTTTTGTTTTTATAAGATTTAAAAGACCTTTTATTTGAGTCTCTATTATTCTTGTTTTTCTTGTAATCAGGTTTTTTATATTTAACGAAGGCGGTTGTTTAATATCAATGCCAAGCTGATGCGCTTTTTGTATAAGGTTTAAAGTCTTTGCGCTGTAATTGAGTATTTTAGAAGGTATGCATCCTCTATTAAGGCATGTTCCGCCTATTTTATCATGTTCTATTAAGGTTGCTTCGGCTCCGAGTAAAGAAGCATGTAAAGCCGCCGCATACCCTCCGGGACCTCCGCCTATTATTACTATTTTTTTTTTCATTTTTGTTTCCTATCTAAAGTTTGCCCTAAACAAATGGATATTGTGATCAATTTCGGCGTTGGATAAAAATTTTAATCCTCGCAACGCCGTAAGTATTCCTACGGTTAAAAATTTTATCCGCCTTGCTTCCGAATAAGATAGAGCATTTTTTTAACAAAAACCTTTCTATTTTATAAAATTTCTTTTCGCCGCGCTTGTTGATATTACATGGCGTAAAAACATCTTTCACGTCATTTCGAGCAAAGCGAAAAATCCCTTTATTATTTTTATAATTATTTTATTGCTATTCTTTTTTAACGAGGCGCAATTATTTTTTTCTGTTTAACCTTTTTGAATAATAGGACTTTATCCTTTTAAAATCCGCCGTATAATTTTATATTTTTTAAGTTCCAAACGAGCAAACGGTGTTATTATCCATCTATCTTTATTATTTATATTATTATTCTCTTTTCAATCGGCGTATAATCATTTTTATTAAATAATAGCTATTTTTTTCGGTTTATACTGAGCTATAATAATTCCTGCGGCAATCAAACACATAGCCCCTATAATATTAACGGTTAAGGTTTCGTTTAAAAGAAGAAAGCTAAAAAAAACGCCGCTTATAGGGATTATAAAAATAAAGGAATGAAGCAGGGAAGCTTTATATTTTTTTAATAAAAAATTCCATGTAACAAACCCGAAAGCCGTGCATATAACCGCCTGATAAAACATAGCGGCGCATGTTCTAAAATTTATTAAACTTATAATCTTATCGTCGAATATAAGGGATTCTATAAGAAGAAAAGGGGCGGCAAAGCTTATTTGATAAAAGGTGATATTAAAAACCGAGGTATTTTTAATAAAGGTTTTAAGATAAATGGCGTTTATCGCCCATAATAAAGCGGTGCAAAGAATTAATATATCGCCTATTTTAAAACTTATGCCAATCTCTTTTTTTACTACAAGAAGACTTACCCCGCAAAAACCTACTATCATACCGAGAAGCTTTTTTAGGTTCATTTTATCGTCCGTAATAAAAATATGGGATAAAATAAGAACGAAAAAAGGCTGCATATTAATCAGCAAAGCAGCGCGCGAGGCATTGCTTTTGCTAATTCCAAGAGCGTAGGAAGAAAGCTGAATTGTAAATATAATGGTTATGACAAAAATTCTTTTAATATCATCTCTTTTTATTTTAAAGGATCTTCCTTTTAGTTTTCCCCATAAAAAAAGCGCTGTTCCCGCGAGAAAAAAACGAATTCCTGCGGATGCAAATATTCCGAAGCCTTCGAGCGATATTTTAATAGCCGTCGTGTTTGCTCCAAACAGAATGCAGACAAATGCCGCCGTAAATATTGCTGATAAGGGTATTTCGGTTTTTGTTTTTAAGTTTTTTTGCATTATAAAATTTATTTTTGCTCCGTTTGATAAAAATATGAGATAAAAAATATCCGCCGAAGTCCCGTCAAAGCGCCTCTTTTTTATATTTTATCAAACGAAACGAAAAATCACTTTCTTATTTTATTTATATTTCCTACAAGTTCCGGTTTCATATGCTCGTAAGCTTCGGGCATTTTTTTAATTGCGCTTATGTGCATTGACGCTTTGTGAGCAAATGCGTTTTCCCCTACAAAAGGCTGATAAGCATTATACGGTTTTATTGCCGTATCCGCCGCAAATTTTGAAAGTTCGGTCAATTTTTCAAGTTGTTTTAAAGTTATGTTGCATTCGCAATTCATTTTTATTTTAAGTATAGGTATCAAAGCGGTTAAATCGGCGTTTCCGCATCTTTCGCCGTATCCGTTTATAGTTCCATGAACCATAATAGCTCCGGCTTTTGCCGCATATATGGAGTTTGCCGCGGCAAGCCCAATGTCGTTATGAGCATGTATTCCTATTTTAACAAGTTTTTTATCAAAGCCGTAATCGTTAATAAGGGTTTTTAAAACCGCTTTTGTAATGCTTTCTATTTCAAAAGGCAGGGTTCCTCCGTTTGTATCGCATAAAACAAGATAATCGGCGCCTGCGGATAAAGCGGCTTTAAGAGTTGAAAGAGCGTAATCTTTATTTTCTTTATATCCGTCAAAAAACTGCTCCGCATTATAAATCACCTCTTTATTATTATCTTTTAAATAGGATACCGTATCGCTTATCATAAAAAAATTTTCTTGCGGGCTGTTATTTTTCATAAGATATTTTATATGTAACACGCGGCTTTTTCCGAATATGGAAACAGCGTCCGTTTTCGCTTCCATAAGGGCTTTTATTTGAGCGTCCTCTTTTATTGGCGTTAAAGCCTTTTTTGTTCTGCAAAATGCGGTTAACTTTGAATTTTTAAGTTTTATTTTTTTTGCTATGTTAAAAAAATCTTTTTCGCCAGCGGATGCTCCGGGCCAACCCCCTTCTATATAGTCTATTCCTATATCGTCTAACTGTTTTGTTATGTTTATTCTATCTTGAACCGAAAAATTTATATTTTCCGCCTGATTTCCGTCTCTTAAGGTTGTGTCGTAGAATATTATTTTTTTTGTCATAGATCCTCTTAAATTTCAGCGGGTAACTTCATGATTTGCCCGTTGGCGACGTTGTATAAAAATTTTAATTTTTGCAACAAGTTATCCATTCCTAATTTTAAAAATTTTATTTGCCTTGCAAGCGAATAAAATTTTTTGTTATTCGCCTAAATTTTATCATTTATTTAATTAAGGGGTTTCGCCTTACCTATCCCGTTGAAATAACAAGTAAAAACAGTTTATTGATATTGCAAACTTTTTTATCCTCGCGGCAAAGGCAAAATTTTATCATTATCTATCAGCCCAAACAAACAAAACAATAAAATATGCTTTAAAAAAAAAGAAGTAAAGAAGAAAAAAACCGCTCCTTTTACATATACAGCCTGATTACTATAAATTGCTTGTAAAAGTATGCCATAAAGAATGCTGAAGAAAGGCTATGTCCGAAGTTTATTTGCGTAGCGGCTCTTGTGTTGTCGAGGAAACAATTTTCGGCTGGTTTTACGCTTTTAGAAAAATAAAGCCGAAAATCCGAGACAACAAGCAAAAAGCGGAGCAAACAAACTCGAACATAACCGAATTGATTTAAACCGGCATACGCTTATTGCTCAGTCCAAGAAATCTTTTTAAATCAAATTATCATCGGCATTTGGCTATAAAACCAAATAAATTTACGGCGCTTAACAAAGCGAGGCAAATGACAGGAAGCAAAAATAATTCTGGGATTTTTCCCTTCCGGCGAAATGACGGGAACTATCCCAATGTCATTTGAAATTATAGCAACTTGGCTATAATTAAAATGTTTTGCTATAAAACCGTTATGTTGTTATAATTATTTTTTATTGAAGCTTTTACCTTTTTTTGTTTAAAACCGTTTTTAATAATATATCTAAAAAGGAGAAATAAGATTATGAAAAGAATAATATCAACTACAAAAGCGCCGAAAGCGGTAGGTCCTTATAGTCAGGCTGTTGAGATTAACGGTTTTTTGTATGTTTGCGGGCAAATTCCGATTGATCCGGCTATAGGCGAGGTTGTGGAAGGGAATTTTAATTTGCAGGCAAAACAGGTTTTAAAAAATTTGGAAGCCATTATTACCGAGTCTGGATTTGCTATGACGGATGTTGTAAAAACTACCTGTTTTTTAAAAAGTATGGATGATTTTGAAGCGTTTAACAAGATTTACGGAACCTATTTTAAAACAAATCCGCCCGCAAGGTCTTGCGTAGCGGTTAGGGCTTTGCCTAAAGATGTTATGGTTGAAGTTGAAGCTATAGCCGCGAAATTTGTAAAGGTAGTTAATGAGAAAAAAGTATAATTATAAAAATAATTAGGCGGCGCTGAAAAAGTAAAAGCAATAAAATTAAATTTTGCGAAGAATTAAAGGAGAAATCTCTTAATTAAAATTTAAACAGAGGAAACGGTTTTTAATTTGTTTATTGCAAGATATAAAAAGCGGTAGAGACATTACATGTAGCGTCCGGACACAATGCCGAATCTTTAAAAAATGTAAAAAAAAAGGCGGCTTTTTATTGAGCCGCCTTTTTTGTTTTAAGTCTGTTTTTTAGAAATAGAATTTTAAACCTGCGGTTACGGAGTTTGTAATAAAGTCTTCTTTTACTCCGAGATCGTAATTTAAAAATAGTTCGGTATTAGCGCCGTTGTAAACGGTTAGTCCGATTTGCGTTGCGAATGTATCCGCGCCCTGATCGTAGCCTTCTATTTTAAATGTTCCGAGATCATTTTCGTATCCCACAAAATTTGCTTCGATTGTATCGGCTATGTCCGCAAACTCATGTCGCCATAAAACGGATAGCTTCGGTATTATTTTCCAAACAGAACCTGCTATTACTTTTTCTACGGAAAAGCCGAGTCCCGAAGCTATTGAATCGGTATCTGTTCCCGAAACTATAAGCCCTGCGTTTAAAGCGCTTTTTTCGGTAAAGGCATCCTGTTCGTATTTGGAATATTGCAAAGATGCGTTAGGCGTAATTGTCCATCCGTTGTTGAGTACAAAAGGATAGCCGAAATTTAAATAAACGCCGTATTCGTTTGCGTCATAATCGCTTTTTGCGGTTTCTTTAAGGGTTCCCACCTCTATTTCTCTTTCCGTATCCGAGCTATGATTTGAATAGAATAATACTGTGTCTATAAAGTAGTTTTTGGCTTTATAGCTGCCATACAGGTTTAAATTAAGGGTTTGAATGTCGCTTTCGGAAACAACCGTATTATATTCTACGTTTGATTTGGAATAGCCGCCGCTTGCTCCGAGTATTAAATTTTCGAATGGAGTGTCTGCGCCTATTGTAACGCCATGAGTATCCAAGTCGAATTTAAACTTGTCGTCCGGGTCCGCTTCCGAAGTAAGATAGGAGGTTTTTATCCACAAGGAGCCGGAAAGCTCTTTTTGCGCCGGATTTGCATACATTATAGAGAAATAATCGGATGCAAGCCCTGCCATTTTCGCCTCTCCGCCAGTTTTATGATAAATGCCAAGTCTTTGGGATACGTTGGCGGTTTGCATCGTAGTATTGATTCTGCCAGCCACTGCAGAGCCTGATATAGGTTCGGGCGAAAGGGTATTTATCGCCTGTTTTACGGCGTCCGCTCCCTCTTCGGATAGATTCATAAGAGCGCTGATAAGCGGCCTATTTATATTTAAATTAATTCCGTTTTCAAGCCAGCTTCCTATGGCGGTTTGGTTTGTTGTTGGAGCTATTGAAGATTTGTTTTGCAATTCGTTTACGGTTAAGGCTCTGCCTATGTTAAGGTTTACTTGATTTGGGTCTGAGTAATCCACTCCCGCGGTATAAAGAAGCTCTTTAGCTTTAACCTCCACAAATTCTCCTGTGCGAGAGGTTGCAGCGGTAATTATTGTCTGTGAACCATAGGCGGTTGCATTCTCTTCCGTCCATCTATGCCATTCGTTGTATGTAGAATCCCATATTTCGCCGCCTTGAGTTCTTAAAAGCAAAATCCCGTCCGTTATATCCGCAGCGTCTCCAACCGTTAATAAATCTTGCGCGCCCACTTTGTTTACGTTCACTAACAATGTCGCTCCGGGGGATTGGGTATAATCTCCGGGCAGGCTGTTGTCTCCGAAATGCAGTGTTCCCTCTTTATGATTAAACGCGTCTGTAATCGCTCCGGTTACCGTGGCGTCGTTAAGCCATAATGTTCCGGTTCCCTCTTTGTTTATAGTTTCAAAATTTGCAATTTCTTCGTCAATAAACAAATCAATTGTTCCGGTTAAGGTAAGTGTATCAGTATCCGCGCCTCCGTCTATGTTGCCTCCGGTTGCGTTAAAATCTCCGGCAAGGGTAACCGTATCGTTTCCGGATCTCCCATGTTTATTGCGCTCTTTGCCGCGTCAGCTTCAATATAAAGCCCTCCTGCGCTTATTAGGCTATCGGCTCCGCTGCCGAAAGCTATGCCGTCGCCGGCGCTGCCCGATGTAATATTAATATCTCCTGCGGTATTGTTAAATATATTATTGCCGTCGCCGAACGAAGTCTATGCCGTCCTCATCTTCCGAGTAAATAGTTATTATTCCGCTATTGGTTAGGGTGTCATCGTCGTCGCCGAAGTTTATGCCGTCCTCATCTTCCGAGTAAATAGTTATTATTCCGCTATTGGTTAGGGTGTCATCGTCGTCGCCGAAGTCTATGCCGTCGTCGTCTGCGGTAAT
>JAFDMD010000103.1 GCA_019306185.1 Deltaproteobacteria bacterium
AGTGTATAGATAAAAAACCGGCATTTGCTATAGAGATTCTATTAAATAGCGACGAACAATTTACTAACTGGAAAATACCGGATTATATTAAAAAAGGATTGTTATGGTTGCAAAAAGATCAAAATTAGAGCCTGAAGTCGAAGAAATATTGCAACATATAGATAAGGGGGAAAATTTTTTATTGAGCGGCGGCGCAGGCAGCGGAAAGACATATTCATTAGTGCAGGTTATCAAACAGGTAATATCGAAAAACCCAACCGATAGCATTGCCTGTATGACCTATACAAATGCCGCCGTAAGAGAAATTGAAGAGCGAGTAAATCATAAAAATTTATTCGTATCTACCATTCATAATTTTTTATGGGATAATATAAAACATTTTCAAAAAGAATTAAAAATTTCTTTGATTAATTTAATAAATGACGAGAAATCTAAAATCAAAAACCCAGAAGATGAGCCTGTGCTGGAATCTTATTTTGACCAATTAAAAAATGGAATACAATACAAAGAATATTTAAAATTAAAAGATGGAATTATCTCGCATGATGAAATTTTGATATTATCTAATTATGTCTTTAAAAACTATCCTAAACTTTGCGACATTTTAAAAGATAAATTCAAATTTATCCTTATTGACGAGTACCAAGATGCCGATAAAAACTTTGTTGAAATACTTCTTTGTCATTTAAAGCAAAGCAGCAAAAAGAATATAATCGGTTTTTTTGGCGACGCTATGCAATCTATTTATGATAAAGGAGTCGGCGATTTAGATTTTTATAAAGACGAAGTAAAAGAAGTAAAAAAAAAGCAGAATAGAAGAAACCCAAAATTAATTATTGAGCTTGCTAATAAACTAAGAACCGATGGAATTATCCAAATCCCGTCAGAAGATGATAATGCTCCGAATATGACGAAAGGCGACAAAATTAAAAAGGGTAATATTAAATTCTATTACTCTCAAGATAAAGATGAAGATATAGAAAGAGTAAAACAAGCGACAGGTTGGGACTTTAAAGATAATAAACAGACAAAAATATTAAGTCTAACGTTATAGGATTAAAAAATGATATTCTAAATAAGATAAAATATAACAAAAAAAAAAATAAAACTGAAATTACAATTTCTGAAAATGATACGTTTGATCAAGTTGTAAATAGGTTTGGATTAAAAAATAAGGAGAAAAGGTTAAAAAAAGATATACTTTTAGAAGATTCAACAAGCAAAGAATTATATTGCCAATTAAAAAATTTACCCTTCTCTGAAGTTAGAAAAATATATATTAATAAAGAATCCTTAATTGACGGCAAAAAGCAAGATAAAGACGAGGAGAATAAAAAAGGTTCTGAAATGGACGATTTAATAAAACATCTTTTTAAGATCCAAAACAACATCTCATTTTACGATGAAAAACAATTCAATGAATTTATAAGAGCGACGGAATATAAAATAACTTCAATTCAAAATAAAATAGAGTTACGAGAAAGAATTGATGAATTAACAAAAGTCGGAGATAAAACCATAGAGGAAATTATAAACAAAACCGATGAATTTGGAATTTGCAAGAAAGACGATAAGCTTGCAAGATTTATATCCGAAAAAGAATACCTTTATAATCGCATAAAAAAAATAAAATTTTCCGAGTTTCAAAAACTATACGATTATCTTGAAGGTTTCACGCCGTTTTCTACGCAACATAAAGTTAAAGGAACAGAGTTTGATAATGTTTTAGTAATTTTGGATAATGGCGGATGGAATAATTATAATTTTATAAAAGCTTCCGAGAGCGTTAAAAAACGTACTGAAAAAATACTTTATGTTTGTTGCACTCGCGCAAAAGAAAATCTATCCGTATTTTTTCATAAGCCATCAGAGACAGTAATCAGAAAAGCTAAAGAGTGGTTTGAAGAAGAGAATATCTGCGAAATATAATATTTTTACATAACAAACTATTTTGTTTTTTTAAAAAGCTTGCTCAAATTTTAATCGCAAAATTTTGAGCATAACGCCAAAAGTTCGCAGAATATCAATTTATACAAAAGCCTTTTATATTATATTTTTATTTTGATACAATATAATATAACCTATTTATTTTTAATTGCCATCGCCCCCTAACTTTTTCTCATAACCTATAGTTATCGGTTTGTATTTTTTTTTATTTTGATTTATAAGAAAAATCTTATGAAAATCTTATAATAAAATACAGGCTGCATAAACTTAAACGCAAAAACCGAAATAAAAAATTTTATCCGAAAACATTAAAAAAAGAGGTATATTATGGCGTCTTCGGTTGAGGAACAAATTTTAAGAGCTTCAAAAGAAATAGCCGTAAAATTTATTGAAACAGGGCGGGTTTCGCCTGCAAATTTTACGGAGCATTTTGAAGTAATATATAATACCATAAAAAAAACCGTTTTACAGGACGAAAAAAAAGATAACGCGCCGCCAAATAAAAGCGCGGAGCCAAACAATTAAAAAAAATAAGCAAACAAACAAAATAAATATAACCTTTATAACAAGAGAGGAATAATAATGAGCTCCCTTTTATTTGAAATAGGAACCGAAGAAATTCCGGCCGGTTATATAAAACCGGCGCTTGAATCTATAGCGTCCCATCTTATAAAAAGCATAGACGACGCCAGAATCGAGCATGGAGATTACAAAGTTTACGCTACTCCGCGAAGACTCGGAATAATGGTAAACAATGTTTCCGCCAAGCAAAAACCGCTTATAACCAAATTAATAGGACCTCCGGCTTCAATAGGATTTGACAAAAAAGGAAAGCCGACTATTGCGGCGCAAAAATTTGCGGAAAAAGCCGGTATAAAAACCGATAAAATCAAAACCGTCAATACTCCCAAAGGAGAATATCTTGCCGCGGAAATAACCCAAAAAGGCGGTTTATCAATAGATATTTTAAAAGAAACGCTTCATAATCTTATCTATAAAATACCCTTCCCTAAATCTATGAAATGGTCCGATATGGATATAGAATTTGCAAGACCTATCCAATCTTTAACCGCTATGTTGGGCGATAAAACAATTCCTTTTTCCATAGAAGGCAGAGTAAATTCAGATAGATATATATCGGGGCATTTTTTCATGGCGCCTCAAAAAATTAAACTTGCAGACGCCAAAGATTATACCGAAGCCTTAAAAGCCGCTTATGTGATGCCGGATATTGCAAGTAGAAAAAAAGCGGTTCTAAAAAGCGTTCAAAAAGAGGCTGAAAAAGCGGGCGGCAAACTTTTGGAAGATGAGAAACTTTTGGATATAGTTACAAATTTAGTAGAAATCCCCTTTCCCGTAATAGGAAGCTTCAATAAAAAATTCTTAAAACTTCCGGACGAAATACTTATAACATCCATGCGCGAACATCAAAAATATTTTGCCGTAGTTGACGAAAAAGGCAAGCTTATGCCGCATTTTATAGCGGTTAACAATACCAAAACAAAAAATATGGAGCTTGTCGCAAACGGACATGAAAGAGTTATACGGGCTCGTTTGGAAGATGCAATCTTTTTTTATAACGCGGATTTAAATATAAAAAATGAAACCCGCGTTGAAAAACTTAAAAAAGTTTTATTTCAGGCAAAGCTCGGCAGCATGTATGAAAAAACCGAGAGAGTTAAACAAATAGCCGGATTTTTATCCGATACGTTAAAAATTGACGACAATGCAAAAAAATCTTTATTAAAAGCCGCCCTATTATGCAAATCGGATCTGGTAAGCAACGTTGTTATGGAATTTCCGAAACTTCAAGGAATTATGGGAAGAGTTTATGCAAAAGTTTCAAAAGAAAAAGCGCTTACGGCAAACGCCATAGAAGAACATTATATGCCTGCATATTCCGGCGGAAAACTTCCCAAATCCAAAACAGGAGCTATCCTTGCAATATCCGACAAAATCGATTCCATAGCGGGCGTCTTTTCCGCCGGACTTATACCTACCGGAGCATCCGATCCCTACTCTTTAAGAAGACAAGGAATCGGAATATTGCAAATTGTATTAGATAAAAAATTCTCCTTTTCATTAAAAAATCTAATCGCTGAAAGCTTAAGCAAATATAAAAACAAACCGGGGCTTAATGCCGGACGGCAGACTTTAGAAAAAATATACTCTTTTTTAATCGTTAGAATGGAAAACATACTAATCGAAAAAGGATTGCCCAAAGATGTTGTTTATGCGGCTGTCTCCGCAGATAGCGACGATATAAACTCTGTTTTTAACAGAGCAAAAGCATTGGCAAAATTCAAATTACAACCGAATTTTTCATCACTTGCAGAAACCTTCAAACGCGTGGCAAACATTATAAAAAAAGCGGAAGCGGATAAAATACCGTCCCAAGTAAATCAATCCTTATTTGAGGAAAAAGCAGAAACGGATCTTTTTGACGCATATAATAAAACATTGGCAAAAGCCGATAAAAACTTTAAAGCCGAAGACTATTCAAAAGGGCTTGCCGAAATATTCTTATTAAAACCGAATATAGATTTTTTATTTGACAACGTAATGGTAATGACGGATAAAAAAGGGTTGAAATCGAACAGACTCGCTCTTTTAAAATCAATAGCCGTTTTATTTGAACGGGTAGGAGATTTTTCAAAACTGGAAAAATCTCACAATTAAAATATAAACAGAAAAAACTTCCATTATTAAATAAAATTAATCAGAAAAAATAATGATTATAATTTCGTTAGATAATAAAGTAATTCGTTCAAGTTCAAGGCGGGTCAAAATTTTAATCGTAGGAATACTCATCTATTGCGAGGATTAAAATTTTGACTCAACGCATAAATCGAGCAAATTACAAAATTATCTAACGAAATTGAAACAGAGGAAATTAATTAATCATGTCTAAAGATATAATAGGTTCCGTAGTAGTTGTAGGAGGCGGAATAGCCGGTATGCGCTCCGCTTTGGATTTGGCAAATTCCGGATATTATGTTTATCTCGTAGAAAAATCTTCGTCAATCGGCGGAGTAATGTCTCAGCTTGATAAAACCTTTCCTACTAACGATTGCGCTATGTGAATTATCTCCCCTGTACTGGTCGAGGTCGGCCGGCATTTAAACATAGAGTTATTGACTTTAAGCGAGATAAAAAACATACAAGGCGAAGCGGGAAATTTTGACGTAGAAGTTATAAAAAAACCAAGATATGTGGACGAGGCAAAATGCGTCGGATGCGGAGCATGCGCCGAAAAATGCCCTAAAAAAATAACCGATACTTACAACATGGGGCTTAAAGACAGAAAAGCCATACATGTTGAATATCCGCAAGCGGTCCCCTTAAAATACGTAATAGACCCTGATAATTGCATATACCTTCAAAAAGGCAAATGCGGAGCATGTAAAAAGTTATGTCCTGCAGACGCTATTGATTTCGAGCAAAAACAAGAAACCGTTACCCTAAACGCCGGAGCGGTTATATTTTCAAGCGGTTTTAACCCTTTTAACCCTTCCGAACTTGATTCATATAGATACGATTATCGTCCCAATGTCATCACTTCCATGGAAATGGAAAGAATATTATCCGCGTCCGGTCCTACCGGCGGGCATTTAATGAGACTTTCGGACAAAAAAGAGCCTAAAAAAATAGCGTGGCTTCAATGCGTAGGTTCAAGAGACATAAACAGATGCGGCAACCTTTATTGCTCTTCCGTATGCTGCATGTATGCCATTAAAGAGGCGGTAATAGCAAAAGAACACTCCGAAGAAGGATTAGACTGCGCTATATTTTATATGGACATCAGAACGCCCGGAAAAGAATTTGAGAGATTCTATAACAATGCAAAAGAAAAAGATGGCGTTCGGTTTATAAAAAGCAGAATTCATTCCATACAAGATATAGCAAATTCGGACGACCTTAGAATCGCCTATTTAGACAAAGATAATAAACTTCAGAGCGAAGTTTTTGATATGGTTGTTCTATCCATAGGCATGGAGATAAATAAAAATATTGTCAAGCTTTCCAAAAAAATCGGAATCGAGCTTTCCGAAGGAAACTTTTGTAAAACCTCTACATTCAATCCGCTCGAAACATCCAGAAAAGGCATATTCGTAAGCGGCGCTTTCGGAGGTCCAAAAGATATACCCCAATCCGTAGTGTACGCTTCGGGCGCGGCTTGCGCCGCCGGAGAAATCTTAAACCCCGCCCGAAATACCCTTACAAAAAAAGTCGAGCCCATTCCGGAAACCTCCGTAACAGGCGAAAGACCCAGCATAGGGGTTTTTGTATGCAGATGCGGAAACAACATAGCAGGCGTAGTTAATGTCAAAAAAGTTGTGGAATACGCCTCAAAACTTCCGTTTGTAGATTATGCGACGGAAAACATCTATTCCTGCTCGCAAGATAATCAAGACGGCATGGCGCAGCTTATAAAAGAAAAAGGATTAAACAGAGTAGTAGTGGCGGCATGCACTCCGAAAACCCATGAGCCTCTATTTCAAGAGACCCTTGTATCCGCGGGTTTAAATAAATACCTATTTGAAATGGCAAACATAAGAAATCATAATTCTTGGGTACATAAAGACACTCCCGAACTTGCAACCCTAAAAGCTATAGACCTTGTTAGAATGGCGGTTGAAAAAGTTGCCATTGCAAAACCGTTATCCGAAACAGAACTTGAAGTAAATCAACAGGCGATGGTTATAGGCGGCGGCGTAGCCGGAATAAGCGCGGCGTTAGGGCTTGCCGATCAGGGTTACCATACATATCTGATAGAAAAAAATAACGAGCTGGGCGGAGAAGCAAACAAAATATTTAAAAGCGCAAATAAGGAAAATGTTCAAAAAGAGCTTGCTTCTCTTATTAAAGCGGCTCAAAATAATGATAAGCTTCATATCAAACTCAACAGCAGCATAGTAAACGTAGAAGGTTTTGTAGGAAATTTTAAAACCGTAATAGCCTCCGATAATAAAGAGGAAACAATAGAACACGGAGTATCCGTAATAGCTACCGGCGGAACCGCTTCAAAACCATCCGAATATCTATACGGAGAGGATGAAAGAATAATAACAAGCTTAGACCTTGATAAAAGATTTATCGATAATGATAAATCTTTAAAAAGCGCCAAATCAGCGGTTTTTATTCAATGCGTAGGTTCAAGAGAGCCGAATCGCCCTTATTGCTCCGGAGTATGCTGCGCGCATTCCATAACTAACGCGTTAGAACTTAAAAAAATAAACCCCGATATGAATATATTCATCCTATACAGAGATATAAGAACTTACGGCGAAAAAGAATATTTATATCATCAGGCAAGAGAAGCCGGTATCATCTTTATAAGATATCTTGCAAGCGATAAGCCCGATATTAAAATCGAAAACGGAAAAATTTCGGTAACCGTCTATGATACCTCTTTAAATAAATATCTGGAAATGGAAGCCGATCTTGTAACCCTCGCTTCCGCCATAGTTGCAAATAAAGATCGGAACCTTGCTAAATTTTTTAAAATTCCGGTTAATGAAGACGGATTTTATATAGAAAAACATGCAAAATTAGGTCCTTGCGAGTTTTCTACGGACGGAGTATTTTTATGCGGTTTGGCTCATTATCCGAAACCTATAGACGAATCTATAGCGCAAGGCAAAGGAGCCGCCGCAAAAGCTTTAACCCTTCTTGCCAAAAAGAAAATACGCACATCCGGAACAATAGCGGACGTCAATCCTATTAAATGCAGCTCTTGCGGAGTATGCGTTTCCATCTGTCCGTATTCGGCGCCCTCTTTTATACCGGACGACGCAAAATTCTTTGCGGGAAAAGCGCAAGTCAACCCCGTATTATGCAAAGGATGCGGATTATGCGTAGCATCTTGCAGATCCGGCGCCTTGCAATTAAAAGGGTTTGATAATGATCAGATATTTGCCCAAATAGCCGCCGCATTTGAAGAAGCGGCGTAAAAAATTTTTTTGCAAAAAAATTAAATTAAAAGGAGAATAATATGGCTGATTGGGAGCCGAAAATTTTGGCTTTTTTATGCAATTGGTGCAGTTACGGCGCGGCGGACCTTGCGGGAGTAAGCAGAATGCAGTATCCGCCTAACTTTCGGGTAATCAGAATACCCTGCACAGGACGCATGAGCCCTAAATTTATTTTGTCCGCCTTTAAACAAGGAGCGGACGGGGTATGGGTATCAGGCTGACATCCTGGAGAATGTCATTACCTGGAAGGTAATTATTATGCTCGTCGTAAATTTACTTTGTTAAAAGGACTTTTGGAACATATAGGCGTTGAAGAGGAACGGTTGCATTTTTCATGGGTATCTTCGGCAGAATCCACTAAATTCATTAAAGTGGTAAACGAAGTAGTTTCCTCCGTAAAGAGCCTCGGACCTAATCAAAGACTTATAAATAAAATTAAGGCAATGTAAATGGCAGAATATATTAGTAAAATACAAGAAATATCAAAAAAAATACTCCAAGATGGCAAAGTCGATATGGTAATAGGCTTTTCTAACGGAAGCCTGCCTATGGCAAGCAAACCATGCTTTATAAAAAATCCCGAAGATGTAAGCAAATTAATATTTGACGGCAACTGCGGAATCAATCTCGCAAACTATTTGACAGGCAGAAAAGAGAAAATCGGAATAATAGCAAAAGGATGCGATTCCAGAAACATAGCCCAGCTTATAGTAGAAAACAAAATAAAAAGAGAACAACTTTTTATTATAGGCGTTCCATGCTTTCAAATGTTAGACAAAAGAAAAATTTCCCTGCTATTTAAAGAAGAAATTATCCAAGTAAACGAATCCGACGATAAAATTATAGTAAAAGGGAAAAACAAGGATAAAACATTCAACCGACAAGATATGCTGCAAGAAAACTGCATTACCTGCATGCATCGCAACCCTGTGCTATACGACGAACTATCAGGCGAACTAATAGAGGAAACCGCTCAAAAAACCGACAATTACGAAGATGTAAAAAAAATAGAGGCTATGAGCTCGGAAGAAAAATGGAAGCGCTTTAGCAAAATGTTATCCTCATGCGTCAGATGTTACGCCTGTAGAGATGCATGCCCTTTATGCTATTGTCCTACATGCTTTGTCGACGAAGCTTCGCCGCAATGGGTCGGAAAAAGCGCTGACAATAAAATAGACGTAAAAACCTTCCATATCTTGCGGGCGTTCCACTGCGCCGGAAGATGCACAGACTGCGGAGCATGCGAACGCGCTTGCCCCATGGGCATAAAAGTGAGAGAATTTACAAGAAAACTCAATTCGGACGCCATGCGTTATTACGAATGGGAAGCTGGATTAACTACCGATAAACGTCCCTTATTGGATAATTTTAGAGTAAACGACTATCAAGATTTTATAAAATAAAAGGCAAAACCAATTATGAAGCTCGTAAGTATAAATAAAGAACCTGTTAAACAAGATGATAACTCTTATACTTTTAAAAATTCGGATAAAATAGACATAAATAATCCGATATTTTTAAACTCTCGTCTTTCGCCCAAATTTTTAGTTTTTCCGCAAACCGAAAAAATGTTCTCTTATACTACCGATACAAATAGCGAAGACTGCAATATAATCAAGCCTATAAATAAAGAAAATTTAAAACAGGCTATTCTCGGCATAAGACCATGCGACGCCGCATCTTTCGGAATAGTTGAAAAAAATTTCGATACCGAAGAGTATAAAGATCCCTTTTGGATAAACTCTTATAAGGCTACAACATTTATAGGACTTGCATGCGACAACCCTGCTTCTACATGCTTTTGCACAACCGCAAATTCCGGTCCTTATGACGAAAAAGGGCTTGATATACTCTTGATAACTTCAGGCGATTCCTTTATCGGTAAAATACTTACAGACAAAGGAGAAGAAGCCTCAAAAATTGCGGGATGGACAAAAAAAGCGCCGGCGGATTCGATCGCGGCAATAGAAAAGCAAAAAAAAGAAGCGGAATCTAAAATAACCTCCTCTGTCTCCGCGGATAAAATAAAAGATAAAGATACATTAGAGCTATACAACGCATCTTTTTGGGAAGAAGAAGCGTTTGCATGCTTAAACTGCGGAACATGCGCTTACGTGTGCCCGACATGCTGGTGTTTCGATATACAAGATGAAGTTGCCGATAAAAAAGGAATTCGCATGAGAAACTGGGATAGCTGCATGTTTCCTCTTTTTACAACCCACGGTTCCGGACATAATCCGAGAGATTTACAATATCAAAGAGCGAGACAAAGATTTATGCACAAGCTCAAATATTATCAGGATAAATATCAAAGCGGAATCCAATGCGTAGGATGCGGACGTTGCATACGTCTTTGTCCCGTAAATATAGATATACGCAGAATATGCGATATAATGAATTCGTAAATTTTTTGTTTGTCGTTTAGACAAGCAAGACAAGGAAAAAAATCAGATAAAACAAAACAATTAAGATGGAGTACAAAAGTGCAAAATCCATATTTACCATACCCTGTTCGCATAGATGAAATAGTAACCGAAACAGAAGATAAAAACTTAAAAACATTTAAATTCGTATTTATAAATCAGGAAGACGAAAAAAAATTTTCTTATAAAGCCGGACAATTTGCGGAGCTTTCTATTGCCGGAAAAGGCGAAATACCCATAGGAATAGCCTCTTCTCCTACGGAAAAAGGATTTGTAAAATTTACCGTTAATAAAGTGGGACTTGTTACAACTCATCTTCATTCTATGAAAAAAGGGGATATAATGGGAATTAGAGGTCCTTTGGGCAACTCTTATCCTTGGGATATTCTTAAAGGAAAAAATATCGTTATAGTAGGCGGCGGTTTCGCGTTTACAACCCTTAGGTCATCCATAATATACATGCTTGAGCCGTCCAACCGAGACAAATTTAAAGATATTAACGTAGTATATGGCGCAAGAGGACCCGGTATGCTTTTATACAAAGAGGAACTTAGCGCTTGGGAAAAACGAGACGATATTAACATGCACATAACCGTAGATGCTACGGACGATCCTAATTGGAAATACAACATAGGATTTGTTCCGACCATAGTAGGCGAAAAACTTCCGGAAGGAAACAAAGATACCTATGCCGTAGTATGCGGACCTCCGGCTATGATCAAGTTTACTCAGCCGGTATTAGACAAACTCGGTTACAGCCACGACAACATAATAATGTCTTTGGAAAATAGAATGAAATGCGGAATAGGCATGTGCGGCAGGTGCAACATAGGCGAAAAATTCGTATGCAAAGACGGTCCTGTATTTACCCTTTCTCAACTAAACAAAATGCCTAAAGAGTATTAGATACACGCTATTAATAAACAACATATATATGCGCCCTTGCCCCGTCCAAATGTCAAATTTAAATTTGACGGTAGATTAATGTTACTCGGTTTCGGAGTCGCCATATTTAGCGCTGGCATTGGCATTGGCGGCGGAACCCTATTAGTGTCCTTTCTTATCTCTATATCTAATTTCGACTTCAAAAAAGCGGCGGCTACTTCTTTGGCTACCATAATACCAATCAGCTTTATCGGAGCGGTTAATCATCTTTTTTTTATTCCGCAATCTTTTCATCCGCAATACTACTTTACATTTATTCCGGCATGCATAGTAGACGCCGTATTAGGAACAAAAATAATTAAAAAATATCAAAACGGATGGTTAAAACCGGCTTTTGCTTTTTTTTTGCTTATCATAAGTTTAAGAATGCTTAAAATATTCGATTTTCCATCTTTGATTTATACCGGATTAAACAATATCCTACTTCCAAATCAATGGGCGCTTATAATTTCCATAGGGTTATCTATCGGAATAATCGCTATTGTTTTGGGAATAGGCTGCGGATTGCTTATAGTCCCGTTTTTTACAATCGTAATCGACCTTAACATACATGAGGCAATAACATTATCCCTTACATCCATATTTTTCATCGCCGTTTCAAGCGTTCTTATTAACAATAAATTAAAAGCTCTTGGTATCGATATCGCCTCGTTAAAAAATCTATTCATACCCGCTTTGGCGGGAGCTATTATCGGTTCGATAATATCGGGACAACTTCCGGATCCGATACTAATAAAAATATTCGGAATATTTTTATTCTTAATAGCGTTAAATTATATAATCAAAGACATTTATCAAAAAAAACGCAAAACGGCTTGGGCGTCTCAAAAACAGAATATAAACGAATAAAACCTCTATTATTAAAAATAGTTAATAGAAAAAAGGATAATAAAAGTTATGAATTTATATGACAAATTAAAAAAAGCTTTGGAAGATAAAATACAAAAACATAATCTAACGGGACAAAATATCAGCATTCGTTGCAAAGCCCTTTCCACTTACGAAGCTATAGGAGAACCGTCGGATCAAGATTATCCTATAATAAAAGGAAAAGAGGTAATGGTAGAAGCCGTTTTTAAAGGCGCAAAAGGGCAGTCTTTTACCGAACAGTTTGAAAATACCGATTATTCGGTAGAAGATTTATTAAAAATAAATTTAAATTCAAATAAAAAAAGAGCAAGTTTTATAGCCGGCTTAAATGCGGTTTTCAGACATCTTAAACTTTGCGATAAAACCGTTCATTGTAAAGATAACGAGCCGAGAGAATGCGCCGAAAAATTATCATCCTACATTGGAAGCGATTATAATAATATCCTACTTATAGGGCATCAGCCCAGATTCCTTGAAACGCTTGCCGCCGATTATAAGGTAAGAGTTTTGGATATGGATAAGGATAACATAGGCTCAAAGCGTTTCGGCGTATTAATAGAATCTGCGGATATAACCGAAGACGCCATAAAATGGGCAGACTTAATATTTGCCACAGGCTCCACAATAGTAAACGGCACAATCGATAATTTTATCAATAAAAACAAGCCTGTTATATTCTACGGCGTTACAATTTCCGCGCCTGCAAAAATATTAAATTTAAAAACATATTGCTATTGCGGGCATTAATCTTAATTAGTCGGCGCTGAAAAAGCATATTATATATTGAAGGTATTGCAAATTTTATGAAAAACAAGGTGAGATATTTGCAAGCGTTCAATACTAATCTTAACATTTTCTTGCAAATATTAAGATAAAATTCTCATTATTAAAAAAAGTTTTTAATTGCAAAAAGATTTGTACAAAGGAACAAAAGATAAGATCAGAAGGCAATAATTAAGGAATTTCTCACTGCGCTTAACAATATCGGTCTTTAATATTCAGGGATTTCTCCCTTCGGTCGAAATGACAGTCCAAGATTACTTTCTGTTATTTTAACATAATTTATTTTTGCTTGTCATTTCGACGAGCAAAGCGAGGAGAAATCCTTGAATAAAAAGCGATAAATCATAGATATTGACAAAACCGTTTACGCTTAAAATACAGGTTTTTCAGTATTGGCTATAATATGCCGGTTAATCTTAACTTAACCCTTATACCCTATAAAAAGAGTCGCCGCTCCCAAACTTAACCTTTTAACCTTAATCTTTTTAAAGCCGGATTGTTCCATAATTTTAACAAATTCGGATGATTTCGGAAATTTCATAACAGAATCCGGCAAATACCTATAAGCCTGAAAATTTTTTGAAAAAAGCCCGCCTACTACCGGAAGAATCTTTTTAAAATACAACATATAAAGCTCCATTAAAAAACGATTTTCCGGAGCCGTAAGCTCTAATATCAAAACCGATCCGTCCCTTTTTAATACCCTTATAAACTCCTTTAACGCTCGCTTTTTATCCTCTATATTTCTTATTCCAAAAGCTATTGTTACAGCGTCAAACCGGTTATCCGCAAAAGGAAGCAAAAGCGCGTCCGCAGCGACAAAAAACAGGTTATTGCAATCCTTTACGCTCCCCTTTTTTTTCGCTATCCTCAACATCTCTTCCGAAAAATCGGTTCCGTAAATTTCAATTCTATTATTATAGCGTTTTGCAATTTCAAAGGCTACGTCTCCGGTTCCGCAGGCAACGTCAAGAAGATTGCTCGCTCCGCCAATCGAAGCCGCCATTATTCTTCTCCAATATATATCCTGCCCCAAACTTAAAGACCTGTTCAAAAAATCGTATCTCGGCGCTATTGCGTCAAACATTTTTTTTATCAATATATTCGTATTGCTCATTGACAACCTTCAATTAAGTATTAGTGTTAAACAATTTATATGTGTTTTATTCAAGTTGTCAATAAACAAGGCTTTTTAAAATTAAAAAAGGACCAATTATTTAATTATCTCCTTTTAATTTATTATTATAACCGCCGCAAAAAAACATTAAAAAATAAAAACGGGGCAAACCGCCTTACTTCAATCGCAGCGGCGTATAAAAATCTCATAATAAAAATATTCGGGAAAAGTTGCATTGGCGGCAAATAGTTAATCGCAAAAAAATCATAAAGTCGGGAAAGCGTAAATGACAGAAAAAAATTGCTACTATAATGTTTTAGGCGTGGAAAAAGAAGCGTCTTCCGATGAAATCAAAACCGCTTATAGAAAAAAAGCGTTCAAGTTTCATCCTGATAAAAACCCGGACAATAAAGAGGCGGAAGAAAAATTTAAAGAAGCCTCCGAAGCTTATGAAATTCTTAGAGACTCTACAAAAAGAAAAAAATATGACAGATTCGGACATGAAGGATTAAACGGAAACGGTTTTTCCGGTTTCGGAGGTTTTGAAGATGTTGTTTCCGGTTTCGGCGATATATTTGAAGACTTATTTCAATTTTCTTCGCAAAATAAGGGCAAGAGAAATGCGCGCAGAATAAAAAGAGGCGCGGATCTTCGTTATGATCTAACCATAGAATTTAAAGAAGCCTCATTCGGCGTAAATACCGAAATCAATATACCCAAAAATGAAACATGTTCCGAATGCTACGGCGCCGGATGTAAGCCCGGAACTCAACCGAAAGCATGTTCTAAATGCGGCGGAACAGGTCAGGTCGATCAGAGACAAGGTTTTTTCACTATACGAATGGCATGTTCCGAATGTTTGGGTAATGGGGTCATAATAGATACTCCTTGTTCAAAATGCAACGGTAAAGGAAAAAAGCGAGTTAATAAAACGGTATCCTTAAAAATTCCGGCGGGGGTTTATAACAGCGCGCGTTTAAGATTAAACGGAGAAGGAGAAGCCGGAAAAAACGGCGGGCAATCCGGCGATCTTTATGTATTTATAAAAGTTAAACCGCATAAATATTTTAAAAGAGAAAATAACGATATTATTTGCGCCGTTCCTATAAGCTTTGTTCAAGCGGCATTGGGAGATATTATTACGGTTAAAACTCTCAAAGGAGAAAAGGAGTTAAAAATACCGGAAGGAACTCAGTACGGAGACATTTTACGCTTTGAATCGGAAGGGATACCCGATATCAGAAATAGGAATATAAAAGGAGATCAGATAATGGTAATAGAAATAAAAATTCCTACAAAACTTAGCGCCAAACAAAAAACGCTTCTTAAAGAATTTAAAAAGTTAGAGGCAAAAAAGCTTTCTAATAAGGTGAAAAATTTTTTTAAAAAATAGTCGCAAAAAAATATTATAAGGATATAGCAAATGTTCGAGTTAAAAGTAACAACCGATTTTGCCGCCGCTCATCAGCTTGATTTAACCGGTAGAAAATGCGAAAACCTACACGGGCATAATTGGAAAATAGAGGTTTTTGCAACAGGCAAAAAGCTTGATAAAAGCGGCGTTTTGGTAGATTTCGGAATAATAAAAAAACGCCTTAAACAGGTTATGAATACTTTAGATCATAAATTTTTAAACGAACTTGATCTTTTTCCGAAAAATCTTCCCCCTTCTTCCGAAAATATAGCCCGTTATATAGGTTTGGAAATGGAAAAGCTTTTAAACAAAGATAAAATCGAAGCGACAATATCAAAAATAACCGCTTGGGAATCGGATAACGCCGCGGCTTCTTGGATTAATTCCGACGCATAACTTCATAGTTTGCCTATCTTCTAAATTGCGCCTATTTTTTGCAAGGAATTAATATTCCTCTTAATATTTTCTTGCAAATATTAAGAGGAAACGCCCATTATTAAAAAAATTTTAATCATAAAAAATAATGGTTAAATTCGTACAGAAGGTTAAATGATAAAGGCAGAAGTCAATAATTAAGGGGTTTCTCCCTTCGGTTCGAAATGACAGGGGAAATTTAACATAAGTTATTTTTACTTGTCATTTCGACGAGTAAAACGAGGAGAAATCCCTTAATAAAAAGCGATAAATAATAGATATTGGCAAAACCGTTTACGCTTAAAATGCAGACTTCGGCATCGACTAATTAAAACGCCGCATAACCGAATATTTTATTATACGGCAGGTTTTATTTTACGATATACTTCCTTATAGCTTTTTGTTTCGCTGGACACCTTCAATAAATCATTTTCTACGGAAATGCCGAATAATTTTTCATTCTCTTCAAGATAAGGCGCTATTAAATTCCAGTCCGCATTCATTAATTTTACTATTTCTCCTCCGTTTAATTGCTCCTTTTGAATTCTTTTATAAGGGTCTCTTATATAAAGCGCTCCTCCAGCTGCGAGAGAAAAAAGATTTGAGCCGGAATAAGGATTTTTTAACGGAACAACCTTCTCCTCTTCGTTAAATTTAACGCCGTTTAATACTACAAAACCGCCCCCGTTTAAAGGATCTCCCGCCATAAAAGATTCCGCAAGATAATCGAGACATGTTCCGTTAATAACTACTTTGGGGCTGCCTGCGGCATTAATAAGCGGACGTCCCGCCAAATTTCCCATTACAAAAACCTCTCCGCCTTTTGCGCCATACATAAAAGTCTGTCCGGCGTCTCCGTATATTACAAGCTTGCCTCTTTTCATAATTTGTCCGAGCTGATCCTGAGCGTTGTCATGCACATACATTTCAAGCCCGTCTATTCCGGAAGCAAGATAATCTCCGGAACTGCCGTAAACGTCTATTCTTACTCCGTTTGAATCTTTTGAAAGCCCGCATCCGCAAAATCTTTGACCTTTATATCCGTAACATATAAAACGTTTCCAGCCCGCCTTATAAGCTTTGACAATAAAAGTCGCGTCGCAGTCGTCTCCTTCCGGCGGAAAGTCGACGGCATTTATCACAAGAATACTCTCATTGCCTATCGGCTCTCTTATATCCGCCGCGGTTTTTTTATCTATGTAAGCATACATAGATACGCCCGCGTTAAATTTTAAAGGCGCGGTTAAATCAAAAATTTTATTAATCCTTTTTCTTATTTCGGCAAGAATTAAACCTCTTTTTTTACCTCCGAGATAATATCGCGCATCATTAAGATGAGTTAAAATATCTATTGCTTTTTCTTTATACCCGGCTTTCGCATAAACTTGCAGGCTATCAAATAGCTTAAAGGATTGACTATATTCGGAAATTTCCATATAATCCTCGCATAATTTCTTTAACAATTCTGCCGATTCGGTTTCAATTTTTTCATTAATCTTATTAAAAAGCTTTTCAACCTCTTTATTCTTTGCGGTTCCGCCCTCTTTTTCAAAATCTTTCTCTTTTTGCCCGTAAGGAGCCGTTACGATCTCTCCGAATTTATTTGAGCATACAAGAGTCTTTTTCCCCACATTCTCTTTGTCCTCCTTTACGGTAAAGATAAAGGCGCCTCCGTCCGAAGCGCTTCCTCCTCTTGCGTTCCAATAAACATCGGCTACAGGGCAAAATCTATCGTCCTCTTCCGCAAGACTTTCTAAAGTTGCGTCAATCGCCTGCTTTTCGGAGCAGATCAAACCGATTTTAACCTCCGAATCCTGCAACGCAAAAACCTGCGGTCTTAACATAGAAGTATCCGTAATTCCTATAAGCTTAAAAGCTTTTTCGTAAGGATCATTTTCCGCTATTATAAAAAACCAAGGTCCGTCCGGCGAAGAACTTATATGAGACGATTGAATATATCTATATATCTCCTGTTTTTGAGCCGGCAAAAGATCAAAATCATATTCCGTAGTAGGCGCAATAGCCTCTATTAAATACTCCATAGGATACCCGTAAGTTCTTTTAAGCAAATCTATCATTAAAATCGCCACTTCCGTATCCGTTAAAAACTGAGGAAAAATATTATGCTGTTTAAGATATTCGCTTACTCCGTAATAGTTTGCAAAATCTCCGTTATGAACCAAAGCTTCATGCATCCCTATAAAAGGGTGCGCCCCTCCGGGATGCCAAACTTTTCCTTTGGTAGGGTATCTTTGATGAGCAATCCATCCATGAGCTTTAAAATCCTGCAACTTATAATATAAAACTGCGTTTTCCGCATATCCGACAATCTTTAAAATCATCATATTTTTGCCATGAGATAAAACAAAGGCTTTTTGCTCGCCCATAGAGGAATAAAAATTTTTATTTAAGCGGAGCGAATTCTGATAAACAAATTCATCTTCCGCCTTTTCTTTCTCAAGGTTGCCAAGTCCGTTTTTATCTATAAATTTTTCTAAAACTTCCGGTTTTACCCTTACAAAATAACGCAACGCCTCAGGCGGCTGAACTTCAAGCCCTTCAATTTTTCTATAATCTTTTACCGATGGAATAATGCTTCCGCTGTGAATATCAAAAAAAGGCTCTATATTTGCGGTTTCCACATCCTTTCGGAATTTTTTATCCAAAAGAGCTATATTAAGCAGATAATGAGAATCAAGAACCTCTTGAGAAACTCCTAAATCTTCGGCGCAAAGCCCTACGGCTGCTATTCCTCCACCTTTGCCGTTGCCTCTGTTGTGCATCTGAACAGAAGGCTTATAAATATGCTTTCCCTTTACCGGAACCGAGCAGATAAAGCCGGTTACTCCGCATCCGCCCTCTTCGGCATTTCTCGGAAGTATTCTTTGATCTTTATCAAACAGCTTTGCTCTTGAAGCTATTAAGTTTTTTGTAATGGTATTCATTCTTTTCCTCTATTTAAATTTTGTT
>JAFDMD010000104.1 GCA_019306185.1 Deltaproteobacteria bacterium
AAAAGTAACGCAAATCCTTGCAAGAAATTGGGAAATAAGCAGAAGAGTTCTTGCCGAAAATCTTTATAAAATAAAACATTGGAAGATAATTTGCGGGGATTATAAAAATTCGCCAAATATAGAGGCAACTTGGTTTATCGATTCGCCATATATAGGCGAATCCGGCATGGGCTACCGTTTTAACAGTAAAATGATAAACTATAACCAGCTTGCAGAATGGGCAAAAAAAAGAAAAGGGGAGATAATTTTTTGCGAAGGCGAAAAAGCCGATTATCTACCATTTAAAAACCTTGTTTGCCTTAAAGGTATTGCAGGAAAAGTAAATAAAGAAGTCTTATATTATCGCAGCGATTATCATAGGAAAATACCAAAACAGTTCGCTCTTTTTTAAGATTTTATTAATCTAAAGTTTTGCATCTTAAATATAAACCTATAATTATACGAAACGGTTATAAAAAATGGATAACTTTTTTAAAGTAAAAAATTTGGAAGAAATTATGGAATATGCCTCTTTGTTTTTGCTGGTAAAAGCGGAAGAGGTTAATCTTTTTAAAGCCTTAAACAGAGTATTATATCGGGATATTAAAGCAGACGCCAATCTGCCGAGTTTCAAACGTTCCTCTATGGACGGTTACGCGGTATGCGCTCGAGATACTTACGGAGCGTCCGAAGCAAATCCCGCTTATCTTACGATAAAAGGCGTTATAAAAATGGGGGAAAAACCCGCTTTTTCCATAACGCGAGGAGAAGCCGCAAAAATTTCAACCGGAGGAATGCTTCCGAAAGGCGCGGATAGCGTTGTTATGATAGAGCATACGGACATGTCCGACGATACTACCATAGAGGTTTTAAAAAGCGCGGCGCATGCTCAACATGTTATAGAGGCCGGCGAGGATTATAATAAAGGGGACGCCATAATATCTGCCGGAACAGTATTAAAAGCGCAGGAAATAGGGCTATTGGCGGCTTTTGGAAAGGATAAGGCAAAGGTTTTTAAAAAACCGAAAGTCGGCATAATATCTACCGGAGACGAAATAGTAAGCATAAAAGAGACGCCCGAACAGGGTAAAATAAGAGACGTTAATACTTATACTCTTTTTACCTCTCTTAAAAAAGCCGGAGCAGACCCTATAAGTTACGGTATTGTTAAAGATGATTTTGACTCTCTTTTTAAAGTATGCCGGCAGGTTTTATCCGAAACCGATATGCTTATACTTTCCGGCGGAAGTTCGGTAGGAACAAAAGATTATACCGTAAAAGTGTTCTCGAACCTGCCTGATTCCGAAATATTAGCTCACGGAATATCGATAAGCCCCGGAAAACCTACGATACTGGCAAAATCCGCCGGAAAAGCTTTATGGGGGCTTCCGGGACATATAGTTTCGGCTTTGGCGGTATTTGAAATAATAGTAAAACAGTTTGTTAAAAATATAGCCGGATGTAAAAATGATAAAAAAATATATTCTCCTTTTGCAAAACTTACCAGAAATATATCTTCGGCTCATGGAAGGGTAGATTTTATAAGAGTAAAGGTTAGCGAAAATAACGGAGAATTAGAAGCCGAGCCTGTTCTTGGCAAATCCGGACTTTTAAACAGCATAGTAAAAGCGGACGCTTTAATTAAAATAAATAAAGATACGGAAGGGCTTAATAAGGGGGATAGGGTTTCCCTTATCCCTCTTTAGAAAAAGTCGGTTATATAACTTCCTATTTTGCTTGATTTCGGCGTTGTAAAAAAAATTTCATCCTCGACTTATTTGTAATAAGCCTGCGGTTAAAATTTTTTCACGCCTTGAACTCAAACAAAATAGTTTGTTATATAACCGGCTTCAATATTTTTATATGCTTGGGAAATTTAATGCGAGCCGGTTGGTTTTAAAGAGTAGGGCTTAAAAATTATGCAGGTTAAAAGAAAATAATTAAGGGGTTTTTGCTTTGCTTGAAATGATGGACAGACAATTACAAATCAAAGAAAATCTTAAAATAAGAGGGCGAGTAATAAACGCCGTTAGAAATTTTTTTTATCAAAATAATTATTTGGAGGTTGAAACTCCTATAAGAACTTACGCTCCCGCTCCGGAAGAGAATATAGACGCAATAGCTTCGGAAGAGCTGTTTTTACAAACCTCGCCGGAATTATACATGAAAAGGCTTTTGGCGGCGGGATATAAAAAAATATTTCAAATTGCAAAATGCTTTAGAAAAGAGGAGCGCGGAATAAAGCATGTTCCGGAATTTACCCTTTTAGAGTGGTACGAGACGGGCGAGGAATATATTAAAATGATGAACATTTGCGAAAACCTTATAAGCTTTGTCGCCGCAAAAACAAGTCTGCCCAATCCTTTTGTTTATCAAAAAAACAGAATCGATATAAGCCTTCCATGGCAACGAATAACCGTTGCCGAAGCTTTTGAAAAATATTCGGATACAACAGTAACCAAAGCTTTGGCGCAAGATAAATTCGACGAAATAATGGCGTTTGAAATAGAGCCTTCTTTAAATGTTTCAAAACCTATTTTTTTATACGATTACCCCGCGGAAAAAGGAGCGCTTGCAAAAAAAAAGAGCGGAAACCCCGCGGTCGCGGAAAGGTTTGAGCTTTACATAGGAGGGCTGGAGCTATGCAACGCTTTTTCCGAATTGACAGATAAGCGGGAACAGACTAATAGGTTTATCGCGGAACGAAAAGCAAGAAAAAAAGCCGGTAAGCCGGTATATCCTATGCCGGATAACTTTTTAAACTCATTAGATAAAATGCCTCGAGCATGCGGCAACGCTTTAGGCATAGACAGGCTTGTTATGCTTTTTACAAATTCGGATAGCATAGATGATGTTATAGCCTTTACTCCCGAAGAATTATAAAAATTTTTTAAACTATCATTATAGGCATAGACGCAAAAAAAATGGCTATAAAATGAGACGTTCAAAGTTTATTTGCTCCGCTTTTTGCTTGTAGATATGCAAAATTTTGAACATCTTCGGAGCGAATATGTAAAATTTCCATTATTAAAAAAAGGTTTTTAATCGCAAAAAGAATGATTAGATTTGTGCAAAGGGGCAAAGAATAAGAGCAGAAGGCAATAATAAAGGGATTTATCCCTTCGGTTGGAAATGACGGAGTAAAATTTTTTGTCTGTTATTTTAACATAAGTTATTTTTGTTTGTCATTTCGACGAGTACAGCGAGGAGAAATCCTTTAATAAAAAGCGATAAATAACAAGTTTTTTTGCAGCGGCTGTTTTAAGGATTAAAATTTAAGCGCTTAACTCTCAAAACAGGCAAAATGGAAAGTTGAAAGGCAAACTTTAAACAGGGGGAAAAATGAAAATAGAGATGAAAAACAGAAGTTTTTTAAAATTGCTTGATTTTAGCCGACAAGAGATAAACTATTTTTTGACTCTATCCGAGGAATTGAAAAAAGCTAAAAAGCAGAATAAAGAGATGAAAAGGTTAAAAGGGAAAAATATAGCCTTAATTTTTGAGAAAACCTCCACAAGAACAAGATGCGCATTTGAAGTCGCCGCCTATGATCAGGGCGCAAATGTTACATACATAGCTCCTTCCTCATCTCAAATGAGCAAAAAAGAATCTTTAAAAGATACCGCAAGGGTTTTGGGCAGACTATACGACGCAATAGAATATAGAGGCTTTGAACAGAAAAAAATCGAAATATTGGCGAAATATGCAAAAGTTCCCGTATTTAACGGGCTTACAAACGAATTCCATCCTACTCAGGCTCTTGCAGATTTTTTAACAATATCGGAGCATTCGGACAAACCTATAAACAAAGTAAAGCTTGCATATATAGGCGACGCTGCAAACAATGTTGCAAATTCCTTATTAATATGCTCCGCAAAGCTCGGCGCAAACTTTGTCGCTATAGCCCCGAAAGAATTGCAGCCGGATAAACCCCTTGTAAAAGAGGCGCAAAAAATCGCTTCCGAAACCGGAGCGAATATTGCGGTAACCGATAATATACCGGACGGACTTAAAAACGCCGATTTTGTATATACCGATATATGGGTATCTATGGGCGAACCGGAAAATATTTGGGAAAAACGAATAAAACTCTTGAAAGATTATCAAGTCAATAGTATTAACCTGAAACTTGCAGGCAATCCGAACGTAAAGTTTATGCACTGTTTGCCTGCGTATCATAACCGCCAGACCGAAATAGGCGAAAAAATCTATCAAAAATTCGGGCAAAAATTCGGGATGGACGGAATAGAGGTTACCGAAGAGGTATTTGAATCGGAAGCCTCGATAGTTTTTGATCAGGCGGAAAACAGGCTTCATACTATAAAAGCGGTTATGAACGCTATTTTAAGATAAAAAACGGTTTGTTTTGTTTGAGTTCAAGGCGGATAAAAATTTTTATACAACGCCGAAATCAAACAAAAAAAGCTTTTTTATACTGAAATTAAAAGGAGAGATGTCCGAGTTGGCTGAAGGAGCACGACTGGAAATCGTGTGTGCTGTTTAAAGCAGTACCGAGGGTTCGAATCCCTCTCTCTCCGCCATTGACTTAAAATGAACTCTCCTATATAAACGTAACCCTTCCAAAAGGCTATAAAAAATGCACATCAAAACTCTCCTATAAAGTATTGAATAAAAAACTTTCTTGACTTCCGAACAGTAATAGATAACTATAGTCATCATGAAAAGTATAAAACAAAATTATTCATTATTCGAAAATGAAAAAATAATTGATGGCAATAACCATGAGCAAAGCCGTGGAAGATTGACCGGATATAAAATATACAACGCAGAACAAGATCGGCTAACCAAACGGAATGACCTGCCTGATTTATATCCTGATTTACCGGAAAAAAAGTTTGATATTATATATGCTGATCCGCCTTGGGACTATAACGGTAAAATGCAGTTTGATAAATCGAGCACCAGCGCAGATAAAATGGACTGGAAAAAGAATATTTTTATTAGTTCTGCAAGTTTTAAATACCCTACTCTTAAAACTAAAGAATTAAAAAAAATCCCTATACTGGAAATAGCCAAAAACGATTGTTTACTTTTTATGTGGGTTACAAGCCCTCACTTATCACAAGGCATTGAACTTGGAACGTCTTGGGGGTTTGAGTATAAAACTGTTGCATTTGTATGGGATAAAATGGTTCATAACCCAGGACAATATACTCTATCATATTGTGAATTGTGCTTAGTGTTTAAAAGAGGGAGAATACCAACCCCTCGTGGAACAAGAAATGAAAAACAACTTTTGCATGCGCCTCGAGGCGCGCACAGCGTTAAGCCGTCAGAAGTTCGAGAGGCAATAGAACGCATGTTTCCATCTCAAGATAAAATTGAATTGTTCGCAAGGCAAAAATTTTGTAATTGGGATGTTTGGGGATTAGATGTCCGTGAAGTTTACGAGGATGCTTGACTTTCTAGTAATGGAGCTATTAATTCGTCAAAGTGCTTGAACAGT
The DNA here is from genome assembly GCA_019306185.1 of Deltaproteobacteria bacterium. Classification (GTDB taxonomy): domain Bacteria; phylum Desulfobacterota; class Desulfobacteria; order Desulfobacterales; family JAFDMD01; genus JAFDMD01. Next base: position 5,447 of record JAFDMD010000104.1, read on the forward strand.
AAATTGGGATTTGGCGCATCTTTCCAAAAAAAGAAATGGGCATAGAAATTGTCATACCAACAAGTTATTTCTCTAACTCTGCATGGGTCTCGTGTTATATCACCCTGGAATACCGTCCAGAACGGAAGCGCAGGTGGCAATATTTTACTTTTTTTTCTCAGTATTTTTAGAAGACCAGGAGTAAAGAATTTACATGATCGTTCATGTGCGTTACCCCTTCCATCAGATCTTTTTCCACCTTCTACCCACCCATCTTGACGTTTGACTTCTACATAAATAGTCTTGTCCGTTTTTATATTATCAATAGCATAATCAGGCGAAACACCATGGCGGACTACTGGCATTTCAGGGGTATAAATTTTTTTTATTTCTTCTGGGGTAAGTTGGACATCAACATATATATTTATAAAATCTTTAGGCTTCGATCTAATTCTAAAATCAGTATCTTCAAAGGCTTTGTTGAAACTTTCAAAAAAATACTTCTCAGCAGCCGTGGCATTACTACTGCCATAACCTTGCCATTTTCCTCTCGTTCTATTGTGGACACTTCCCATTATAATTCTTCAATCAAATTTGTTAACTTTATACCCAATGCATTTGTAATATTAAGCATCGTATTAAGTGTTATGTTTTTTTCGCCACGTTCAATCATGCCAATATAAGTGCGATGAACATTTGCAAGTTCAGCTAACTCTTCTTGAGAAATCCCCTTATCAAGCCGATTTTGTCGGACTCGAGTTCCAAATTTCTTCAATGCTTCCTGATTTTTATGAGCTTGCATTTATAGATTATAATTCCAAGATAACTATAGTTCTACATACTATAGTTATCATATTTATTTTTTTTAAAAACTTGCGGTACCATACTTTTAGTTCTCAATATTCTTCTATGATAACCATTGGACTTCTCCCCAAAGAAGTAGACAAGTTATAATGATACATAATATAAGCTAAACAAAAAAGGGGGAAGCAATGTCAAATATTAGATATATAAAGAGGGCGCGATTCGTTTAATGCGCACAGTAGAGATGAGAGCGTTAGCTCGAGGGGGTATCAAAAAGAGAGTAAAAGGGGAATTAATAGGAGCAAATAAGGAGGAGAAGTTAATAAAAGAGAATATAAATAAAATAGCTGGAAATCAGCTATTTTATTTTCAGACTTAATTTGATGATTCTTTTAATGATCTTTTTTTAGGCTCAATGAATATGCCTTTGTTATGCTTGTTTATTAACGGTTCTATAACAATGTTAAATAATAGCATTGTGCCTATGGCACAACCGCTTGTTATAAGAAAATTAGCCATTACGCTCTCCTTTATAAAAATAAAAAATTACGGTTAACGTAATAAAACCGCTCAAAAAGAAGAAACCGAAGCAAGGGAAACTTATTAGAATTATGAATTGAGTTGTGTTAAAATTTAAAAGTAAAATAAGGAAACTAGCTCGCAAAGTCAAGCGCTTTCTATTTTACTAATTTTTTAACTCTTCCACCGCATTTTCTATGTCGTCTATTAATTTATTATTATATTCGGCAATCTATTTATGGATATAAAATACGTCGATAAACGCCCATATGCAAAAAACAAGAATGCCTACGGATGCAATGCCCCGCCCCGCGAGAATAATGCTTACGATCATGCCTATTAACATAGTAAAGGCATGTTTTTGTCCGCAATAAAAGCGATGCCCTCCGAAAGCGCCTGCAAAAAACCATATTAAGTATGCGGGAAGAGCCGATTTTTTATTTGCGTCATAACGCATTTGATTAGACATTTTGCCTCCTTTTGTCTTTTTTTGTTTTATAAATTTTTTTGAAAGATTTATAAACAAAAAGATAGAAAATAGCAAATATAGTCAAATGATTATAATTTGATTGGGAAAAATTATAATCATTTGGCTATAACATCAAATAAATTTGCGATGCTTAACAAAGCGCGGCGCATTACATGGAGCAAAAATAATTCAGGGATTTCTCACTTCGGTAGAAATGACAGGAGCGAATTCCCATGTCATTTCAAATTATATTAGTTGATACTGAAAAAGTATAATAGATATTGTAATTATTATAAATTTTAATCGCCAAAATTTGTACAAAGGATAAGATCAGAAGGCGCTAATCAAGGGATTTCTCCTCGCTTCGCTTGTCGAAATGACAAACAAAAACAACGCTCGGCGAAGAAACAACGGGGGAATAATTAAGGGATTTCTTGCTTCGTTTGAAATGACACACTTCTTATTCCAGACGAATATTTTTTCACCCTGTCATTTGGACAAACGTTATCTTTGCCTGTCATTTCGACGAGTGAAACGAGGAGAAATCCCTTAATGAAAAGCGATAAATAATAGATATTGGCAAAATTGTTTACGTTTAAAACGGAGGTTTTTCAGCGCCGACTATATTAATTTGACTATAAGACTAATTTGAGACAAAATCCGATATTAAACAGATAATTAAAATATTAATCTTGTAAAATATTAATATTTTGTTTTTAATATTGCAATTTTTATGAGTAACAATACTTTAAGTTTTTATTTTAATAAAAGCTTTGGTTTTGTTATGTTTTATTTATTTGTAGCGTTAAAAGGAGGAATTATTATGAAACGAGCTACGCCGGAAATCGATCGATGGAAAAAGGATTTATGGGCGAAACAAGCAGTTAAGGCATTGCAAAAAAATCAATTCGGAGCGGCATATTGTCCGACGCGAGAAGAGGCGGTTAAATATATTCAAGATATTGTAAGCGACGGAACAACCGTAGGCATTGGCGGCAGTATGACTGCGGTTGAATTGAATTTGGTTGAAAAATTAGAGGAAAAAGGCGCTAATGTTTTGAATAAAGAAATGGTTACGCCCGCTCCTCTGCCATTGGATCCGGAACAGATAATACCGATGGTCAGAAAACTTTTTTGTTCCGATTTATACATTGCAAGCGCAAACGCCATTACTTTGAACGGTTATGTTTTAAATGTGGACGGAGTTGGCAATAGAGTGGCGTCAATTACAATCGGTCCGGGAAAAGTAGTGTTAATTGCCGGAGTTAATAAAATTGCGCGTAATGTAGAGGAAGCCTATCATCGTCTTGAAACAATTGCCTGCCCTAAAAATGTTAAGCGTTATAACCTGCCGAATCCATGCGCCAAAACAGGATATTGTATGGATTGCAAAAGCCCCACTCGCGCATGCCGCATATACCATTTAATGAAGTTTAAGCCTATGTTGACCGATATAACCGTTCTTATAGTAGGGGAAAAGTTAGGGTATTAGCTCCGAATATTTATTGCTAAATGCGTTAATTTTTTTTAAGGGCAAAAAAAGGGCGACAAAGCGTTTTTTTTGCCCTTTTTTAGTCGATACTAAATAGTCGGCGCTGAAAAAGTATATTATACATTGAAATTATTTTAAATTTTATCAAAAACGAGGTTAGATATTTGCAAGCGTTTAATACTACTCTTAACATTTTTTTGCAAATATTAAGAGGAAATACTCATTACTATCAAAAGCGGTAGTTTTATTTGCGTAGCGGCTCTTGTTTCCTCGACAACAAGCAAAAAGCGGAGCAAACGAACTCGGATACTGCCACATTGAATTATAGGGTAATTAACCGAACGGCTAATTTTTTACGCTTTCTACTATCTTTTTCAGTATCGACTAAATAAGCTGAGGCTACTTGAAGCTTCGCAGGTTGGGTAGAATGAAACGCAACCCGACATAATTTTGAAAAACGGCTGTTCTGTTGGGTTTGTTATTACTTCCTCGCTTTTTATTAAGGGATTTCTCCCCTTCGGGTCGAAATGACAAGAAAAAATTTCTGCCTGTCATTCAGAGCGAAGCGAGGGAACCCTTTGCGTCGTATTGGTACGCAATACGCTATGCCGTTTTTATTTTTTCGATATAAGCCATTTATAAATCGGGGTAAATTCCTTATAAAATAAATCTTTCTATAAATAAAAAAATGTCAAAAAAAAATGTCAAAAAAGCCGTTTTTGTGTCATTTTATGGCATTTAAAGTTAATTTCTATGCTTTCCGAAAGTTCCGCAAAGCCGTTTAAAATCTGGACAAGTTCCTTA
>JAFDMD010000105.1 GCA_019306185.1 Deltaproteobacteria bacterium
GCATTAGTCGAACCATCGCAATCTCGTTATTATTTTTATATGTAAAAAAAAATAACTTACAAAATCGCGATGGTATTTCAAGCTGTTATTCCGAAAATGTCAACAGACCCTAATATAAACAAAACAAACGCTATAAATAGTAGATACTGAAAAAAGTATAATACAGGTTGTAATTATTATAAATTTTAATAAAAACAAGGTAATATATTTGCAAGGAATTAATATTTTTTTGCAAACATTAAGATAAAATCCTCGTTATTAAAAAAAATTTAATCGTCAAGAGATTTGTACAAAGGAACAAAGGATAAGATTAGAAGGCGCTAATTAAGGGATTTTTTACAGCGCTTGCAATGACAACGGGGAAATAATAAAGGGAACTCTTGCTTTGATAGACAAGATAGGTCTTGAAATTAAGGGATTTTTCCCTTCGGTCGAAATGGCAGTCCAAAATTACTTTCTGTTATTTTGATAAATTTTATTTTTGCTTGTCATTTCGACGAGTAAAGCGAGGAGAAATCCCTTAATAAAAAGCGATAAATAATAAATATTGGCAAAACCTTAAAATGCAGGTTTTGCGGCATCGACTAATTAAAGAGAATAATACGGAGATAACATGGGAAAAAAAAATGGAATAAGCCCTACAAGAGAAGAAAACTATCCGCAGTGGTATCAAGAGGCGGTTAAAGCGTCTGATATGGCGGAAAAATCGCCGGTTCGGGGATGCATGGTTATAAAACCTTGGGGATACGCTTTATGGGAAAACATGGTAAAAATATTAGATGACATGTTTAAAGAATGCGGCGTAAAAAACGCTTATTTCCCCCTTTTTATCCCCGTAAGCTTCTTGGAAAAAGAGGCAAAACATGTAGAAGGCTTTGCTACGGAATGCGCTGTTGTTACCCATCATAGATTAGAGAAAAAAGAAGACGGCTCGCTTACTCCGGCAGGCAAATTGCAAGAGCCCCTTATAGTAAGACCCACTTCCGAAATCATAATAGGCGAATCCTTTTCAAGATGGATAAAAAGCTACAGAGACCTTCCGGTATTAATAAATCAGTGGGCAAACGTAGTAAGATGGGAAATGAGAACAAGAATCTTTTTAAGAACTGCGGAATTTTTGTGGCAAGAAGGGCATACCGCTCATTCTTCAAAAAAAGAGGCGCTTGAAATGACCTTTAAAATCCTTGATATATACCAAAAATTTGCGTCCGAATATCTTGCAATGCCTGTAATAAAAGGGAGAAAAACCGAAGCGGAAAAATTTCCCGGCGCGCAAGAAACATTATGTATAGAGGCTATGATGTCTGATAAAAAAGCTTTGCAAGCAGGCACCTCTCATTTTTTGGGACAAAACTTTGCAAAAGCTTCGGATATTAAATATCAAGCGATTAACGGAGGCGAAGAGTTTGTTTGGACTACTTCTTGGGGAGTTTCTACGCGGCTTATAGGAGGCGTTATAATGACGCACGGAGACGATGACGGAGTAATTATTCCGCCTAAAGTAGCGCCGTCGCAATTAGTATTAATGCCCATTTTAAAAAACAACGCCGACGATAACAGAGTTTTGGAATATACCGATAATGTCGCGGCGGCTTTGCGTAAAAAAGATTATTGCGGGCGCAAAATAGCGGTTGAAACAGACAAGCGAGACATAGGCGGAGCAAGAGGCTGGGAGTGGATAAAAAAAGGAATTCCTTTACGCGTTGAAATAGGTCCCAGAGATATTGAAAAAAATTCCGTTTTTGCGGCAAGAAGAGATAAAAAACATTCCGAAAAAGAAACTATCAATACGGAGCGCTTTGTAAATAACATAACCGATACATTAGATAATATACAAAAAAACATGTTTCAAAAAGCGGCTGATTTTAGAAACCGTAATACTACTATAATAGAAGATAAAAAAGATTTTTATCAATATTTTACTCCCAAAAACAAAAAAGAACCGGAAATTCACGGAGGCTTTGCTTTATCCGGCTGGTGCGGGAATCCGGAATGCGAAAAAGCGGTAAAAGATAATTTGAAAGTAACCATCCGATGCATTCCTTTGGACGGGGAAAATAAAAAAGGAAAATGCATCCATTGCGGAAACCCCGCGGACAAACAGGTTGTTTTTGCAAAAGCTTATTAAAGGCGGATAAACCCCTTAATAAAATGACGGATATTTTATCCTTGTTTGCGAGGAGGGCGAAAATAATTAAGGGATTTCTCCTCGCTTCGCTCGTTCGAAATGACAGGCAAAGATAACGTTTGTCCAAATAAATGTTTGTTATTTCGAGCGAAGCAAGAAATCCCTTGATTTAAAGACCTATCTTGTCTATTGAAGCAAGGAAAAATTTCTCCGTTGTTTTTTTTCGCCGAACCTTGTTTTTGTTTGTCATTTCGACGAGTGAAACGAGGAGAAATCCCTTAATTAGCGGCTCTGTTCTTATCCCTTGTTCCTTTTTGTACAAATCTTTTTGAGATTAAAATTTGCAAGAAAATATTAAAATTAATACTAATTCCTTGCAAATATCTTACCTCGTTTTTCATAAAATTTATAATAATTACAATATATATTATACTTTTTCAACGCCGACTATTTCGAGCGCGGCGAGAAATCCCTTAATAAAAAGCCTACAATCATAGTCGTTCCGAAAAATCCCCGTTTAAAAATACAGTTTTTACTTCATCCGCTTTAATAACCGCCGCTCCGTAATAATTATTTTCAAGAGCGAAGCTTTTTACAGACCATTTTAAAGCCTGCAATCTATTCTTTTTATAAAAAACAATCGGATTTTTATACTCGTCAAAACCTACGCTAACCTCTTTAAGCCCCGTAAGACCCTCTCCGGTAGCTTTAAGATACGCCTCCTTTAACGTCCATATTACAAAAAAATTTTTCAACCTTTTCTCTTCCGGCAGCGAAAAAATCAACCTACATTCTTCCGGCGCAAAAAAGCGCTTTGTTAAAAGTTTTATATCGGTTAAAGATCGGATACATTCAACGTCAACGCCTACGGGCGCAGCGCCGGATACCGCAAACAACCCTATATTATTTGAATGAGAAGAATTGAAAAATATCGGCGGATTTTTATCGATAAAAGGTTTGCCAAGTTTTTCGTATTCAAATTTTACGTCGGCAGGCAAAATATTTAAGTAACCGCTTAAAAGCTTTTTTAAAAAACCTCTATGGACAATAAATCTTTTTCTATCCTTTTCAAAATAAAACCGTTCGGCTCTTTTGATCTCTTCGACAGATAACATCCTTTTTATTTCGGAAAGCCGATCATAAAAACGATCAAAACAGATACGCCAAATATAAACCTTATTATTTTTTAATTCCGGCGGCATATTATATCCCTTATATTTATTCAAATAATTCAAAACCTTAAAATTTAATATTGATTTTATTGATAAATATAATAATAGTATTATAGATTTAATAATTCAAATCAATTTAAATAAAAATTTTAATCCTCTAAATATGGTAAATATTTCTACGATTAAAACTTTATTAAACCTATTTTCTAATAAAATTAATTAGTTTTACAATATGGCAAATATGGATAACGTAATAAATATTAAACATTTTTTTGAGAAGTTGAATTTTAAATTCGGAAAAAATTTAAAACCTATTATTTTGACTTTTAGGGAAGCCGAATTAACCGATAAACTTCAAAATAAGATTTATTTTTATGAAAATTCGAGCAACGCTAATACAGCTTTTTATCTGTTTGACGACATTGATCTAACCGATGAAGATATAAAAATAATTCATAAAAGAGTATGGAATGAAAACAGAGCCGATTTATTTATTATATACGGAAGAGAAAATAAAAAAGTTGATATATATTACGGTAAAACGCCGCCTAAAGTTAATGAAAAACCAATTGAAATAGATAGTATTCCGACAAATTACGACGATAAAAAACTGCTTGAAAAAATCGATAAAGCTAATTTTGACAGCGGAGCTTTTTGGCTTAATTATCAGGAAGCTTTAAAGGAGATTAAAAAAAGAGGCGAGACTGTTGATAAATCTCTTATTAAATCTCTTAAGTATTTAAGAAAAAAGCTTAACGAAGCATATTCGGATATTATTTACGATGAACAGGAAAAAAGCGTTATAATTCAGGCATTAATAGATAGAACATTATTTATAAAATTTTTGGAAGACAGAGGCATTATTAATTCTCATTTTTACGGGCATTTTTTTAAAAATAACAGTTTAGATTATAAAACATTACTTCGTAATAATAATCAGCCTTCTCAAATCAATGATCTTTTTAAAAATATAAACCTTATTTGCAACAATATCCTCTTTGCCGAACCTTATATAAAAAAATCCTATTTAACCCAAGATATTTTAAATTTGCTTTATAATGCCATCGCGCAAACTGCTCCTAACGATAGGTTTAGACAGCTTTCCCTTTTTGATTTTGAATTCGATATTATTCCGGTTGAATTTATCAGTAGAATTTATGAGATATTTTTAGAAGATAAGCAGAAATCAGAGGGTATTTATTATACGCCACAAGGGCTTGCGAAGTTAATTATAAATGCGGTTATTCCCGAAAATGAAGTCGGAAAAGTTTTAGATCCTGCCTGCGGTTCCGGAGTTTTTTTGGTTTTGGCTTTAAGAAAAATGATTAAAACCGCAAATATCGCATCCGAGCAAAATGTTTATAATATAATTAAAGAAAGAAATCATTTTTTAAAAAAGAACATATTCGGAATAGAAAAAGAAGAGGCGGCAAGAAGACTTGCTATTTTTTCTTTATACTTGGAAATATTAAATGATATCGAGCCTAATAAAATAAAAAAACTTATTGAGGATAAAATAAAAGATAAAACTTTTAAACTCTTTCCGGACAATTTTTATAAAAACATAGTATTAGGAAATACCCTTGAAACCGATCCGAATAAACAGATTCTTATAGATAAAAAATTTGATTTTATCGTAGGAAATCCTCCTTGGAGAAAAATTGAGAGTGATGACGAGGAAAATAGCTATTGGTTACAACATCAAAAAGCTTTTTCCGGCGAAAAGCAGGCTTCTCAATTTTTTTTACATAAAATACAGGATTGGGCGAATATAAATACAAAATTCGGCTTTGTTGTCAACAGTTCTATTTTTCATAATGAAAAGGATACATTCCAAAGCTTTTTTTATAACGCTTATAATATTGATAAATTTTACGAGCTTTCACATGTAAAAAATATATTATTTGAAAATGCAAAAGAGCCTGCTTCCGTAGTAATTTTTAGTAAAAGTAACAACAATACAAATAATAAAATAAAATATTTATGTCCGAATTTAACAGAATTTGCAAAAAAATTTAAAACCATTTTATTAAGAGAAGATGATTTAATTTTAATATCTCAAAAAGATATAATAGAAAAAAAGATCGGTTTTAGAGATTTTCTTTTCGGTATTGAAGATAAAACATTATGCGATAGTATATTGAAATCCGGTAATAATATTGAATTATTAGGCTTATCCTCCAATTCGGGTAGTATAAGAGGAGCGCAATTAGCGGGGCAAGATAAGGTAAAGCAATACTTCGGAATAGATAAACAAGAATTAAAAGCTTCACAAGATAAATACTATAACGAATTTATAAAAGATCACTCTTCGCCTACAAGCGCCCCAAATTACCCTTACGCTTTCTTAAAACCTAATATGATTGAGAAGTTTAAAATTGTGTATGAAAATGTTGAATTATATTTAGGCGAAAATATTAAATGGTGCGAGCGTCCCCGAGATGAGAAATTGTATGAAGGTAAAAAAATTTTAATTCGATATAATAATAAAAAGTTATCCGCTGTTTTTGTTAAAGAAAAAATCTATTCCGATTTGCATCTTTATATTATAAAATTAAAACCGGAATATGAATATTATTATTACGTTATATTGGCAATTCTAAATTCTACGATTGCCGAGTATTTATTACATATAAAATTTTTTAAAAGATTGACAGCTTCTTATCCGCGTATAAATAAAGAAGATATTTTCAATCTCCCAATTCCGAAACATATACCCAAAGATACTTACAAACAAATTGAAAAATTAACAAAAAATATAACGTCAGGTAAATATACTTATGAAGAGAAAAAAGAGGAATTAGATCAAATTGTTTTTGATATATACGGGTTGAATATTGTAGAACGTGATAGAATATTAGATTTTTTTAAAAAAGGAAAAGTAACCGAACAGGAGATAAAAAAATATTGCAAAATATTTGAAACAGTATTTAGACCCTATCTTAAAAAAGACGTAAATTTAATATTCGAGTATTATTTAAATAAAAATTCTTCTTCTATTAATTTTGTCGGCGTAAAAATCTTATTTAAAAAAGGCGAAAAGAGGAATAAACGCCCCGCCATATCTAAAGCGGTAAAATATATTGATCTTGATTTATTAAAAAGTAGCGCCGGTAAAAATATACTTACCTTTAAAGAAAAGCTTTACGGCGATAACTGTATGTATATTATTAGAGAAAAAAATAAAAAAAGCTGGACGCCTACAAAAGCTATAGAAGACGCTCAAGATTTTATAAAAAAGGTTTGTAAATAATGCCTGATACGCAATTTTTTAACTTATCCAAGCCCAATGTGTTAAACGAACTTCCCAAGATACAAGAACAGTTTCTTAAAACAGGTTTGGCAACGGATGACGAAGAATGGAAAGATACGGTTTTCTATTTTTTATTCAAATTTTATAACCGGCATATTAATAAAAAAGAAATATTTTTAAATAAATCCGAAAAAGATATTACAAAATATATCCGCGATTGGCTAAGAAAAGATCTTGAGTTTTGCGGCAGTTTTATAGTTAACTGCGAATCTCTTACAAAAGATACCGAACAGGAAGGTTATAACGATATAATTTTTGAAACTACTTTATGGAATAAAGGTAAAAGTTATTTTGTATTTGAATGCAAAATAATAGACGAAACCAAGGCGGCAATAACCGAATACGTTTATAGAAAGCCAACCCCTTCAAAAAAAACGAGCGGCGGGCTTTATCGTTTTTTGATAAGCAAGTATGCTTCCGGTAAAGATTTCGGCGGTATGATAGGTTTTGTTTTAAAAGGAAGAGCGGCGGAAGTTATAAACAAATTAAAAAAAAGAATCTCCGAATTAAGAATAACCGAAGATAATATAACTTTCGGAGAATTAACCGATAAAAAGCTTCTTGAAAAAAAAATTAAAGAAAATAGACATACCTTTTTATCAAAGCATACCCGAATAAATAAAGATACAAATGAAATTACAACCCCAATACTTATTTATCACATTCTTTTTGATTTTTTATTATAAAACCGCATAAAAAAAATATCAAACATAACGCTATACAGATATTCTTTTATAAATAAAGACCCTTGCGCGGCAAAAAAAATTCAACTCGAAAATAGAACAAAATAAAAAGTCGGGCAAGAGTCTTATAAAATAAAAAAGGAGATAATATACATGGAACGCGAATCAATAAATTTTGACGTCCTTATTGTCGGCGGAGGTCCCGCAGGTTTATCATGCGCTATTAAGCTTATGCAGGCTGCAAAAGAGCGAAATAAAGAAATAGAAGTCGCGCTTATAGAAAAAGGAGCCGAAATAGGATCGCATGCTTTAAGCGGAGCCGTATTAAATCCTATGGCATTGGCAACTTTAATTCCGGATTATAAGGAAAAAGGATGCCCCATAGAAGCGGACGTTAGGGAAGACGAATTTTATTTTTTAACAAAAGATAAGGCGTATAAGTCTCCGAAAACTCCAAAATATATGCACAATAGCGGATTTCATATTATAAGTTCTTCCAAGCTTTGCAAATGGCTTGCAGACATTGCAGAAGGTATGGGAGTTAACATCTTCCCCGGTTTTGCGGGAGTGGAAGTTTTATTTAAAGAGGACGGCAAAACAATAACAGGCGTTAGAACCGGAGATAAAGGGTTAGATAAAGACGGAGGCAAAAAAGAAAGCTTTGAGCCGGGGATAGACCTGTTGGCAAAAGCCACAGTTTTTGCCGAAGGAGCAAAAGGCTCCCTTGTGGAAAGCATAGCCGAAAAATTAAACCTTTTTGATAAAAACATGCCTCAAGTGTTTGAAACCGGAATAAAAGAGGTAATAGAACTCGGAGAGGATAATTATTTTAAAACAAGCAAAGGCAACGATATACACACGCTCGGCTACCCTTTGGGGCTTAATACCGTAGGCGGCGGCTTTATTTACGAAATGAAAAACAATCGGGCGGCTCTCGGGATTATAATCGGGCTTTGTTATGAAGACTGCGAACTTGATATTTACGACGAATTTATAAAATTTAAAAAACATCCTCTTGTCGCAAATATAATAAAAGGCGGCAAAGTTATAGCTCAAGGGGCGCGTACAGTATGCACAGGCGGCTATTACGCTATGCCGAAACTTGCCGTTGACGGAGGAGCTATTATAGGAGGTTCCGCCGGCTTTCAGAATGCTCCAGGATTAAAAGGCATCCATCTTTCAATGTATTCCGGAATGATTGCGGCGGACGCAATTATAGAAGCTATAGAACAAGATGATTGTTCCGCGTCCAGTTTAAATCTATATAAGGAATTATTTGAAAAAAGTCCGGCAAAAACCGAGATATACGAGGGTAGAAACTTTGCGCAGGCAATATCTAAAAAAGGAATTTCAAAATTTTTACATCTCGGAACTCAGTATTTTACAAAAGGAAAAGGCTTAAAAGACCCTATGCCTTTAGAGCCGGATTACAAAACATTAACCGACAAATCAAAAAGCCGCGTAAAAAAAGAAAAACATAAGTATGACGATTCCTTGTATGTCGATAAAATGACAGGAGTATTTCTTTCCAAAGCGTTACATAGGGAAGATCAGCCTTGCCATTTAATAATACACGATACAAAAATTTGCGTAACTACATGTTACAAAACATATAACTGCCCGTGCGTTAGATTTTGTCCCGGAGGAGTTTACGAATTAAAAACCGACGCCAACGGCGGCGAGCCGCAATTAAGCGTTAATTTTTCTAATTGTCTGCATTGTAAAACCTGTGAAATAAAAGATCCTTATCAGAACATAAAATGGACATGTCCGGAGGGGGGGGAAGGCCCCGGTTATACCGTCCTCTAAATTTTTGCGGATAACTTTGTAGGTTGTCCGTTTTCGGCGTTGAATTTTTGCGGGTAACAAAGTAGTTTGCCCGTTAGCGGCGTTGGATAACAATTTTTAATCCTCGAAATACTATATGTATTCCTCCGGTTAAAAATTGTTATCCGCCTTGCTAACGAACAAACTACTTTGTTATCCGCAAAAATTAATCCGAAATTAAATTGCTATGCTTTACTCGAACAAACCGCTTTGTTATCCGTCGAAATTATTATTATACTTTTTACGGTTAAAAATCGTAAAACGCCGAAATTAAGCATTTAATTAAGGGATTTCGACGAGCGTTATTTTTGTTTGTCATTTCGAACGAGTGCAACGAGGAGAAATCCCTGAATTATTTCC
>JAFDMD010000106.1 GCA_019306185.1 Deltaproteobacteria bacterium
AACTGCTTCTTAAATCTGCCTATTTGATTCGGATGTATCTCATATTCTCTTGATAATTCTGCTACTGTTACTCCTTCTCTTAACGCCTCTATTGCTATACGAGCCTTCTCTTTACTGTCCAATTTTTTGGGCGCAGTATAATATACTTTTACGGATAGGGAAAAATTTTTATATAGAGGGGATAAACAAAGGGAATAAAAGCGTTAGATTTACATTGCCGAAAAAAAATATAATCTCTTGGTCGTTTTCTATTTCCGAAAGATAAAATTTTTATTATTAAAAAGAATATGTCCGAAGTTTATTTGCATAGCGGCTTTTGTTGTCGAGGAAACAAACTCGGATACTGACAAATTGAATTATCGGATAATTAACTGAACGGCTCATTTTTTACGCTTTTTATTAGCTTTTTCAGCATCGACTAACATAAGTTGTTTCTGCTTGTCATTTCGACGAGCAAAGCGAGGAGAAATCCCTTAATAAAAAGCCATAAATTAAGAAAAGAGAGCAAAAACCTGCTTGAGCAGGCAAAAAAGCGGGTAGAAACGGAGATTGAAAAAAACGCGGGGCAATAAATTAAAAAAAAAGACAAAAATTAAAAATCAGCCTCAAGGCAAAATCTTTAATTACAGAGTTCTCGCGGCAAATACATTAGGCTTTGGAACGCCGAGCAATACCGTAACCGCAAAGTTTTAAAAAAACGATAAGAGGAAAGTTTATCCCGTCTTTTGACTTAATATTATCGGATTAATAAAGGAATATTCCGTAGGGACAGAACATTGTTCTGTCCCTACTTTGTTCAATGCCGAAAACTGCATCTTAAACGCAAACGGTTTTACCAATGCCTGAAGTTAAAGTTTAATAAAAAATATAAAAAATCAACCTATCGGCAATAGCAGAGTTTTTTGCTTCGCCTTGTGCTTACCGTCTCAAATTTTCGGCTTTGTTTTGATTAGAAAGCAAAAACTCAACTTGCGCTTAAGGTAAGCTTCGGGAGACTTTGAAATTTTATAAATATTTATAGGAAAGGTAAGCCGTTAATATCCCGTAGGGACAGAACATTGTTCTGTCCCTACTTTGTCCGATGCCGAAACCTGCAGGTTTTGCCGATGCCTATTATTTATCGCTTTTTATTAAGGGATTTCTCCTCGCTTCGCTCGTCGAAATGACAGGTAAAATCGGGTATATTAATAGCAAAAACGGGGCGCATAACAAAGTAGTTTGTTCGTTTGCAAGGCGGATTAAAATTTTTATCCAACGCCGCAAACGGGTAAACTGCAAAGTTATGCGCCCCGTTTTTTTATATGTCGTAATACAAATTAAACTCATAAGGATGCGGTCGCAACTTAATAGAATCAACCTCGTTTGCCATCTTATATTCAATCCACTTGCTTATAACGTCTTCGGTAAAAACATCCCCTTTTAATAAAAATTCATTATCCTCTTTTAACGCCAAAAGCGCCTCTTCAAGCGACCCCGGAGCCAAAGGGACATTTTTAAGCTCTTCCGGCGGCAGATCGTATATATTTTTATCCAAAGGTTCGCCGGGATCTATTTTATTTTCTATCCCGTCTAAAACAGCCATTAAAATTGCGGAAAAAGCCATATATCCGTTGCAAGAAGGATCAGGCGTTCTGAATTCTATTCTCTTTGCCTTTGGAGAGTCGGAATACATCGGAATTCTAACCGCCGCGCTTCTGTTGCTGCCGGAATATGCAAGATTTATCGGAGCTTCGAAACCGGGAACAAGTCTTTTATAAGAGTTTGTGGTAGGGTTTGTAATTGCGCAAAGCGCTTTGCAATGTTTAAGTATTCCGCCTATTCCGTAAAGAGCATAGTCCGAAAGCCCCGCGTAATTATTGCCTGCAAATAAGGGGGTTCCCTCTTTCCAAATGCTTATATGGGTGTGCATTCCGGAGCCGTTATCTCCGAAAAGAGGCTTTGGCATAAATGTAACGGTATAATCTTGTCGGTTTGCAATATTTTTTAAAATATATTTAAACCATACCATCTGATCTCCCATTTCAAGAAGAGGTTTAAATCTCATATCTATTTCCGCCTGCCCCCCTGTCGCAACCTCATGATGTTGACATTCTACGTCTATTCCGAGTTCTTGTAGGGTAAGCATCATATCTGTTCGCATGTCCTGAAATTTATCGACGGGAGGAACCGGAAAATACCCCTCTTTATGTCTCGGCTTATATCCGAGATTAGGATGCTCTTCTCTACCGGTATTCCATGCTCCTTCAATAGAATCTACTTTGTAATAAGCTTGGTTTGCCGACGAATTAAAACGTACATCGTCAAATATAAAAAATTCGGCTTCGGGTCCAATATATGCAGTATCTCCGATACCGGAGCTTTTAAGGTATATTTCCGCTTTTTTTGCAATAAATCTTGGATCTCTGGAATAAGGGCGACGCGTAATCGGATCTGCAATATTGCCTATAAGAACAAGGGTGGAAGCCTCGAAAAAAGGATCAATTTTTGCGGTCAAAGGATCCGGAATTACTAACATATCGCTTGCGTCAATTGACTGCCAACCTCTTATACTGGAAGCGTCAAACCCAAAGCCGTCTTCAAAGCTGGCTTCGTTAAGCTCGCTTATAAGAACCGAAAAATGCTGCCATATTCCGGGAAAATCCATAAATCGAATGTCAACTACCTTAATATTTTTCTCTTCTGCATACTTTAATACCTCTTTTGGTTTCATGTTTTTACTCCTTTTTTAAAACTTTTGCGTAATAAAAAATTCTGCTTATTTACAAAGCGCGAAAATTTTTTAACCGGACAAGCAGACAAACTATTTTAAGCGTTAAAATTTAAGCGCGACGAACGCATAAAATAAGCAAAATAAGAGGTTGCGCGGCTTTTTTTTAAATTGCGTCCTTCCCTTTTTCGCCTGTTCTTATTCTTATCGCCTCTTCTACGGGCATTATAAATATCTTGCCGTCTCCGAGTTTGCCGGAGCTCGCCTCGAGGCAAATAGCCTCCGCTATTTTTTGCGCCATATCGTCTTCGGCTACAATTTCCAATTTTATTTTAGGTATAAAATCAACCACATATTCCGCGCCTCTATAAACTTCTTGATGCCCTTTTTGTCTTCCGTAGCCTTTTACTTCGGTTATGGTCATCCCTTGTATTCCGATTTTATTTAAAGCCTCTTTTACGTCGTCAAGCTTAAACGGCTTTATTATCGCCTCTATTTTTTTCATTTTTTTCACTAACTCCAAGATTATCTATAATATTTATATTTTCTTATAACTCACACAACCTTTCCGTTATTATCCATATATTTATATTTTATAAACGTCTTATTTATCCATGCGCTCCCCTATAATTTACTCTTTCGGTTGTGTATCTATTTATGTTATAAATTATTTGGTTTATTAATTCCATTCTCTCATTTTGTGTGTGTCCTTCCGGAAATAAAATAGGAACAGGCAGCTTACCTCGAACATCTCTACAGGTTTGGTTTGCCGCTCCTGTTCCTTTGTTCTTATTTACTTCCACCCACTCGTCATTAATTTTTTTTTCAAGCAACGGCATATAGTTATCATCATCATGAAAACCGCAACGATATTCAACGCCTTCAGCATCTTGAAAATAAACCCCAAAAAATTTAAACTTCATATTATTAAGCTCCTATTTTAAATTTTTAAACGCAAATATTTTTTTTCATAGTCATAACGAAACTTATCTATGCTTACAAGCTCATCTTCTCTTTTAACATGCCAATAAGTCCATCCGTTATAACTTTTTTTTTGTAGGATTTTTGCGCTTGTTTTGTGGATTGAACCGGCTTCCTCCTTATATATAATAGAAGCGTTCGCCATAACCTGCGCTTTATGTTTTTTATCTGCGGAAAACAGATTTTCTCCGATTTTAATAAAACCTTTTTCTATAAGGTTTCCAAACGCAACTTTCGGCTTTTTTCTTTCTATTTTGTATTCAAGCAAGGGGGCGTCGAGAGGCTTAACTTTTTTTAATCTTTGCTCCGCTATTTTTATGTAAGCCTCTTTTTTATCAAAGGCAATATATTTTCTTCCGAGCAGTTTTGCAACCGCGGGGGTTGTTCCGCTGCCGCAAAAAGGATCTAAAACAGTATCGTTTGGTTTTGAGGTTGAAACGATTATTCTTAAAAGTAATTCTTCCGGCTTTTGCGTGGAATGGGCTTTTTGACCGTTTATTTTTATTCTTTCTTTGCCGCCGCATATCGGCATTAACCAATCGCTTCTCATTTGCAAATCGTCGTTGCTTGTTTTCATTGATTTATAATGAAATGTATATTTGGATTTTGCCGATTTTGCCGCCCATATTAATGTTTCGTGAGCGTTGGTAAATCTTGTTCCTTTAAAATTCGGTATCGGGTTGTTTTTTATCCATATTATATCGTTTAATATCCAAAAGCCTATATCTTGTAATATTTTTCCTACTCTAAATATATTATGATATGTTCCTATTACCCAAAACCCGCCGGTATCTTTTAATACTCTGCGGCATTCTTTTGTCCATAAAAGGGTAAATTTATCATACTCTTCTACGGATTCAAACTTATCCCAATTATCGTTAACTCCGTTGACCTTTGTTTGATTCGGTCTGTAAAGTTCCCCTTTTAACCGTAAATTAT
Source organism: Deltaproteobacteria bacterium (assembly GCA_019306185.1). Lineage (GTDB taxonomy): Bacteria > Desulfobacterota > Desulfobacteria > Desulfobacterales > JAFDMD01 > JAFDMD01. The sequence continues at coordinate 4,628 of JAFDMD010000106.1, forward strand.
AGGGCGGGTCCGCAAAGATAAGGTCAACCGAGTTGTCCGGCATTTCTTTTAATAATTCTATGCAGTCCCCTTGATAAATTTTATTTAATTGTAGCTTCATAATTTTTTTTAGACTTAATTGCGGTATTTCATTCCGAATAGATTAGTCGATGTTGAAAAAGCTGCCTTTTAAGCGTAAACTATTTTGCCAATGCTTGAAGTTAAAGTTTAATAAAAAATATAAAAAATCAACCTGTTATTACTTTTTCGCTTTTTATTAAGGGATTTCGACGAGTGAAACGAGGAGAAATCCCTTAATTATTGACTTCTGCCTTTAGCCTTTTGTACGAATTTAATCATTATTTCTTATGATTAATTTTTTTTTAATACAGGGCGTTTCCTCTTAATATTTGCAAAAAAATATTAATTCCTTGCAAATATATTACCTTGTTTTTACTATAATTTATAATAATTACAATATGTATTATACTTTTTAAGTATTGACTTAATTGCGATATTTTTTCCGGCTTAATTGCGGTGCATAACAAAACGGGTTGTTCGGCTAATAAAGGGATTTCTCCTCGCTTCGCTCGTCGAAATGACAGGTAAAAATAACGTTTTCCAAATAATAGGTGAAAATCAGGTAGTTATTAATAGCGAAAACGGAGCGCATAACAAAGTAGTTTGTTCGTTTGCAAGGCGATTTTTTTTTTAACCACAGGAATATATATAATATTTCGAGGATTAAAAAAAAAATTCAACGCCGAAATTGGACAAACTACGAAGTTATCCGCAGCAAACGGGCAAACTACAAAGTTATCCGCCGCAATTCATTTTATTCCATAACTTCAAGCCTTGTTCCCGCGCATAAGATAGGATTTCCGCTTCATTTACGGTTGTAACCCGTTTATCCTCTACTATAAGCTTTCCGTTTGAAATAACGCTTTGAACATGAGAGGCTTCTATTCCGAATATAAAATGCCCTAAAAAGTTATCGCTCGTAACTTCGGTAGGAGAATTATAATCTAATATTACAAGGTTGTTTGCGCCGTCTCCTTTAAAACCGGATTTTTCCATATAATTATGGATGTTTCTAAAACGATTATATATTGTGTCCATTCCGGGCTGTTCTATGCTCTGTCCCGCAAAAAAAGCGACTTTTGCGCTTCTTAACATGTCGCTGTGCATTCCGTCTGTTCCAAGCATTACATTGTCCGTTATAGCTCCGTAATCGGCAAGCCCTACGTTATTATTTTGGTTGCTCTCTATATTTTGCGCAACCCATACGCCGCTGTTTTTAATAAGTTTTTTCTCTTTTTCGTCAAGATGTATGCAGTGGGATAACAAGGTTCTATGCAGGTTTAACGCTCCGAATTTATGCAATCTTTCAACCACCCTTATTCCGTAATCTTTTAAGCAATCTTCCTGATCCGTTTTATCTTCGGCTACATGAATATGTATTCCGGTATTAAACTTTTCCGCAAGCAAAACCGCCTGCTTTAAAAGGTCGTCTCCTACGGTAAATGAAGCATGAAGCCCTACATTCCCTTGTTTGCCGGAATTAAAATAATTTTTATGCTCTTGCAAAGCTTCTTGTTTCGATTTTTCGCCGTCTCTATCCGAAAGTTCGTAGCATAAAAGATGAGATACTCCTACTTTATCAAAGGCTTCGGCTATTGTAAAAAGGGAATCTTTTACCGCGAACGGGGAAGCATGATGATCTATTACAAATGTAACTCCGTTTTTTGCGCAAAAAATTGCAGTGGCAAGCGCGCTTGCCTTTATCATGTCTAAGTCAAGGCATTTATCAAGAGTCCACCATACATATTTGAGTATCTCTTTGAAATTTTCCGGGATTTTTTTTGGCGCGCCCATTCCTCTTGCAAGCGCCGAATATATATGATGATGCCCGCATCCGAACGATTTTGTTACTATTTTATCCGCGCAATTTATTATTTTATCTTCCGCAGCTAATTGATTTTGCTCCGGCATTTTTTCTATAAATTCAATTTTGCCTTCGTATCCTTGAGTTACTTTTATATTTTTTTTTATTACTTTACAGCTTTGCCGGTCTATAAATGTAGGGTTTTGTAGGTATATGGTCATTTTAAGGTTTTCCTTATATGTATTTTTTTTAAATATAAAAAATAATTACTTGCTAAAGTTCATCATAATATGATGGAGGGTAAACTCTTTGTTTCCTTTTGCTCTTATATGTATGCTGTTAAATGTATTTTTATTGTTTTCTATTGAATTGCGGACGATGGATTTGTCGGTTAATTTTCCTATGTTGTCGTTAGAAACCCGATGAAGTTTTTTTATTATTTCTTCTATTATAATATCTGTTTCGCCTTTTATTATAAACCCTATCATGCCTCCAAAATTAAAATCTCTTGCATATTTGCCTATCATATAACGATAAACGCCGCCGTCCTGTGTGGATTTATTATAAACATATTCTTTGATAGTTGATGTTGTGGAAGCTTTTGACGCGGCGCCAAGGTTTTTGCATTCAAAAGAAAAGTATTTGCCTCGCCAATCGCTGTGTTCAAATTTAAGATCGTAAAAACCGCTATGCTCGGAGCTCGGCTCTCTATTTACTATGAATCCATGAGTATCAAATCGTTTGTCGTTTTTAAGCTGTTTTACTATAAATTTTTTTATTGCTTCTTCTATCTCCGCTCTTGGTTTACGTTTTTCTTTGTTAGCTTGGGGCTTGCGTTTTTCTTTGTTAATTAAATTTATAACTTGGTTATTATCAATCTCTTTATAAAATTTTAATATATGAAAAAATATATGCTGTTTCCATTGATTATCGCCAAGTTTTCTCAGTTGCATTCTGCTATCCAAAAACTCTTCTGGTTTTGGCAATCTGATATATTTTTTATCTTCTATCATTTAAATCTTCTTAATATTTCTTGCCCGTCTTCAAAAGCTTTTGTTTTTGTCCAGCTTTGGTATTTATTATTTTTAATTATGTAGATGGCATTGTCGCCGAATATTTTTTCGCGCATTTTAAGAAGGGTTTTGTTATTGTTTTCTTTTAATATTTGATTAATCATAGCCTGCAGGTTTTTTTTAACCGTAGGCTGATTTTTAGAATTTTTAAAATATATTGCAGCGGCAGACAAACCAAAAGGCAAACCTTTGCCTATGTATGTTTTAATATCAAAATCATCTTTAAAATAAAGTTCTATAGCGTATTTTAAAGTTTTTTTATATTCTTTTAAATCCTGTTCGTTTACCTCTCTGTTTTCCGCAAAAAAATCTTTTATTCTTCTTTTTTCAAGATAACCAAGCTCGTATAAATCGCAAATCAGGTCGTTTAATTTATCTGCTATTTCTCCTTTATACTCGTAAATTCCGTTGGTAAGTTTTTTGCTTATATCGTCAATTTCATCTTTTATATCTTCGTCTATATATTTGGGAATCGGGATGTTTTTAATGGCTGTAGTATCAATTTTCGTAAAATTTCCATCTATTCTTTTTCTATATTTTAAGGATAAAAAATAATTGATTAAATCGGAATTCAATATTGCTGTAATTAAATGGTATAGTTTATCATCTTTTAACTTGATTATATATAACTGGGTGGAAAGGTAACACTTATAAAAAATAAATGTCGCTTTGTTCTTTCCCCCTTTACGATTAAAAACAATTTTATTGCCTGCAAATAATTCCTTGTCTATAGGTCTGCGTAAATTATTTTCTTTACCTATATCTTCTTCATTAATGTAGCCGTTATACGAATTAACTTTGAATGCTTTTATTTTTTCCGCGTCATGTATATAAGGAATATTATAATAATTGTTATATTCAAGGTTTAGATATTTTTCGCTTGCAAACTTTTCATGTAATTCATTTTTTTCTTTATTAGAAAGCTCTTTAAAGCTTATACCACAATGCTTTTCTACTACGGAGTTTGTAGCCCGTTCTAACCCTCTAAAATTTTTTTCAACCCTATATTCCTCTAATTTTTTATTATCAGATATCTTGCTTAATAATTTTCTATCCCATTGGTTGCTTATCAAATAATCTCTTAATCTATCTTTTTCGTCTAATATATCCTCCTGTTTTATCTGAAAGCTTTTATTTTCGTCAATTACTAACGTATCCGCGGAAATATCCAAAAAAAGTCCATAATCGATAGGATAATAAGTAAAACTATTATTATTTGTAGGGCTGTTGTTAAATATAATAGTAACTACCCCTTCTTTTGATTTTTTAAAGAGTATATTTTTTACTTTCGATAATTCGTAAAACTCTTTTATTTGGTAGTAGCTAAAGAAGAATTTTTGAAAATCTGTCAATTTTTCATTATAAAAATTAGAACTATTGATTACAAAACCAAATTTTGTGTTCGGCTTTGCCCAATCTTTTATTTTTAGCATAAAACATTGGGATATCTGTTTATGCCCTATTATCTGTTTTGCGGTTAAGGTTTTGTCGTTAATTTCGGTTTTATATTTCTCCAAAAAATCATGCTCTGTTTTATTGCTATCTTTTTTGATTTCAAAAAAAGGAGGATTGCCTACTATATAATCGAACTTTTTATTTTTATGAGGTATTTTTTCCTCTTCTATTTCAAGCGAATTTGCAGTTATTATATTGCTTGAAAAATCGTAAGGAAATATTGGCGGCGAATTCGGTTGTTGAATTCTTTTTTTTATAACCTCTTTTATCTCTTTAGGGTCGATACCTTTTAATAATTCCAAATATAAGGAAAAAAGGGCTGTTCTGCGGGCAATATCCTCTTTTTCGATGCCGAAAATATAATTTTTTATTAAATTGTTTCTATGTTCGATAATTTCAATTGCTATGTTCGATAATTTCAATTGGAATATCCGATTTCGGCTTTTCTATTTCTAAAAGCTTCCGAAAGGCAAAATTTAAAAATATTCCGGAGCCGCAAGAAGGGTCCAGAATTGAGCCTTTTTTTTTAATGGTATAGTCTATAATTAATTGAGCAAGGTTTTGAGGGGTGTAAAAGATGCCCGCTTTAAGCTGTTTTTTTTCTAAAAACACTTCATAGATTCGTCCTATAAATTCTATAGGCATAATATTAAATTGAAAATCAAACAGATTTAACTGCCCTGTTTTAAAATCTTTTTGAGAAATCATATCATAGATTGATTTTAAAATTTCAGGAGTTAATCGGTTTTTATCAATAGTTTCTTTAAAAAGAATATTATTAAAAATTTCGTTTATTGATCCGAATAATTTATTGATGTTATTGATTTCATTATTTTTTAAAAATTTTTTATAGCCTGTTTTGGAATCGTTAAAATAATGATTATAAAAATAGGAATTGATAATATGATTATCTTCTAAAAATTTTATAAATAAGGTTCTTTCTATAAGGGCTTGAACGGTTGTT
>JAFDMD010000107.1 GCA_019306185.1 Deltaproteobacteria bacterium
TATATCGGGAGGCTATGGAAGACTTCCCCAATGATGCGGTATGCAGAACAGGACTTGCCGAAATCTTAAAAGATAACGGCAAGCAGGAAGAAGCAGAAGCGGTATATCGGGAGGCTATGGAAGACTTCCCCAATGATCCGGTATGCAGAACAGGACTTGCCGAAATCTTAAAAGATAACGGCAAGCAGGAAGAAGCAGAAGCGGTATATCGGAAAACTATAAAAGACTTCCCTAATGATCCGGTATGCAGAACAGGACTTGCCGAAATCTTAAAAGATAACGGTAAGAAGGAAGAAGCAGAAGCAATATATCGAGAAGCTATAAAAAACTTCCCTAATGATGAAGTATGTAAAGCAGGGCTTGCTACCCTTTTATTTCGGCAAGACAAATTGGAAGAGGCGGAAAAAATATATAACCAACTGCTTGAAAAAAACTCTCCGAATTTTGAAAATTATCAAAAAGCCTTAAATAACATTTTAAGATTAAAAGAGATAAAAGATGACGCGGAAAGAAAAGAGAATATCAATAGTATTCTTAACAGCGCAAATAAGGGCAAAAATAACACATACTCCCAAACCTTTTATATTAATAAACTGCAAAAAAACGAGTTAATCGATGATATTGAAATAGGAATCGGACGCATAAATTCATACCGCGGTTTAAGCCTGTTAGAACAAAAGGAGCATAAAAAAATCGAATATGCAAAAAAAGCGGAAGATTCTTTAAAAGAAATTAAACAAGATTATCCGGACAATATTTTTGTAATAAAAGAGGAAGCATGGCATAATTCTAATCTTCAATCCAAAGAAGCCGAAGAGTTTTTTGAAGATAAAGCCGAAGAATATGATAACGATCTAAGCATAAACATAGCCGAGCTGCGCTATAAACATTTAACTGATAACAACGGAAACGAAGAGGCATGGAAACCGCTTTATAGCTCCTTTCCCAACCAAAAAGCCGCAATAGCTTTAGAACAGCTTATGCAGCAACAAAACGGATATTATAACGAGGAAACAAGCGTTAAATCTCTTAATATAATTCAAAAAAAAATAAAAAAGGCTTCCGAAAACAGTTTTGCCCCAAATCAAAAGTTGAACAAATGGTTTTGCGAAACAGTTCAAAACGTCCTCTTTGCAAATATTGATAATATCAATACCGTTGATCCGAAAACTACTTTACAGAATTTAAGCCCGCCGCAAAAAGCGCGTCTTTTACGCGCTTCGGAACAGTATATTAGCGCCGATAGATAGCCGGCAATGCAAAAAAAACTAAAAATAGCCGCTTTAATTTCAGGAAGCGGCACAAATCTTCAAGCCGTAATAAACGCCTGCATTAAAAAAGAGATAAACGGAAAAATAGTATGCGTAGGGGCGGACAGACCTAACGCTTTGGGGCTTAAAAGAGCAAAAAAACATAACATTCCCGCCTTTATAACCGATTATAAAAAAATAATAGCCGATAACAATATCGAAAAAAAACTGCCTGTAGATTTTAACATAAAAAAAATATCATCCCTTCAAAAATTATTCGATAAAACAAACAAAAAAATCGAACGGTTTTTTAAAACAAGAGCAGTCGCGGAAGCGGACATATTAAATAAACTGGACAAATTTAAATTCAATCTTATAATTCTTGCAGGTTTTATGAGAAAGCTTACTCCCTATTTTATAGATAAAATAAATAAGGACTCTAAAACCCCAAAAATTATGAATATTCATCCGGCTTTGCTCCCCGCTTTTCCCGGAACAGACGGATACAAAGACGCTTTTGAATACGGCGCAAAAATAGGCGGATGCACCGTTCATTTTGTAGATTACGGCGAAGATACCGGCGCTATTATAGCTCAAAAAAGTTTTCCCATATTAGATGGAGATACATTGGAAACCATTAAACAAAAAGGATTAAAAGCCGAATGGGAGCTTTATACAAAAGCTATAAAACTTTTTGAAGAAGGCAGATTAACATTAATAACAAAAAATGCCGCAGGACGCGGCGGTTTTAAAATAAAAAGAGAAATAGTAAAAATTTTAGAAAGGATGGTATAATTATGGGAAGTTGTAGCAGCCAGGGAGGCGGTTCAAATAAAATTGCAAGCTCATGCCCTTCGCAAAATCAACAAACAAAGCAACCCGGATCGGACGAAGCAATAAAAGAGGCTTTGGATAAAATTAAAAACAAGCTTATGATCATGAGCGGCAAAGGAGGAGTCGGCAAAAGCAGCGTTACAATTAATCTGGCGATGGCGCTTGCGGACAAAGGATTTAAAGTAGGCATTTTAGACGTTGACATACACGGTCCCGATATTCCGAGAATGCTCGGCATAAAAGATATGTTAGAGATGACCGAAGATAAAAAACTTGCGCCGCTTAAATATTCGGATAATCTTAAAGCAGTATCGATAGAAGCTTTATCCGTTAATAAAGACGACGCTATCATATGGCGCGGTCCTATGAAATATTCTGCTATAAATCAGTTTTTAGGGGAAGTAAAATGGGGAGAGCTTGATTATCTTCTTATAGATTCTCCCCCCGGAACAGGAGACGAACCCTTAACCATAGCGCAAAAAATAAACGACGCTCAAGCGGTTATAGTAACCACGCCGCAAGAAATTTCATTGGCGGACGTCCGAAAATCAATAAACTTTTGCAACACAGTAAAAATGAAAATGCTGGGGCTTGTAGAAAATATGAGCGGTTGCGTATGCCCGCATTGCAGCGAAACAATACCCTTATTCGGAACAGGAGGCGGAGAAAAAACCGCAAAAGATGCAAAAATCAACTTTTTGGGTAAAATCCCTTTTGATTCCAACATGGTTAAATGCGGAGACGCTGGGAAATCCTTTTTAAAAGAACACCCGAATTCTCCTATGGCAAAAGCCTTTTTGGAAACAGCGCAAAAAATTATTAATAATACAAAATAGATATTTATTGTAAAATATAAAACTTAAAGAACCGTAAGGAATTTGAATAAAAACCCTTACGGTTCTTTATATATAAGCTCCTCGCAGAACAAAGAATTTTGTTGTGCGAGGAGCTTACTATCAAGGCATAAGATTAAAATTTTTGATTTGCGCTTTGTGTTAATCCAATATTTTTTCTTAACCTATCGTTGACAACCTCATCTATATCCATATTCTCTTTTAACGCTATTTTTTTTATATATTCGGCTATATCCGGTTCCAGATAAACAGGTATATTGAATTTAGCATTTGAATTATAGAATTTTCCGCGCTCCCCTTTTGAAAAATCATATTCCTCTTTCATAACGTTAATCCTCATATTGTTTTTTTTCATTCTTTGTCGCCTTGCGCGCCGATATAATTCGGATATTACATTGCGCCGCCGATATTCTATAAAAAATATGCGAAACTATAAGCAGTATGCCGTTTTCGTCTGTTCCCAATGTTATCCATCTATCTTCATTGTCGCTATGTTCGTAGTCAAATATGGTAATCATATATGAATCGCGAAAAACGGTAGCGGCGCGCCGAAAATCTATTTTATATTTTCGTTTGTTTTCTCTATCCTTTTTATAATTCCATTCAAACTGATATTGCAATTAAAAACCCATTTTTTTATTTAAATTTTTATCTATTTTTGATTATTTTGCAATAATATTATTTTAATTCATTTAAACACAAATGAATAAGAGAAGCCATTCTATAAAAAATATAATCAATATGTTCAGGTTTTTTTAACTCTTTCTGTCCTCTTTCAGAATGTCTTATTGCAAAACTATTGCCGATTTCCGTTAGCTTTTTAAATTCTACGTCCAATTCTTCTTGAAACGCTTTGTTTTCTTTAGATAGATTTTTTATTAATTCTTTAACGGAATTTTTTTTATCCTTATTTCCGTAATATGTTTTTAATCTTTCAAACGCAGCCCATATTTTTTTAATCGCTTCAACTCGGCTTTCAATTTTTGGTTCGGCAAATTGTAAATACGCCTCTTCCAATAACTCATTAAGTTTTTTATCGGAAGTTTTAAAAGCAATATCATTTATTATTTTTTTCATACCTTTAGGTATAGCCCGCTTTATCTGTCCGTCTTTTTCAAGATAAAATATTATCGAATTTCTTTTAAATATTATATTTATATCTTCTATGAATAATAATTTATTCTTTCCCTCATCTTTAAATGAATAATGTTGGTGGTTATGATACTCTATATGTTGAGGATTGCACCAGAGTTTTTGCGGATCGCTAATATTATTATAACAAAGTTCAATAAAATCCAAAACCGCATATTTATCTTGCTGCTCTCCATCGGTTTCTATTCTTTTGATCGGCATTGTTAAATCAGAAATTTCGCCTTTAACTTGATCTTCAAAAGATTCTTTATTAAAGCCGCAGATTAAGACCCCTTCGGGGCATATAACCGGAAAATTTTCAGAAAACATCTGGTTTGCTTCATACTTTTTAAAAACCGCAACTATTGCATTCCATACTTCAATTGATATTTCTTCGGTCGTTAAAGGAGACTTTCCTTTTTCTTTGTCGCTAAAATATTCCATCATTTTTAACCCTCAGATTATATTATAATAAACAGATTATATTTTTAATAATTATAGCAAAATATATTAAAAAAAGCTATCTATCTTTTTGACTTTTTACCCGACAAATTATAATAAAAATACGGCTATGAAAAAATATATTTTTACAAAACAAAGCGTTATCAAAGCTTCCGCCGAAGAATTATTTAAATGGCACGCGGCAAAAGGGGCGGTAGAACGCCTTGCCCGCCTTGGAACCCCGTAAAAGTTTTATACGATAAAGGCGGCATAAAAAATAACGGAAAAAAAGATAAAATTATATCCAGCCGATTAAACAGCGTAAAATTGCTCCGCCATATTATAGAATCCATAAAGCCCGCGCCAAAAACCTTTTTATCCGCCTCTGCAATAGGATATTACGGCAACTCCAAAGATATTAGAATTAAAGAAGACGCTTTGCCGGGAAAAAACTTTATAGCCGAAGTATGTAGAGTTTGGGAGAATGCCGCAAGTAAAATATCAAAAAAAATACCGATTAGAACCGTATTAATGAGAATAGGAGTTGTTTTTACTCCTGCCGGAGGCGCTTTAAAAAGGCTGATCTTGCCATTTAAAATATAGGGGCGGGCTTTAAAATGGGAGACGGCAGGCAATATATAAGCTGGATAGGAATAGAAGATACTATAGGCGCAATACATCATCTACTTCAAAATAATAACATGGAATGTCCCGTAAATATAACCTCTCCTAATCCGATCGCTAATTATCAATTTACAAAAACATTAGGCAAACTTCTATCAAAACCGGCATTATTGACAATTCCGCCCTCCGTTATAAAAGCTTTTTTTCAAGAAAAAGGAAAAGAAATATTATTGGAAGGATGCCAAGCAATGCCGAGCAAGCTTATAAACGGCGGATATAAGTTTATTCATCCCGAACTTAAAGACGCCTTAAAAGAAACTCTCGGATTATAAACATATGGGCGTAAAATTTAAAATAATAATAACGGCTTTAATGGTTATTGGATTTGCGGCAGGTTTTTGCAATGCCCTTTATCCTCAAATAACCGCTTACGACATAGAAAGAATACATATATTTTTTTTTAATCTATGCTGCGGCGGAACAATCATTCTACATTATACCCAAGCAACAAATAAAACCTGTTATAAAACCGGAGCCTTTTTTTTACTTTCCGTAGTATTTAGCGTAACGGCATTTTTAAACCTTTATATTATATCAATTATAATCTTATTAATACTCGCCTTTATAACCGAGACCGTAAGAATAAAAAAATTCTCCTTTTTCCCTTTTCAGTTTTTTCAATCGAATGTTCCGACTGCAAAAAAAATTCATCAGGCTTCCTTATTATGCCTTTCCATAGGATTAATATTATCCGTTCTCGCGATTATTAACCAACAATATTATCAAATTATAAATTCGAATAAAGCCTGACTTAACGCCTTTTTTCTTGGTTTCTCCTTTCCCGTATCTCTTATAACCTTTTCCTTAATATTTTCCTTTGCTCGTAAAACGAAAACAGAATTAGCTTTAATCTCCTTTTTAAACAATATAAGCTTTTGGGCTATAAACGCCGGAGTAATTATATTTTTTGCTTTTATTCTTCTTAATATAAAAACCGCTCAGCTTTTTATCGCCGCGCTTCTGCTTGCCGCTGTTATAAATATCCTAATACTGTTCTATAAATTTTCGGAAACGTCCGGACAAAAATCCTTATTAATTTCAGGACTTTTTTTTCTGATACTTGCGGCTACAACAGGAATTTTATATATAAAAACAGATCTATTGCCTCAAAACTATTATGATAACACTATGATGGTTATAAAAATGCATGCGGTCGTCGCATTATACGGATGGAATTTAATGGGACTTACGGTAATCTTACGATATAATGATTTTCCGATTAATCAAAATTTTAAAATCATAATCCCGTTACATTGGATAATTATACTTATATTTACCTTTTTCGGATACTCATCCCTATTTTTTGCGATATTAGCGACATTATCCTTTTTCGCTCTTTTAATCCTACTATTTTTTAGCCCCGCTCAAAAGCCTATAAAAGATGAGCGACATCGGAAAGTAAATCCGGCCTAACCAGATTAAGCCTTTTAAGCCCCAAAATAACCTCTTGCTTTAATTCCTTAAAATCTATAGGGTTTCTATCTTCCAACGCATAAGAGATTAAAATTTTACAATATTCCTCTGCAAGCTTATTATTTTGCGCCATTATTTCCGCCATAGCAAGAGGCGCTCCCCAACCTATTCCGCCGGATTCGTCGTTTAAACTCCACATAAGCCTTCGCATTATAACTCTGGCATATTCCATATTTTTTTCCGCAATCTTTGAAACAACCGCTCCAATCGCATATATTCCGTTCTGTTTTACGGTTTGATTAGGGTGATATAAAAGGCTAATAAGAGCGTTAACCGTTTTTTTTGCGGGCAAACTATGTATAACCTCCATATTACCGGCAAACCCTTCATCTTTTAAAATTTCGTATATCCTGTTTTTAAACTGTTTCATCCGTTTATATCCAAATTGCAAAAAGTATAAATCCTATGTCTGAAGTCTATCTATAAGGCAATATTGTAAAACCTGCATTTTAAGCTTAAACAGGTTTGGGGCTACTTAAAGCTTCGCAGGTCGGGTAAAATAAAATGCAACCCGACATAACTTTGAAAAAAGGCTGTTCTGTTGGACTTGTCATTACTTCCTCCCTTTTTATTCAGGGATTTCTCCCCTTCGGGTCGAAATGACAAGAAAAAATTCCTGCCTGTCATTCCGAGCGAAGCGAGAAATCCCTTTATTATTTTAAATTCTCTTTTTAATTTATTTTTTTCTCTGAATGCCTATAGATTCCTGATGTATTTTGCTGAAAAGTTTTAATATGAATTCTTCGGAAAGATTATATTTTTTTCCTGTGGATATTCTGCTTTCGGCTATAGCGTTCCACCTTTCCGGCTGAAATATAGACACCTTTTTTAATTTTTTCTTTTTGCCTATATTTTCGGAAAGCTTTTTTCTTTCGGCAAGAAGACCTATTATTTTATAATCTATGGCGTCTATCTGTTCTCTTATTTTCTCTATTTCAATATGGAAGTCTTTATCTTTAATATATTCTCTTTTTAATTGCAGGTTATCCAAAAGTTTTTTAAGATTTTTCGGAGTAAGCTGCTGAGACGCGTCGCTTAACGCAGTATCCGGGTTTATATGAGATTCTATCATTAAACCGTCGTACAAAAGATCCATTGCGATTTGCGAAACAGATAAAAGCAATTCTCTGTTTCCGCATATATGGCTTGGATCGCATATAATGGGAAGCTCCGGAATTCTTCTTCTAAGCTCTACAATTAGTTCCCACTCCGGTATATTTCTATACTCGCATTGTTTAAACGAAGAAAACCCGCGATGAATAACCGCTATTTTTTTTATTCCGGCTTGGTTAAGCCTTTCTATCGCTCCTATCCATAAATCAATATCAGGGTTTACCGGATTTTTAATCATTACCGGTATATCTACGCCTTTTAAGGAATCCGCAATCTCTTGAACCGTAAACGGATTAACCGTCGTTCTTGCTCCTATCCATAAAATATCTATTTTGCTATCGAGAGCCTCTTTTATATGCCCGCTGTTTGCAACCTCTACCGTAACAGGCATATTAAACTTTTCCCCTGCCTCTTTTAGCCATTTCAAACCTGGTTTGCCTACTCCTTCAAACGAATTTGGTCTTGTTCGAGGCTTCCATATTCCCGCTCTTAATATATTTACGTTAAATTTCGAAAGCTCTTCCGCTGTTTCCATAACCTGCTCGTAAGATTCCGCGCTGCATGGTCCGGCTATTATCAATTTCTCTTGTTTTTTTATATTCCAACTGTCTATGCTATCTATAATCAGATTTTTCATACTTTTCAAAAAGTCTCCTTATCGCAGGCATTATATATATATTTTCCAAATCTGCATTCGCCATATAGGAGGATAAAATACCTATTTTTTCTTTCGTTTTTTTATGTTTATCCATTATAAAAAGATACTTGCCTTTTATTTTACATAAACCGCTTTTTACGTTTATGCCGGCTGTTTTTAAATTTTTTTCCTTTACTTCAATTCCTATTCGGTCGGCTATATCTATTAAAGCGTTATATATATCTTCGTTATTCATTTTTAATATACGAAACTGCAATTAGTTATATTTTTTACAAAACTGCAAATTAATATTAGTTACAATCGGCTTTGTTGATAATATTAGGCTTAATATAAGTCAAGTTTTTAAGCGTAATTTTTGTAGAGTTTCTAGAAATAATAGCATTCTTTATATCAACCATATTTTTTATTTTATAATCCGTAAATCATATTTGATTTGTAATTTCGGTAATAATTTCTTTGTTATTATATATTTAAGGCTTGGACGTTCCCCAAAAAATCTGTATTCAGATATAAAAAAACGGATAACAAAAAGCTGTTATCCGTTTTTTTATTAAAAATTATAATTAAAGTTAAATCCTATCCATTCGGAAGAGGTTTGAGCGCCGTTTGAAAAGCCGTATATTAAGCCGGCGGTTATTTTTTTATACTTTAAATTAAAACCGGTTTCGTTTATTATTAAATTATCAAAAACAGTTTTATCTATTTCTTTACTTTTAATAAGGTCGGAAAATTTTATTTCATTAGTCAACTCCAAATTATCGGTTATATCCGCTTTAAATTTTAATCCGGTATCCGCAACTATAACATAACTATCCGAATTATATATTGTAGTTAAGCCTATTCTCGGAATTAACTTAAAATTATCAAAATTTATTGTATAATCCGCCCCGATATAATTTGATATATTATTAACCGATACCAAATCTTTATTTTTATCTAAAGACAAAACC
>JAFDMD010000108.1 GCA_019306185.1 Deltaproteobacteria bacterium
TTCAACCATTTCTCATTATTGAGCATTAGTCGAACCATCGCAATCTCGTTATTACTTTTATATGTAAAAAAAAACAATTTACGAGATTGCGATGGTATTTCAAGCTGTTATTCCTAAAATGTCAACAGACCCTAATATATTCGGATTATTATAAAGGAGAAAAAAATAATGAAATTATCCGATTTTTCTGCAAAACTCCCTTATTGCTATCTTGAGCAAAATAAGGAGCAATTTTGGCTTTATAATTGCAATTCCGGGAAAAAAAAGAAAATTAGTCAAACCGGAGTAATAATATGGGAGCTGTGCGACGGAAAAAGGAGCATAGCCGATATTATAGATATTCTTGAAAACGCTTTTTATGAAGATAAAAATAGCATAATGCCGGATATTATAATAACCCTCAATTATTTTTCATCCTACAGTTTTATATGTTTTGACCCTAAAGAGATAAAAAAAAAGCTTTTTATAAAGGCGGTATTGATTTTAAAGAGTAATAATATCCCTTTTTTTGTAACAGCCGGAATCTTATTAGGCTGGCGCAGAGATAATAGCTTTATTCCTTGGGATGCGGATATTGATTTTGGAGTATGGAAGCATAAGGTTGAGGAAAAAACGGTTATTGACGCATTTGAAAAAGAGGGTTTTACAATAGATAACCTTTTGCCTTTTGGAATGGACGCAATACAGATTTTTTATAAAAATTACAATATTACGATAGATATAGGCTTTTATTCCAAGCAAGGCAAAAACGCCGTATATAAAAGTAATTATCAAGATTCTAAAAATCGTAAAATAGATCTTAAATATATTGTTCCCGCCGCTATTTTTGAAAACTTAAAAACCGTTAATATGTTCGGAGAACAGGTTTCTATACCGAAAAATACCGAAGCTTATTTGGAAGCTTGCTACGGAGCGCATTGGAGAACGCCAAAAATTTATCAAAACTGGCATCAAGACGCAACTTATAAGGGAGGCGAGCCGTGAGAGATAAAAAAAGCGGAGATAAAACAAAAAAAATATAAGAAACTTTTCCCTGATATAAGAGAAACAGGCAAAACAAAGATTAGACAATGCCAGCTTGCTATGCTGAGGATGCTTAAAATATTCGATTATATTGCCAAAAAGCATAACATTAAATATTGGCTTAGTCTCGGAACATTGCTTGGGGCGGTCCGTCATAGCGGATTTATTCCGTGGGACGATGATACGGATATTGCTATGACCCGCAAAGATTATGAAAAATTTTTAAAAAAAGGGGTTGCCGAGCTTCCTGAAGATATTTTTTTTTAAACCGCGGAAACGGACACTTTATATTGCCACCCTCATATATTAGGAAGGCTAAGAGACAAATACAGCATATACGGCAATCATGAAAAAGGGTATCCGAAAACAAGATGGCATAATGGATTACAGATTGATTTTTTTATTTATGATACTCTGATACCGGAGCCTTTTGCTACATTATATAATAATTATAACGGAAAATTAAAAAGAAAATATACGCTTAATAAATGGGGAGAGTGGTTAGCGTTTGCAAAAAAGGATATATTTCCTTTAAAACATTTAAAATTTGAAGATCAATTATTTCCTGCTCCCAATAAATACAAAAAACATTTAAAATTATTTTACGGAGATTATTTAACCCGGCCTCCTGTAGAACAAAGAGTTTGCGGATATATAGAACCTTTTACTCCTTGTAAGCATAAAGAAATTTTGCAATGGCGAAAAAAAAACATCCCATAATATTGATGAGTGAAACAGGGAGAAATTTTATAACATAGAATGGAAACCAATATAACATTATGAAAATATTAGTAACAGGCGGAGCCGGATATATAGGCGGGCATGTAATTTTAAGGCTTAAAAAAGAAAATGTCTTTACGGTAGTATATGATAATTTTTCTACCGGCGTAAAAGATGCCGTGTTATACGGAGAAATCGTAACAGGCGACCTTAAGGATAAAGCCGCCTTATCCGAACTTTTTTTAAAATATAAATTCGACGCGGTTTTTCATCTTGCGGCATCCGTTTCGGTTACTGAATCATTGGAAAACCCTTTAAAATATTATAATCAAAATCTTGTAAATACCATAAATCTTTTATCCGAATGCGTTAAACATAATACCCGCTATTTTATATTTTCTTCCACCGCCGCGGTATATTCGGATAAAACAGACAAGCCGGTTTCGGAAAAATCCATTCTCGCCCCTCAATCTCCTTATGGGTATTCAAAAATGGCGGCGGAAAAAATAATAGAAGATTTTTCAAAAGCTTATGGAATAAATTTTGTAATATTGCGCTATTTTAACGTTGCCGGAGCGGATTATAAAATGCGCATAGGGCAGTCTATCGATTCTTCTCATCTTATAAAAAAAGCTTGCCAAACAGCGTTGGCGTCTTATAAAAAAATGTCTGTTTACGGAACAGATTATAAGACGTTTGACGGAACCGCAATAAGAGATTATATCCATGTTGAAGATATTGCCCAAGCTCATATGCTTGCCTTACAATATCTTAAGCTTCAAAAAAAATCGGGGATATTCAATGTCGGTTATGGACGCGGATACAGCGTTAAACAGATAGTAGAGGCGGTTAAAAAAGTAAGCAAAGTAGATTTTACAGTGGAAAATAGAAAAAGAAGAAAAGGGGACGCAGAATCTCTTATAGCGGATAATAGATTAATTAAGAATTTATTGGGATGGCGTCCGAAATATGATAATATTGATGATATCGTGGAAACGGCATGGAAGTGGGAACAGATTTTATATAAAAAAAATAATGCTCTTGCATAAATTTTTTTGAGCGGTTTTTGCGTTATGCGCAAGTTTTAATATCAGGCATACTTTTTATATGCCTTTATTTGAAATTTTTGTTATGCAACGGCGTTAAAATTTGATTAAGAAAGATTTGATAATAATGTCTATACGGGAAAGCTTTGAAAATAGGGAAAAAAATTTTATTTCAAAATACGGTTGTTTAAGCTCAAAATCCAAAGGGAGATTGCGAAACGAAGGATTATGCGAAATCCGAACGATATTTCAGCAGGATAGAGATCGAATATTATATTCCAACGCTTTTAGGCGGTTAAAATATAAAACCCAAGTATTTTTATCTCCGCTCGGAGACGAATATAGAACCCGTTTAACCCATACGTTAGAGGTCGCTCAAATAGCCCGCACTATAGCAAGAGCGTTGTATCTTAACGAAGACCTCGCCGAGGCAATAGCATTAGGGCATGATTTGGGGCATACGCCTTTTGGGCATGGCGGCGAAACCGTATTAAAGGAGCTTGTTCCGGGCGGTTTTACTCATAATCAACAGAGCATTAGAATAGTCGATCTGCTTGAAAAAAACGGAAAAGGCTTAAATTTAAGTCTGGAGGTTAGAGACGGCATATTAAAACATTCAAAAGGAACGGGCGATATAATGCCGGACGATCCGGAAGAAACCGCATACACTCTTGAAGGGAAAGTGGTAAGAATTGCAGATATTATGGCATACTTAAATCATGATTTGGACGATGCAATAAGAAGCGGAGTAATAGTAAGAGGACAGATACCCAAAGAATGCGTTAAGGTTTTGGGAAATAGTAATGCGGAACGCATAGGCGCTATGATACAAGACCTTATATATTCGAGCAGAATTTCGGAAGGCAAGTTTTATCTCCATATGAGCGATAAGGTGCATTCCGCTATGCTTTTATTAAGAAGATTTTTATATGAAAACGTATATAGATCTTATAAGGTTCATAAGGAATTTATAAAGGCAAAAAAAATTTTATCGGAACTTTATTTCTATTTTTTGGAAAATGGGAAACAACTTAAAAGCCATTTGGCAGTTATGAAAATATCCGACTGCTACGATGAAAATACTCCGAAAGAAAGAATAGTATGCGATTTTATCGCTTGTATGACAGACAGATACGCTCTTAATTTGTATGCGAGGTTATTTTTTCCCTCTCCCCTAGTATAAATTTTGATTTATAACTTTGTAGTTTGTCCGTTGGCGGCGTTGGGTAATAATTTTTAATCCTCGAAATACTTATAGTATTCCTCAGGTTAAAAATCATTATCCGCCTTGCCAACCAAACAAACTATCTCGTTATCCGTTGTAATTTTAAGCGTTTAACTTCCCTTAAACCTGTCCAAGTCTCCGATAAAATAAAAAGCTTGTTATTTCGAGCAAAGCGAGAAATTCCTTCATTATTTCCTTTTTACTCTACCGCTCCGTTTTTTAAAGCTTCGGCGTATATTTCAATGGAATGTTTTACCTTTATATTATCCTTGTTTTTTGAAAACATATCGATAAGCTGAAGCATGCAAGCGGGGCATGCCGTAGCCGCGACGGAAGCGCCGGAGGCTACAATATTATCCCTTTTAATTTTTCCTATATCGGAAGAAATATCATAAAAGCTTAAATTGAAACTTCCGCCCATTCCGCAACATGAATCAGGGCTTTCCATTTCCGTAAAGCTATAATCGGAATTTGCCTTTATAAGTTTTCTCGGTTCCTTATATATTCCAAAACTCTTTTTCAAATGGCAGGGGTCATGATATATAATTTTAGGCAAATTTTTTTTTGTTTTAACAGGCTTAATATCAACCTTTACTTTTTCTGTTAAAAATTGATGAATATCAATCGTTTTTACGCTTATATCTTCTACCGCTTCCTTTAGATCGTCCGGGGATAATATTTTCCACACTTTTTTTATAGTAGATGTGCAGGTCGCGCATGCGGTAATTAAATAATCGAAATTTTCTTTTGCAAATATATTTATATTATAACGAAGCAATTTTTTAAAAGCTTCGGCGTCTCCGGCAGCCGCCGCAGGAATGCCGCAGCAGCCTTGATTTTTAGGAATATATATTCCTATGTTATGATACTTTAAAACCTCTATTACAGATAACGCTACATTAGGGAAAAATCTATCTATAATACATCCGGTAAAAAATGCCGCTTTTAAGCCGTTATTTTTTTTACCCGTATTTAAATAAGGAACAATTTTACTAAAAGGTTGCGGGGCAAGCTTTTTAAAGCTTCTTTTTTTAAAAAAAGGTATTCCGGCTCTTACCTTAAAGATTTCCGGCGATTCCTTTATATTTTTAATAATAATTTTTTGAAATTTTTCCGCGGCGCTTAAAAGCAAGTTAAATACTTTTGGTTTTGCAAGAATTTTTCTTAATAAGATTTTTTTCCATGCAGGCAGTTGTCGGCACCCGTTTAAAACCGCTTTTACCTTTATAAAAATTTCGTTTGTATTGACTCCAGCAGGGCAGTTTTCAGCGCAAGAACCGCATAAAAGGCATCTTTGCATATAGTTTGCGGATATTGCGGGATTGTCGAATAGTTGTTTTCTAAGTCCCTCTATAATTGCAAGCTTTCCTCTTGCAACATCCGTTTCCAAGCGAGTTTGATTGTAAAGAGGGCATACGGATTGACACATTCCGCATCGAACGCATTCTGCAAACTCCTTTTCTATACTTTCTATTAAAATGGCTATTTCTTGAATTGTCATAATTTTATTTTATGCTCTTAATGTCGGCTATCCGATATTATCGGTTAAATTTTGGAATCTGCCGTTTTTATATAAATAGATTCCAATAAAATGATTGCTGGACTGAGTAATAAGCGTATGCTGATTTAAATCAATTCGGATATGTCCGAGTTTGTTTGCTCAATAACAAGAGGTGCTACGCAAATAGACTTCGGACATATCCTTTCTTAAGTATTCTTTATGGCATACTTTTACAATCAATTTATATATATCCGGCGTTAAGATATGAAAGCGGCGCGACTCTTTCTCCTTTTTTAATTATTTTATACCGGAGGGGCGTTTGCAATAGAGGCTATCTTATTGCTTGCAGATATAAACTTTTCGATTTGTTTTAATATCGGCAAGAAGACCAGATTCTTTATAGCTCCCCAAAAAAATTAGTTTGTCTTTCGCCATATCGAAACTTTTTTGTTTGTTATTCTACCTTTGATTTTAATCTATCTATAAATCAATATGTCCGTAAATTACATCATAAAAATGGGATCCACATCGATTGTCGCTTTTACGCCGGACACTTTAAAAGCTTTTTGATTATCAAAAAAGAGTTTATTTGCAAAGAGGCGGAGCGTAGAAGAGTTTGTTCCTTTTACAAGAATTTGCCATCTGAACATAGAAGCTATTTTTGCTATCGGAGATTCTACGGGTCCCAGTATCTCTATTGAGTCTTTTGCCGTTTTTTTCATCAGGTTTTTACATAATTTTCCTATGCTATAAGCTGTTTTGGCGGCTTTTTCCTTATTTTTACTTTCTATTTTAATTTGAATAAGCCGAGAAAAAGGCGGATAATTCAATCCTTTTCTAAAGACTATATCCTGATTATAAAATTTTATAAAATCCTGCTCCTTCGCGGATAGTATTGCAAAGTGAGCCGGATTGAAGGTTTGCAGAATTACTCTGCCTTTTAAATCGCCCCTTCCCGCTCTTCCCGCAACTTGCGCTAACAATTGAAAGGTTTGCTCCCCTGCTCTGAAATCCGGAAAATTTAATGATATATCCGCGCATATTATTCCGACCAATGTGATATCCGGAAAATCGTGTCCTTTCGCTATCATCTGGGTGCCTATTATAATATCCGCCTTTTTATTTTTTATCCTCTTGAGAAGCGTTACAAGCGAACCCTTTTTTTTTGTAGCATCTTTATCTATTCTTATTGTTTTTGCGTTCGGAAACAGTTTGCTTATAACCGCTTCTATTTTTTCGGTGCCAAATCCGAGTTTTTTAATGCTTCTATTCCCGCATACATTGCAAACTGCGTTTGCCGATTGAAAATATCCGCATAAATGGCATCTGTAAACATTATCTTTTTGATGAAGAGTAAGAGAAATATCGCATTGTTTGCATCTTAAAGGGGAGGCGCATTGAGCGCATATGGAAAGATTTGCAAAGCCTCTTCTATTTAAAAATAGAAGAGTCTGCTTTTTTAATTTTAAATTATCCGCAATAGCAAGTTTAAGCTCCGGCGTTATAAATTTGTTAATCCCTTTTAAATCCCTCTTTTTTCGCATATCAATTATTTCGACATTCGGCAGAGCTCTTTTTTTAACCCTTTCTTTTAAATAGAGACCCGTATATTTTGAGGAGATAACATTATAATAGGAGGCTACCGAAGGAGTTGCGGAACCCAATAGCGCTATGGCGTTTGCAAGCTTTGCTCTTACCGACGCCAAATCTTTTGCGTTATACCCGAATCCTCCGGAATCCTTATAAGAGGTATCATGCTCTTCATCTACTATAACGGCTCCGAGATTATCAAAAGGGGCAAAAAGCGCGGAGCGAGCTCCTATTGCTATTTTTGCCTTTTTATTTAGTATTTTCATCCATTCAAAATATTTTTCTCCGGCTGCAAGACTGCTATGTAAAACCGCTACGGTTTCGCCGAATCTTGCTTTAAACCTTCTTTCTACCTGAGACATCAAAGATATTTCCGGAACCAGCAATATAACGGAAAGTCCTTTTTCAATTACCCTTGCGGCTATATTCATATATACTTCGGTTTTGCCGCTTCCCGTAACTCCGGCAAGAAGAAATGTTTTAAAGCCGTTAAAAAGGGAGGCGTTTATATGCTCTACAACGTCTGTTTGTTCCTTTGTAAGCGGATAAGGGACGTCTCTTATTATCTTTTCTCCGAGCCTGTCTTTTTGTATCTTTCTTTTAAAAGATGATTTTCCTTTAATTTCCGAGTATTTTTCAAGAAATCCTTGTTTTTCCATAGAATATAATAAAGAGGCGGGAACCGAAGCGCCGGATTTTGCTTGAAGCCCTTTTATTGTTAAATCTTTTTTTATTAAGGCGTTAAGGATTTTTTTTTTTGTCGAAAGATTTTTATTATTTTTAATAAACTTTTTTCCCGCGTCGGTTATTGAAAAAAAAGTTTGCTCGTAAAAATCAATCTTTTTCGGCAGGGCGGTTTTAATAACTTCTCCTATAGGATAAATATAGTAATCGGACGCCCATCTGAAAAAAGGAAGCATACTTTTTGGAAATATAGGCTTTGCGTCTAACATATCCAATATGGAAAGTATTTTGCCCTTAAACTCTTTTTTGTTTGCAAAACCCAAAACATATCCGGTTGTCCGCTTTGAGCCGAAAGGAACAAATACCCTTACGCCGGGCGCGATTAAATCTGCGTATTGCTCCGATACTTTATAAATATAGGTATTATAAACCGGAAAAGGCACCGCTACTTCTATATATAAGGGGGAATTCATTTTATTTATTTGTTTTTGCCGTTGAGGAGTTAAAGTTTGTATGAGTTCGTCTAACTTATTTGCAGAGTTAAAACGGACTGATTTATTAAAACAATTTAAAACTCTTGCGTTAGGAAAGATAAATTGTCAATATTTTTATTTTGCTAAAAATTAGATTGGGATAAAAAGGGATTCAGATATAAATTTTGCAAATAAGAAAGCTTAAAATATATTTTATATCAAGTCTAATAAACATTACTGAGTAGATAATATATGCTTGGAAAAGGAAAGAGAAGTATAAAAAAATGATAAAGAGGGGAAAAGTAATAAGGAGAAGATAAAGCTATAAGCATACAGGGATGGGCAAGTAGAGCAAGCAAGGATATAGAGCATTTTTTATCACTTTTTAATGCTTTTATTCGGTTTTAATAAATTTGAATGTGGGATCAGCGACAGCTTTTAGGAATTCTTCGCCAAACAAAGTTAAGTGCCATTGTCCTGAAATTTTTAAGGTAAGATTTAAATTTTGCAAGTGCTCTTTGCTAAAATCACTTTCTTCCTCAAGAATGTTGGAAAAGGCAATATCCATAATATTTAAACTATATATAGCGGCAAGAGTTACCTTCTGTAGTGAAGTTTTTTTACTCTTTTGAGCAATTTTTGCAAGAGTTATGGCATCGTTTGTACCTAATCTGGTTAAAATTAAGGGGAATTCGGGGTGAATTTGATTGTCAAGTATTTCGTTTGCAATTAAGTTTGCCCAAATATCTCGAATATTATTGTCTGTCTCATTAGAGGCATTCTCAATCGCTTTAATAAGAACAAATGATTTCGGTTTGCCCTTTGGTTTTCTACCTGTTTTTTTTACTTTTTCTTTAGCACATCGAATAGAATCGGCGGTAAGAATTTTTTGGACATCCGCCATTCCATTAAATTTGGCTTGGATTAGGGTCTGTTGACAATTCATAAAGGTAGCCAAAGGAAAGCGCGAGCCAAAGCGAGTATAGCCTCGAAATTACGTTTCAATTTATCATATCTTGTCGCTATAGCTCGGAAATATTTCAGCCTTGCAAAAATATTTTCCACAAGATGTCTATATTTATATAAATGCCAATCC
>JAFDMD010000109.1 GCA_019306185.1 Deltaproteobacteria bacterium
GATACTGATACTATAGACGTTAAAACCGAAAAAACATATACATCCGGCTATATAGAAAACCTTTTGGATTATCATAACAAACATATCTTTTATCTGCCTGCCGCAAGAAAAGGACCGGAAGATTTCTATCCGAAAAGTTTTGACGAATTTAATTTTTTGGGAAGCGGCGGAGAATTCATTATAGATTATTTTTTTAAAAATCGAAGCAAAACGCTTAAAAAAAATATGATAAAGGATAAATCCGGCAATACGTTGGAAACTCAAGTAAATTATTGGCTTAACAAAATATTAAAAGTTCGTTTAAAAGTGGAAGATTTGGGAATAACCAACATTCTTTCCGCAAAATTTTCTTACGGGGGCAACAATGATGTTCGTCCTTATCATATAGGCGCGGGGGTAAGCTATATAACCGGCATTATAATATCATCTTTATCTGCCGAGCCGGAAGATATTCTTATAATAGAAAACCCGGAAATACATTTACACCCAAAAGCGCAGGCGGATTTAACAGAATTTCTATGTTTTATTGCCAACGCCGGAATTCAAATTATAGTAGAAAGTCATAGCGATCATATATTTAACGGCATAAGAAAAGCCGTAGCAAAAAAATATATAAATAAAAATAAAACCGCTATTCATTTTTTTGAATTGGATAATGAGTTTTTATCAAGAAATATGGAAATAGAGATAAGCGATACGGGAGGCATTATCACATATAAAAAAGGATTATTCGATCAATTCGACGACGATCTGGATGAATTGTTAGGACTTTAATAATGGATATATTGCTAAACGAACTATCTTTAAACGGGCAATTTGCAAACATAGAAGAATTTGAAGCCGATTTGATAAAAAATATGCTGCCCATATTACAAGGCATCAGAGAATCATCTCTTTGCCTTATGAAAAAACAGAATTTTTACAGCTACAAAGTAACGCCTAATGATGACTTAAATACTATTCTTACTATCAGACAAAGAGATTCCATAAGAAGCTTGAAAGGCCGTTTAGTTAATACGCTTTTAAAAGAGCCGTTTTGGGATGGCGACCAAAAACATTCGAATAAAGATAGTTATCTTTATAATGACGAAAGCATAAATAATACATCTTTGGCGGAAGCATGCGAAAGAGATAAATTAACGCTTTCTTTTGATCATAAAGCTTTTTATGATCAATTTATAAAAATAAAGAAAAATAGCGAAGAGATAACCCTTAATAATATCACCGATAAAAATTCTTTATTATCTTTTCTATTTGAAAGTAAACAAATAGATATAGATAATTTTATAAAGAATAAATTTAGCGGAACAAATATCAACTTTTCGAAACTCAAAAAAAATTTTGGCTTTAATATAGTAGAACATTCCAATGAGATACAAATATTTTTGAATTGTTTTGAAAAATTTTCAAAAATGGAATGGACAAATATATTGCGAGATAAAGGATTTAATTACAAAGAATTCCAAAATAAAAAAAAATTTAAAGAGATTCCATATAAAATCGATAAATTTAGAATCACCCGAAAATATCGCTGCTTCGGTTATAGGAAACAGGATACTTTTTATGCTATACTTTTTGAAACAGATCATAAATTAAGCGATAAAGGATAAATAATGCCTCAATCCGAAAATAAAATAGGCTTTATAGGCGCGGGCAACATGGGCGAAGCCATGATAAAAGCGGTTGTTAACTCGAATATTGTAAAGCCGTCCTTAATACATATATACGATCCGGACCCTTTACGCTTAAACAACTTTAAAAAAAATAATATCAATATAGCGTCCGGCAACAAAGAACTGTTCGATAAATCGGATATTGTTATAATAGCGGTAAAACCGGCTTCCGTCCAAAAAGTTTTAGAGCAAATAAGCGAAGCCGATTATTTTATAAATAAAGAATCGGGAAAAAAGCTTATAATCTCAATAGCCGCCGGAATTGCAATAAAAACAATAGAAAATACGCTTTATAAAAATCTTTCGGAACAAAACGCCGCGCAACTTCCTATAATAAGAGTTATGCCGAATACTCCGGCGTTAGTTTCCGCGGGAATATCGGCAATATCTTCGAACCGCCACACAACAAACGAAGATATGAGTATTGCAAAAAAAATATTTGCGGCTATGGGAGAGGTTATAGAATTTAAAGAAGAGTATTTAAATCCCGCGACCGCGCTTTCCGGTTCTGGTCCGGCATACCTTTTTTATCTTGCCGAATCTATGATAGAAGCCGGAATTGCCATAGGATTTGACCCGTCGGACGCGATAAAGCTTACAACCGCAACCTTAAAAGGAGCCGTAAAGCTTATAGAGGCTTCGGAACTGCCGGTAGAAAAATTAAGACAAAACGTTACCTCAAAGGGAGGCACAACCGAAGCCGCTATTAATACCCTTGATAATAACGGGGTAAAAGAAAATATTATAGCCGCTATTAGCTCCGCAAATAAACGAGCAAAAGAATTGAGCGGTTAATATAAAAAAGGAGACGCAATTGTTTACCCAAAACATACCATATTCTACAGCCTTTATCGCAGGGCTTTTATCATTTTTTTCCCCTTGCGTTCTTCCTTTGATACCGGCATATTTTACCTTTATAACCGGCTATTCAATAGAAGAGCTTACAAGCTCCCGACGAAGTAAAAAAAAAATCTTTATTCCGGTTTTGGCTTATATAGCCGGTTTTTCAACCGTTTTTATAGCGTTTGGAGCATCCGCCTCGTATTTGGGACAAATAGCTTATAATTATAAAGAAATAATAAGATATGCAGGCGGAATAATAATAATAATTCTCGGAATACACCTTACAGGCATATTTCGCATAAAATGGCTCGAATATGATAGACGTTTTAATACTAGCAAAAAGCCGCTGCATTTTTTTTCTATATTTATAATAGGGGCGGCATTCGGAGCCGGATGGAGTCCGTGCATAGGACCTATGCTCGGCTCAATCCTTATAATAGCGGGAAGTCAAGAGACATTATGGCAGGGGGTTCGGCTACTTGCCATATATTCGGCGGGACTTGCCATACCTTTTATAATAATTGCAATCTTTATAAACAAAATTTTAATATTTTTTAAAAAAGCCGTAAAAATACTTAAATATATTAACATAGCGGCAGGAACAATACTAATTATAGTAGGACTATTACTTTTATTTAATAAACTCGGATAATGCGCGAAAACGGAAACAGACAAATAGAAACAAAAGAGGACAAATGAAATCTAAAAAAAGTATAGCAATAGCAATTATAATCATTTTGATTGTATCATTAATAATAATAAATCGGTTTTTACCTTCAAAAGCCTCTTCGAATCAGGAGGCAAATATTACTTGGCATAAGTATGAGGAAGGCATAAAACTTGCAAAAGATCAGAATAAAAAAATATTTATAGATTTTTATGCGGACTGGTGCGTATTTTGTAAAAAAATGGAAAACGAGACCTTTGCAAACGCCGATATTGCAAATTATTTAAATCAAAATTTTATTCCTGTCAAAGTCATTACGGACAACGAAAAGAGTCTATCTCTTAAATACAAAATTACAGGACTGCCATCCTTTATATTCCTTGACGAAAAAACCAAAAGAATAACCAAACTGCCTGGCTTTGTATCCGCCTCGAACCTTATGCCCATATTACAATTTATAAAAACGGATAGTTATAAAAGCATGAGCTTTGAACAATTTATGAAAAATTATAATAAATCATAGAAAAGGAAAAAATGACTACGGAAGAGCTATCAAGCAAATTGAAAAAGATGTATAATGAAGCGGAAATCGGCGAACAAGTCAGTATGATCCATATGTTTGGAATTAAATACGCTTTAGAAATTGAAGAAAGCGGAGCCGCAAAAAAGGATATTGCCATAGAAGCCGAAATCGGTGAATCTTATGGAACTGAAATCAATAAAGGCGTAAAATTATCAAGATATGTTCAAATAAAAGATGAACACAAAAATCGTTTTTAAAACCCCATAAGCAACGGATAGATTTAATCATAAAAAGGTAGTAGAAATCCCTTTATTAAATGCTTAATTTCGGCGGATAATAAAGCAGTTTGTTTGCTTGCAAGGCGAATTTTTTTTTTAACCGGAAGGAATACAGGTAGTCTTTCGAGGATTAAAAATTTTTACCCAACGCATAAATTGGGCAAACTACAAAGTTATATCCATAGAAACCGGTATCATACCCCTGATAATAGTTTGTTTCGGCTTGGACTTCCGACGAAATATATTATGGCTTAAAATTTTTAAAACAAGTCGCTTGATGAGCATACAACAAATATCCCATTTTTATTGTCTTGACTTTGGAGCGCGCTATAGAATTAATCCAAAACAAGCAAAAAAAGGCAAAGTAAAAATATTTGACTTTAGTTTGTTAATTCTATATATTTTTAAATTAAGCTTTGCTTTTAATTTTCCACGATTACGTCAAAACCGAAAATAATTATAACTATAAAATAATAAAGGGATTTCTCCCTTTGCTCAACGGGTCGAACTTCCTACTTTGCATGCGGTTTTACCGCTTAATTTCAAAGGTTATTCTTTTATTTATAAATCAAAGCGAATAAAAGTCCGATAAAATAAAAAGGAGGCGATAAAATACTTGTCAAAAAATAATAATTACTGATTTTAAATTTTTTTACAAACTAAGCGGAAAAGAAAATAAACTGATAAAAACAGCAAAGATTCGGAGATGGAAATGATACTGATAAAACGTTTTTTTATTATTATTGCCTGTATACTGTTTTGCGCGGTTAGCTCCGATGCAAGCGCGGTTACAATTGAATCTGTAAATCCAAACGAGAATATATTTCAATATATCAGAAGAACTCAAGGTAGTTTTAACCAAACTCTTTATCAAAAAATAGTAGGAGCGTCAAACGAGTTTAAAGAAGGAGATCAAGCGTTAGGGCTTGCCGCGTCCAATGAAACCTCTCGCGCAAACGCCAGAATTCTTTTATCTAATACAAAAGTAAAGGATATTCATAACAATCCGTTATTTGAAGATAATCTGCAAGAATTAATCTGGAAAACCATAGACGCCTCTCAATACAACAAAGTCAAAGAAAAAACATTGCAAGAAATTAAAAAATTTCTGCTTGCAAGGTCGGAATCTGATATTAAAGGCATAATGGGCGGCTTAAACAGCGACGTAATCGGATGCGTAGTAAAATTAATGTCCAATCGAGAATTAATCATTATAGGACAAAAGGTTTTCAATCCGCTTCCGGGAAGTAAAATCGGAGCGAAAGGGTATCTTGGAGCGAGAATCCAACCCAATTCGCCTACGGACAATCCGGAAGATATAATATGGCAGGTTTTTAACGGATGGAGTTACGCTACCGGCGATTTGACGCTCGGAACAAATCCTGTATCCGATTCCGTTGAAAACATTGCGGCTATTGAAAAGGCTCTTAAAGATGTTTTAACGACTTTCGGCATAGAACAGGTTATGCCTTGGTGCGTTCTTGCCCATATAGACAAGCAGGCGGAAGTTGAAAAACAGTATCCCGGAGAAACAGCTTTATGGTTTCAGAGTTTGGCGGGGTGCGATCAGGCAAACCAAACTTTTGATCTTACGATAGATAAAATGATGAATTACGCAAAAATGCGCAAAACAAAATTCGGACTCTATTTTGAAACCGGACAAGGAGCGGATTTTACCAACGGCGCGGGAAACGGATTCGACATGGTAATTCATGAATCCAGAAAATACGGATTTGCAAGAGCTTTGGCAAAAGAGATGGAAAAGGCATCCGGCAACGGCAAAGTTTGGAATCATTTAAATGACGTTGCAGGGTTTATAGGACCCGAAATATTTAAAACCCGCGAACAATTAGTTCGATGTTGCCTCGAAGATATAGTATTAGGAAAGCTGCACGGATTATGTTTGGGGTTAGATATATGTTCCACCCTTCATATGCCGGTAACCCTTGACGATTTGGATTGGTGTATGGATCAAATAATGCCGGCAAATCCCGCATATCTTATGGGGCTGCCAACCAAAAACGATCCGATGTTAAGCTATCTTACCACAGGTTTTCAAGACCATGTTCGACTTAGAGAAAAATTCGGGTATAAAGTATCGGACGCAATGTGGGAATTTTTTAAAAGAATAAAAATAGTAGATAGCAATGATAAATATACCGAACATTTCGGCGATCCTATCTGGGTTTATTATCAATACCTTTTGGCAAAAGGGGACCAACGCTCCAAAGAACAAATATATACCGAAGGGGAGGCATCGATTAAAAGAATTGAAGCGCGCGGGGTTCCGATTGCAAGAGGTTACGGGAACAAGCTTTGGGAATTGAATTCGGAGCTAAAAGAAAGAATTCGGGCGCTTTACGAGGATGCCAAAGTTTCCCTTAAAACCGAATTCACGCCGGAATTTATCGAAACGGTTCCGAACGCGCTATTAATCTCTACCAATTCGGAAAATCGAGACGATTATATTGCCCATCCTCCTACCGGAGAAACGCTATCTCCGCTTGCAATCAACGCGTTGTATAAATTGCGAAAATCTTGGGCAGGCGAAATGCCGGATATTCAAATCGTAATATCAGACGGGCTAAACGCAAAAGCGATTATGGATAAAGATCATCTTTTACCATATCTTACAGCAGTAAAAGAGGCGTTTGCTTCCGTCGGATATACTATAAGCGAAAAAAATATATTGTTAAAATTAGGACGAGTTCGGGCGGGCTATAAAATCGGAGGTATTCTTTACGGTCAAAAGGGAACCGACAAGCCAAAAGTCATTCTTCATATAATAGGAGAAAGACCCGGAAGCGGACATCATAATTATTCGGTTTATATTGCTGCTCCCACAGCAGAAACATGGGCAAAAAATGCCGTAGATCACGATATTGCAAGAGTGGTAAGCGGCATTTCGGACACAGCGTATCAACCCGAAGCCGCGGCAAAAGAGACCTTATTCATAGTAAAAGAGATGACCGCAAAATAATCTTTAAAACCTTTATTATACGCCAAGCCGCTTTTAAAATATTAAAAGCGGCTTGCGCTTTTTTATCCATTCCACTTTTTATAACTATCTATCAATAAAACCGAAAGGTTAAGCAAAAAGTTTGACTTTAAACCGGCGCTTATTTATAACCGAATAGTATTTTCGGTAAAATAAAGAAGAGTTGCCATCGAATAAAAGCCCCTATAATATTAAAAGTAGGCATTTTTATTCAATAGTTATTCCGAAACAAGAAATATTGATACTGCCGTTATTGCGGATATATTTTATTGATAGGGAAAAAATAATCTCCGTAAGCAAAAATTTGAAAATTCTACCGTATAGCCCGCAAGATTTTACCGTTGATAATACTTTTGTAAAAGAAATAATGGAAACAGGCGTAAAAATAGTTTAATCGTAACATTCAATCAAGCAGAATAACGTAATAACAATATAGGAGATTGCAATAATGCCTACTATTTCAATGTTTTATGGAATACTAATCTTAATGTATTTCTATGACGATAAAAAACATAAACTCCCCCATATCCACGCCGAATACGGAGAATATCAGGCTACAATTGCCATTGAAAACGGTTTTGTTCTATCCGGCAGTTTACCGCAATCTAAAATGAAATTGGTGCAAGCATGGGTAGAAATTCATAAAGAAAGCTTGTTGGCGAATTGGAAACTGGCAGTCGCCGGCGAACCTATATTTAAAATTGATCCGTTAAAATAATAAAGAGAATTAAAATGGATAAGATTATAAAAGCGCTTCCTCTTGAAGATTATAAAATTGAAATAATTACAAGCAGCGGTATTTCCGGCATTTTTGACGTAAAGCCGTATTTAAACGGCGGGGCTTTTAAGGCTCTTGCAGATAAATCATATTTTAGGCTTGTTAAACCGGCTTATTATGGCATTAAATGGCCAAACGAGCAGGATTTTAGCTCCGATACTATTATATATGATATAAAGAATACCTAATTTATAGATTCAACTTAAAACTATCTTAAGGAGGGGGTAAGAGTGAAGACAGGAGATATTATTTTTACTCAAATCGGGAGTTCTGAAAATGCAATATCAGCAGTTACCGAAGGGTATAACGGAGCAAGAGTCAACCATGTTGGTATTGTAGTCGAAAACAGGTTAGGCTTTTTTGTTCTCGAGGCGTTTCCTCCTGAAGTCAGATTAACAAACAAAAAAGTATATATAAACAGGTCTAAAGATTTCAGCGGAAATCCGCGTTATATTATTGCTCGGCTAAAGCAAGAATATCAATATCTTCTGCCTAATGCTATATCTTATGGCTTGCGGCAAAGAGATATTCCATATGATAGACGCTATTTAACGGACGAAGCGGCATTATATTGTAGCGAGTTAATTGTTGATATGTTCAAATTTGCCAATAACGGAACTTTTTTTTTAAAGAATCTCCAATGAACTTTAGAGATATAGAAACCGGCAAAACTTTTGAGTAATGGATAACATATTATGATTATTTCGGAATGAATGTTCCTGAAGGCGAAGCCGGTTCTAATCCCGGCGATATTAGTAAGGATGAGAAGATATATATTTATAAAATTGCAGGCAACATAACAGGATATAGGCAATAGCTTTATTATATAAGCTTCGGAAACAAAACAAATTTTGATAATAATAACCGAACAAAAGATAAAATGACCCCAAAAAACAAAACTTATAAAACATACGATATTATCCGTTATAAAAACAGCGGCATACGCAAAAAAAAGCAAGACTTTGTAGCGGAAGAGCCGCTTCTTATAACAATAGAAAATATTCCGTATTTAACCCTTATGAGAACTCCCGGAAACGAAACGGAACTTGCCGCGGGGTTATCCCTTTCGGACGGAATAATTAAATCGCCTAAAGATATATCCGCAATCGATTATCTATATAAAAACCGAATATTCCTTAAATTAACGGATAATAATAAAAAAGAAATCCTTAAGCGTTTGGAAAAAAAAAGGTTTGGCAATCAAGCCGATCAAGAAATATCTTCAAAAAATAGGATAGATAATCTTATAAAAAATATTAATATTGAAGGGCATAAATTTAATATAACCCCGCAACAAATAAATATAACCCTTGAAAAATTTTTAAACCGCCAAAAATATTACGCTAAAACAAGAGGAACTCATGCGGTTATGTTTTTTGATTCGAACCTTGATATAATTTCGGAAGGAGAGGACGTAGGGCGTCATAATGCAATGGATAAAGCAATAGGCTCTTTACTCCTTAAAGATAAAACGGAG
>JAFDMD010000110.1 GCA_019306185.1 Deltaproteobacteria bacterium
TCCTTTATGCATCGGGGTTAACACCTGTATATCTTCTATAGGATCAAAACCGAAACGTTTTGTTATTCTGTTTGATGCAAGATCGACTATTATTTTTAAAACCTCTGCTGGATCCTCTTTCTCTATAAAATAAAAGTCCGTATCAGGAGAATCATTTTCATAAAAAGGAGAAAGTCCCTGATTGATTCTATGAGCGTTTACTATAATAGAGCTTTGTTGCGCCTGCCTGAATATCTCTGTTAATTCTACTACGCTTACCGCTCCGGAATCTATAACATCTTTTAAAACGTTGCCCGCTCCTACGGAAGGGAGCTGATTTATGTCGCCTACCAATATAAAAACCGCATTTTGCGGCGCCGCTTTTAAAAGATAATGCATTAGCATAACGTCTATCATTGAGGC
This sequence comes from Deltaproteobacteria bacterium, assembly GCA_019306185.1. Classification (GTDB taxonomy): domain Bacteria; phylum Desulfobacterota; class Desulfobacteria; order Desulfobacterales; family JAFDMD01; genus JAFDMD01. The sequence goes on from JAFDMD010000110.1 coordinate 403, forward strand.
TTCGTCTATGATTAACAGATCGCACTTTAAGGGGTTTTGCAAATTGTGTCTGAATTTTCTATCAGCCATATTAAAGTCCAAAAGTCTATGTATTGTAGCGGCGGGGTATCCGGTAGTGTCGCTCATTCTTTTTGCGGCTCGCCCCGTAGGCGCCGCAAGAAGAATTTTTGCGCGCTCTTGTAGAAATATCTTTATTATGGAGTTTATTATTGTGGTTTTACCTGTGCCGGGGCCTCCGGTTATTACGAGAACCTTATTGTTAAAAGCTGATTTAACCGCTTCTTGCTGTTTTTGAGCAAGTTTAATATTTAGCCTGCCCTGAATTTGCTCGATAGCTTTATCGGCGTCTATTTCGGGTAATGACTTTTTAGAATGGATAAGATTTTTTATGCGAAAAGCCGAAGCGGTTTCGCAAACATGATATTTGGCAAGATATACGGCTTTATTATTTTCGGTCCACTCTTCATCCTCATTAATATCTTCCACTATAATCTGTTTGCTTAAGGTTAAGTTTCCAAGAGCGGATATTATATTATCGGTTGATATATCTAAAACCGATTTGCATTTTTCAAGCAAAAGCGAATACGGATAATATACGTTTCCTTCTTCTGCGGTCTTGCTTAGAACATATAATATTCCGGCTGTCGCTCTTATTTCGGAATCTTTTGCAATTCCAAGTTTTTCGGCTATACTATCCGCGATTACAAAGCCTATTCCAAAAATATCCTCGGCAAGTCTGTAAGGATTTTTTTTTACTATATTTATAGCCGCATTGCCGTAGCGTTTGAAAATCTTTACCGCATATCCGGAACTTACTCCATGGCTTTGAAGAAAAATCATTAAATCCCGAATCTCTTTCTGATCATCCCAAGCCTTTTGAATCATTTTGATTCTTTTACCGGCTATTCCTTCTATTTGGGTTAAGTTTTCTATATCTTTTTCTATTATCTCAAGAGTGTTTTCCTTAAATTTTTTTACTATTCTTGCAGCCATCACAGGACCTATGCCTTTGATAAGTCCTGATCCGAGATATTTTTTTATGCCATATACGGTAGCGGGAACAGATGTTTTACAGGCTTTAATATGAAACTGCTCTCCGTATTTAGGGTGATTATCCCAAACGCCTTCCATCTCTATTACTTCGCCCGGAGTAGGAGAGGCAATGCTTCCCACTACCGTAATTAATCTTCTTTCTCCGAATATTTTTACCCTTGCGACGGTATAACCGTTTTCTTCGTTATTATAGGTTATTCTTTCTATTTGGGCTTTTATTGTAATCGGGGAATTCATATTATTATAATTTTTTTCCTACCATTACGGCAAGATCGATCATCCTATTGGCATATCCTGTTTCATTGTCATACCATGAAAGAACCTTTATCAAATTGTCTCCTACATAAGTGCATTGCGAATCTACTACGGAGGATAATTTCACTCCGTTAAAATCAATTGAAACCAAAGGAAGTTCGCTGTATCCGAGTATGTTTGCCAAATAGCTTTCCGAAGCCTCTTTTAAAGCGGAGTTGACCTCTTCTACGGTAACATTTTGTTTTTCTACGGAGACTACAAGGTCAACCAAAGATACGTTGGATGTAGGCACTCTTACGGCAAGTCCGTTAAGTTTGCCGGAAAGTTCCGGCAAAACAAGGGCGACCGCTTTTGCCGCGCCGGTAGTTGTCGGTATCATAGAAACCGCGGCGGCTCTAGCGCGTCTTAAATCTTTATGAGGAGCGTCAAGAAGTTTTTGATCTCCGGTATAAGCATGGACGGTAGTCATAAGCCCGGTTTTAATTTTAAATTTATCATTTAACACTTTTGCTACCGGAGCAAGACAGTTGGTAGTGCAGGAAGCGTTTGATATTATATGATGTTTTGCGCCGTCGTACTCGTCGGTATTTACGCCTAACACTATGGTTATATCGGGATCTTTTCCGGGAGCCGAAATTATTACCTTTTTTGCTCCCGCCGCAAGATGTTTTTTTGCGCTTTCTCTATCTCGAAAAAGCCCGGTGCTTTCCGCGGCTATGTCTGCGCCGAACTCTTTCCATTTAAGCTCTGCGGGGTCTTTAATTGCGGTTACGGCTATTTTTTTACCGTTTACCTCGATTGCGTCGCTTAACGCCTTTACATCGGCGTCAAGTCTGCCGTGGACAGAATCGTATTTAAGCAGTTGAGCTATTGTTTCCGGTTCCATAAGGTCGTTAATAGCTACTATTTCGGCGTTTTTGTTATCTAAAGCGGCTCTTAACATATTCCGCCCGATTCTACCGAACCCGTTAATTCCTATTTTGATGCTCATTGTTTCCTCCTTGAAAATATCAGCATTATTAGATTGTAAATCTTTTTTTTATAGAAAAATATAAAAGTTTGTTTTAAATCGGCTTAAAAAACTTTAATCTTTAAAATTTCTAACCGACTTTAAGGATTAAAACCTTTTTTCAGCCTTAAAAGCAAACAGAAACTATTTTTCTATCTACAAGTTTATAAGCCTATGAGTTTTAAGCCAGTCTTTTTTTTATGTCAAATCAGTTTTTAATAAATAGGAATTTTCGGGAGGGAATATTGGAGGTTCGGGAAATAATAAGCCGTTATAATGAGGTATTTTATATTTTGATATAACCTCATTGTTTAAATTGATTTTGTAAATCTTTATCCTCTTTAAATGCAAGGTAAAAAAGATACTCCGGAGCCAAATCAAGCCCTGCGTTCCAAGTTACGGTATTATGCTTAATTTGGAAATTTTTAAAATCGTTTTTATTTTTTAATTTTGAAAAAATCGGTCTTTTATCTTCAAATATTATTTTTTCAAGATCGACTTTCCCCCTTTTTCCGTTGTTAAAAATAAGCCGGATTGTATAATTGCCGATATACTCCGCTTTTTTTATTATTAACATAGCAATTCTTTTTTAATAAAAAATATTATAAAATTATCGAATTTTATTTGATTATTGTTAATATTAGCTATCCTCCGACTTTATTATATGCCAGCTCAATAAAAGGTTTTACCTCTTCAAATTCCGTTTCCGACGAGATGGCAAATTTTGCGTCGCCTGTGCCCTGATGTCCTGTTTGATGCATATTTTTATAAAATTCAGGCGGGTTTAAAACTTCTGACGCTTCTAGTTTTAAAAATAAATTAATTAACTGCCCTTGTATATTCATACAAACAATATTTTGCGAAATTTTGTATGCGACATAATATTTTTTAGGAATTTCTTCAATTGAAGTATCTAATCCCATTATAAATTCTCTGATTTTATAAACAATCTCTTTAATATGGTCAGGTTTGCCTTCTATATGTTCATCGAATGTATATATAGCCGTAGCTCTTGTAATCGACGCTTTTTTTCCTGCTTCAACCATAACCGGATTTTTATTTGACGTCTCGGAACCTGAGATAATTTTTGAAGTATGCAAAACTTCTTCAAAATATAAAATATTATTGGTAAAAAGTCGATATTTCCAAAGTTCGATATTTGCCCCCATAACTTGAACGGCATGCAGATCATATTTTTTATAATTGGGGGCAATACAAATCACTCTAATATCTGACCAATCTATTTTTATCGAATTTCCAAGTATTTTTTGAACGGCTATCTCAAAATCGCCTTTATGATCTTGCAGCCAATACAGATAGAATAAACTTTGATTTATTAATTCCGAAGATTCGATCTTTTTATATTCTACAATAACAGGATTATTATCTTCGGAAAGAGCCAAAGTATCTATTCTTCCATTGTGTTGATTACCCGTAGAAAATTCCGAGGCGACAAAACGACAGTTAAAAACTGTTTTCAAATTTTTTTCTATCAATATCTGTAAATTTTTTTCTAATTCAAAATTTTTTTGTCCTATGGATGACAAATTGTTTTCTGAAATTTTAAAAAGCGGCATTATTTAAACCTCCAATTTAATTATTAATATGAATAATTATACATATCTATTATAAATTAAAAGTCAACCTTTGCAATAATAATCCTTAATTACTATTAATTGTCAATTTCCATAAAAACAAAAACAATATCCTCTCTTTTTCTCTTGATTTATCCGCAACTTTATTGTGAATAGCATTAAAATCATTTTATACAAAAAATTATTATTATAAAAGTAATAAAGGAATTTCTCGCTTCGCTCGAAATAACGGCAAGTATTTTTTTGCTTTCTCATTTATACAGGCGGTTTTTTACCATGTCATTTTAGCAAATGAAGCGAGAAAAAATCCATTTACTATGATATAAAAATAAAAAACTCCCATTATTAATAATATTCAATCAAAAGAAAGGTAAAAATATTATGGAAAGAATCGCCGTATATCCGGGATCTTTTGATCCGGTAACTAACGGACATATCGATATAATAGAAAGAGGGCTTAATTTGTTTGACAAAATTATTGTGGCGATACTTTATAATCCGGCAAAAGAATCTATGTTTTCGGTTGAAGAAAGAAAAGAGATGTTAAAGGAAAGCCTTGCAGGTTTTGACAACGTAGAGGTTGACAGTTTTAACGGTCTTTTGGTTGATTATGCCAAGATGAAAAATGCAAAAGCAATATTGCGGGGCATGCGAGCGGTTTCGGACTTTGAATATGAATTTCAGCTTGCTCTTATGAACAGGAAATTAGACAGAGAAATTCAAACGGTGTTTTTAATAACCGGTTTAAGATGGATATTTATAAGCTCCTCTATTATTAAAGACGCCGCAAAATTCGGCGGAAATATAGACGGACTTGTTCCTGAAACGGTTAAGCTTCATTTGCAAAAAAAGTTCGGGCAAGAGGCGAAATAATCCGCCCCTTTATTTTTTTTGTTTTATTATTACGATTGCCGCTTTTTTATTGTCCAAATAGGTTCTTGCCGCTTTTTTTATATCTTTTAACGTAATTTTGGAATATTCGGAATATATATTTCTTGCCCAATCTAATTGTTCGGGATGATTAACCGAATTTGATAAAACGGTGTTAAGCCAATATGAATTTTTTTCCAATAAGTCTTTTATTGTCGTTAAAATAGGTTTTTTTACGCGTATAAATTCATCTTTGGTTATTCGTCCCGCCGCCAAATCGGAAACTATCTTCTTAACGGCGGCAACGGTTTTCTTTTCGTCTCCGGTTTTTATAAAAATTTCGGCTCTCAATACCCCGTAATTTTTATAGGTTTCGCTTGGATTATTAAAAGCGTAAGAAGCATATGCCAGCCCTTTTTGCTCCCTTATTTCTTCGCGCATTTTTTCGGAAAATAAAGCCGAAAGCAGATTTAAAACTCTGGTTCTTTTTATGTCGTAAAAATCATCCGTAGGATATGCCGCGGTTACTATCGCCTTTGGTATATCGGTTTCTATTTCAAAATCTTTTTTCGCGCCTATGGGAAATTCAGGCGGCTTTAAAAGTTTTTTTTCTTTTTTAATGTTGCGAGCGGGCAAACCTCCGAGATATAAGGAAGCGTTATCTATTACCCAATCTATATTAAAATCTCCTGTTATTGATATTTCTATAGCGCTATTTCTAATAATAGGCTCAAGCCACGCTTTTATATCCTCAAGACTTATCTTTTTTATATCTTCATAAGAAGGAAAACCGAAGCGGGCATCTCCGCCCGCAAGGAATTTCTCAAGATAAAGAGCCTTGCCGCCTTCTATATTATGGGTTAAAGCTTCATGCTCTTGCCTAATATCTTCAAGCGCTCTTTTGTATGCATTTTCTCTATATCCTACATCCTTTAAAAATGTATAAAGTAATTGAAAAAGCAGTTCCGTTTCTTCCGGAACGCTGGTTCCGGAATATGTAAAATATCCTTCGTCTATTCCAAATCCTATGGAGGTATGTTTGCCCGCAAGCACTTCGGATAGCTGATTGTTTGTAAATTCGTCTGTTCCGCTTTCGTTTATAACGTCAAAGGCAATCGCTGAAATTCCCGGAAGGTTAACAGGTTCGACTGACTTGCCGCCGCCGAAACTTACCGAAAAAAGAATTTTATTATCGTCAAAGTCTGTTTTTTTTAAGTTTAGTCTTACTCCGTTTTCAAAATCGACATTTATTATTCCCAAATCTTTTATATCTGTCTGCTTTACTATTTTTCCGGGTTGAACGGGAGGTTCCAGATACGGAAACAAAACTTCATCCTTTTTTTCCGGTTCTTCCACCGGAATTTCCAAACTTTGATAATAGACATCCTTAATAATTTCTTCGGAATTGTCGTTGTCGGTCGAATTAATTAATGTGTCGCCTGTAACTAATAAAAGGATGCCGTCATCTTTCCAATTATTTAAAAAGGTTTCATAAACTTGTTGCGCTGTCATGCCGGATATTATGGGATCCGCTATTGCTTTTTTCTGTTTTATCGAGTTGTAAACTCTGTTGTTTGATATGGAATATATTATTTTATTCGCCAGATCGGAGCTTTCAATATTTTGTTCCTGTTTAACCGCATTTTCAAAAAAAGATTTTAATTCTTTTTTTACTATATCAATCTCTTCTTCGGAAAATCCATATAAAAAGGCTTTTCGTAAAACTTTTTCAATCTCCGATAATGTTTCTTTCCATTTTCCGGCAGAAGGCGTCGCTTCTATTGAAGCATACTCTACATTTTTAAAATATACTCCCGAATCTATGGATGCGGAAATAAAAGGAGCCTTGCCGCTATTTATCATTTCGTCAATTCTTTTCTCTATTATCATATCAGCGGCTTTTTTTAACAGCTCCTCTTTTCTTAATACAAGCGAATCTTTCGGAGAAGGAATTTTTCTGATTGTTTTTATAGAAACGTTTGTTTTACCGGCTTTTTTTTCGTAATGATAAAAAGCTTTCAATTCCCGATGATTTATATCTCCGATATCCGGCAAAGAGCGAGAGGGCGCTCTCGGTTTAATTTGAGAAAATAACTCTTGTAACCTTTTTTCAGCAATATTTTTATCAAAGTCTCCTACTATAATTATTATGCTATTTTGAGGGGCATACCATGCATCGTAAAATCTTTTTAAAAGTTTTTTATCCGTTTTTTTGATTATGCTTTCGTCGCCTATAGGAATTCGTCTCGATATTAAAGAATCCGGCATTTCAAATTTAATAGCCTCGACAAATGTTCTATAGGCATCTGAATCCCGCATATTTTTTTCGGATAATATTATTTTTTTTTCTTTTTCTATTTCGGCAGGTAAAAGAAGCGCGCCGCAAAGATAATCTTTAAGCACGACAAGCCCTTCGGATATGCTTTTATCCGAACCTTCCGGCAGTAAAATATCATAAACCGTTTGGTTAAAACCTGTATAAGCGTTTGCGTCCGGTCCGAATCGCATTCCTATTTTTTGGAAATACTTTACTATCTCGCCTGGCGGAAAATTTTTTGTGCCGTTAAAAAGCATATGCTCCATAAAATGAGCAAGCCCTTGCTCCTGTTCGGTTTCGTTTAAAGAGCCGGCATTTATATAAAGATGCATCGAAACTCTGTGTTTCGGCTTATCATTCTTTTTTAAAATATATCGAAAGCCGTTTTTAAATTTTCCGAAAGTCAATTCCGGATCAGGGGAAATATCGCTTTGGTCATGAGACCAAGATGTATTAGAATAACTATTCGTCGTTACGCAAGAGTTGCATAAGAATATAAGCGCTATAAACGGCAGTATATAAAATAGTATTGATTTTTTACGGGCGTCTTTTTGTTTTGCAAATTGTAGCGGGCGTTTTTTACGATTATATAGTTTCGAAAATAGAGAGGCGTTTAACATGATTTATCCTTAATATTTTTATGATTTATCATTATTTATTTTATATTTTTTCAATCCGTTATAAGCCGGCTTAATACTAATAATAATATCATATAAATCCGCGTGCGAGGAATGGGCGGAACTTTTATATTTTTTCTTTATCTATAGCTTCCATAAAAAAAAATTACAACTTCAAGAAGAGAAAAAGTAAAATTGTCAAAAAAAACGATTATTTTAATGAAAAAGCAAATAGATTATTTTTCTATTCCGTCTCTTGCTTTAACCCCTTTGCTAAAATAATGCTTAATCTCTTTTGCTTCCGTAACAAGATCCGCTCTTTTTACCAATTCTTGATGCGCTCCTCTTCCGGTTATAACCAACTCTACATCTTCATGCTTGCAATCTATAAGCTTCATAAGACGCTCGATAGAACATATTCCGTAAGCTACGGCTACGTTTATTTCGTCCATTATAATAATGTCGTATTTTTTTGTAGATATAAATTTTTCAATCTCTTCAAGTCCTTTTTCGCATACCTTTATATCTTCGTCGGAAGGGGAACCTTTAATAAGAGCGCCTGTGCCATACTGTTTTATTGTTATAAAATCATTAAGTTTTTTTAATGTATTAACTTCGCTGTAATTACCTTTTTTCATAAACTGAGCTATAAAAACTTTTAAACCAGCGCCTATAGCCCGCATGCTAAGTCCTAAAGCCGCCGTAGTTTTACCTTTGCCGTCTCCCGTATAAACCTGAATGTATCCTGACATAATAGTTTTCACCTCGTAGTTAGAGTTGCTAAAAAAAATTAATCCGACTTTATCATGTATTATGCTTAAAATACAAATTTAAACATAAAAACAATTTCTTTCGTATAAGTTTCCACTTTTTACCTTCAACGGACTTAATCGGTTTGGCTTTCTTTAAAGGTTGTATTGCAACCTCTTTACCGCTCTTTACATCTTGCAATTAAAAACCGCTTTCTCTGTTCCTTTGTCTCTTTTTATATTTGGATTTCAAAGATTCTGCTTGTATCGATTCCGAGTATGTCTATAACTTTTACCATTACTTTGTATTTGCCTTTTTGGTTGTATTGGTGAGGAATGCTTATAAAATCTAACTCTTGCTT
>JAFDMD010000111.1 GCA_019306185.1 Deltaproteobacteria bacterium
AGAATAAATAAACTTTACAGAAGAGCCTTAAAACAAAGATTAAATATCGTTGACAAGGCAAAACTCAACAAGTCCTTTATTATAGATGAAAATAAATTTTCGCTCAATCAACTAAAATACACGGTTTCCGAATTAGAAAAATTTAGTTTTGTGGACGGAAAAAATAGCCTTAACGGAAAAGATATTTTAGGGGATTTCTTTGAAGGAATTATCCGAGAAGGCTTTAAACAAACCAAAGGACAATTTTTTACTCATATCAACATTGTTAAATTTCTGCTTTGGGGATTACAGCTTGATAAATTGGCGATCAAACGAGTAAATAAGGATTTGGAAATTCCTTATTTAATTGACCCGAGCGCGGGCAGCGGAACATTTCTTATTGAATACATGAAGTTTGTTACCGAAAATCTTAAAAGAAGATTTAAAAGCAAATTAAATGAAACAAGAGATATAGAGGATAAATTTGATCAATGGTTTATACCTGACCACAAAGAAAATAAGTGGGCAAGAGAATATATTTACGGAATAGAGCATAATTTCGATCTTGGAACAGCTTCAAAAGTAAATATGATTTTACATGGAGACGGTTCTACAAACATTTTTGTTAAAGACGGACTTTTACCCTTCAAATTTTATGATACGGAAACAGCCCCGAACTTTTTGAAACAATATGAGCAAGACAATGCCTATTTTGGCAAAGAAGTAAACGGGCAATTTGACGTTATTATAACAAATCCTCCTTTTAGCGTTAATTTGGATAACGACACAAAAAAAAGTTTAAAATCGGCTTTTATTTTTAGCGGCAAAAAAAATTCGGAAAACCTTTTTATCGAACGATGGTATCAACTGTTAAAACCTAACGGTAGGCTTGCGGCGGTTTTGCCGGAAAGCGTTTTTGACACTCCCGAAAACAAATATATCAGACTTTTTATTTATAAATATTTTAAAATAAAAGCTGTCGTATCTTTGCCCCAACTTACTTTTGAGCCGTTTACCTCCACTAAAACCAGCCTGCTTTTTGCTCAAAAAAAAACAGAAGCCGAAATTAGACAATGGAACGAACTTTGGAATTATTACGCGAATGAATGGAGTTCTCTTAAAATTAGAGGCGAAAACCTTATAAAAGTATATTCGGAAAATAAAGACAGAAAAAGACTTTCTTCAATTAAAGATTTAACCGAAAGCGAAGAAAAAGAAATTCTAATAAAAATGCTTAAAAATTACATTGAAAAAGAGGACAAAAAATTATCTTCCGAAGATATTATTAAAAAATATAAAGAAGAACTAAAAAGCCTTTGCAAATACGATAAAGATACAAAAGATGTTTTCGGTTTTGTAAATACTTGGCAGGTATTCGGCGAAGTCGCAAAAGAATTGAATTATAAAATATTTATGGCGGAAGCGGAAAATGTCGGCTACAAAAGAACAAAAAGAAACGAAAAATCTATGCCGAACGAACTTTACCGAGTCAATAATAAAGGCGAGGTTTTGGTAGATGACGGAATAGAAGAAACAGCCCTTGATTATTTAAGAAATATATTATGGGATTAAAAAGAGAAAGAAATCCAAACAGGTTAAAAAATTTTGATTATTTCCGTAGCGGGTATTATTTCGTAACAATATGCGCTAAATATCTTAAAAATGATTTTGGAAATATAGAAAATGATAAAATGATTTTAAATGGATACGGAAAAATTGTAAAAAAATATTGGACGGAGATTCCGAACCATTATAAAAATTATAAGTTAGATGAATTTATTATTATGCCAAATCATATTCATGGAATTTTGATTATTGAAAATGATAATTGTAAAATAACGGCGGGGACAGAACAATGTTCTGTCCCTACGGTAAAAATACCGCAAATAATCAAATCATTTAAAGCAATATGCACAAAAACAATTCGCAATAATTTTGACGATTATACTTTTAAATGGCAAAGGTCGTTTTACGATCATATTATCCGCGCCGAAAAATTTTTGAATAACATCCGACAATACATAATCAATAACCCGCTAAAATGGGAAATAGACGAAAATAACCCGCAAAATAGCGCAAAGCCATGCTAAAAACTTTTACAATTAATTTTTCGGATATTTCTGAAGATTTTTATTTAAGAACCGATTCAAAATATCATAGTTTTCTATTTTCATCAGATTGGAACCTATTCAACTCAAAAAATAACAATTTAATTGCATTGAAAAATATTTTGAGCGACGATTATGTGTTATTTGATTATAAAAAAAACGAACATTATAAAGGGATACCTACCGGGCAAACATATATAGATAAAGACGGAGAGATTATAGATTTTAAAACAATTACATTAGAAGATCATCCGGCAAGATTGAAATATAAAATTTCTAATCAAAACATCCTAATTTCAAGTTTAAGATTAGCGAAATCCCCCGCTCTATTTTTTGAAAATAAAAATCTATCTAATTATGTATTTTCAAACGGTTTTTATATATTCGACGTAAAAAAAACTTGGAATATTAAATTTGTATTGTATATTTTAAGAACCAAAAAACTTAAAGATATTCTTGATAATAATGTTTATAGAGGCATAGGAATCTCCGCATATAAAAAAGAAGATTTACTAAAAATAAAAATTCCTTTAATTGCGAAACCAAAACAAGATCAAATAGTCGCTCAAATAGAACCGATTGAAAAAAAAATCAAAGAGCTAAAAGCGCAAATTATTCAACCGCAAAAAATAATTAATAAAGTTTTTGCCAAAGAATTTGGGTTTGACGAAAATTTATATAACCAATTCGGCAAAGGAATGACCGCAGGAACTCAAATTGCGGAAAACAGAAAATTGAGAGTGTTTAAAACCGTTTTTAGCGAATTCACAAAAAGCGATATTTTAAGATGTTCTACAAGATTTAGTAATCCGGCGAATAGAAAACTAACAAACATTCTAAATAATATTAAAACGTTGACCATAAAAAATATTTTAACCCGTCCAATTCGCCGCGGAGCAAGCCCGAAATATAACCCCGATGGAGATATTCCGGTAGTAAAAACCGGACATTTAAAGAATGGTTATATTGAAATCTCTCAAGAGGAGTTTGTAGATAATACTTTTTATAATTCTTCAATAAGGTCACAGATTAAAAAGGGGGATATTTTAATCGCTTCAACAGGTAAAATTTCGCTTGGAAAAATTGATTTATTAGAAGAGAAACAAAAATTAGCGGCAGACGGACACATTTCAATTATAAAAATAAATGATAAAAAATATAATTGCCTATTTTTTATTTATTTTTTCAGAAGCGTTTTAGGATATTTTCAGATCGAACGGGACTTTACCGGAACAACCAACCAAATAGAGCTTGGCGTAAACGAAATATCAAACTTTAAAATCCCAAACATTCCTTTACCAGCTCAACAAAAAATCGTTGATGAAATAAAATCAGAATTAGAAAATCAAGAACAATTAGAAAAACAGATAAAAAACCAAAGAAATAATATTGACCGACTTATTGAAAATATTATTAATAAATTAAGAGATTAATTTTTTTTCAACGTGGGAAACGGACAAATTAAAAAGTTAAACGGTAAACTTTAAAAAGAGGAAACAACAAAATGCTTGCATTAGGATTAAACGGAAGCCCCAGAAAAGGCGGAAATACCGAATATCTGCTTTCCGCTTTTTTAAACGAAATAGAAAAGCATAAAATTGCTACAAAAACCATTCGAGTATCAAAAAAAACAATATCTCCTTGCACGGAATGCGGATATTGCGAAGAAAATGACGGGTGTATAATAAAAGATGATATGAGCGCTCAAATATACCCCCTGCTTAAAGAAGCGGATATAATAGTAGCAGCGGCTCCTATATTTTTTTATGGATTTCCGGCTCAGTTCAAAGCTTTAATAGACAGAAGTCAGGCTTTATGGGCAAAAAAATATTTTCTTGGAATAGAAGACCCGAAAAAAAAATCTAAAAAAGGCTTTTTACTTTCATTAGGGGCGACAAAAGGCAAAAATCTGTTCAACGGCGTAAAACTTACCGCAAAATATTTTTTTGACGCAATAAGCGCAAAACCGGCAGGCGACCTTTGCTATTTTAAAGTGGAAAAACCCGGAGAGATAACAAAAATCAAAGGCTTGGAACAGGATATAAAAAAAGCGGTTTATAGCCTTTTAACTCCTTTAAAAACGAGAAAAAAAATTTTTTTTATATGCTCGGAAAACGCTTGTAGAAGTCAAATTGCCGCGGCTTACGCTCAGTATTTTGCAGGCGATAAAATAGAAGCTTTAAGCGCTGGAAGCGCGCCGGCGGAAAAAATTGATGATATTACAATTCAAGCAATGGCGGAAGAAAAAATAGATATATCCGATAGAAAACCGAAAAGCATTAAAAAAATTTTGCTTAACACAACACCGGATATAATAGTATCTATGGGATGCAAAGATAAATGCCCTTATGTTTCCGGAGCGGATACAATCGAATGGAACTTGCCGGATCCGGCGGGCAAATCAATTGAGTTTGTAAAAAAAATCAGAGAGGATATAAAAAATAAAATACTTGATTTTATAAATAATATTTGAAAAATAAGTAAAAAAAATATAGGCTGGCTTTTAACAAGGCAGTTTAGAATATAAGGAGGCAATAATGTTAGAAACGGAAAATACCGCTTTGCTCGTTATAGACATTCAAGGAAAACTGGCGCAGTCAATGTTTAATAAAGAAAAACTTTTTCAAAATTTGCAAATAATTATCAAAGCCTCGCAAATATTAAAGCTGCCCATTATATGGACGGAGCAACTGCCCCGCAAAATAGGTCATACAATACCGGAACTTGCCGAACTTCTTAACGGGACGAATTCTATAGAAAAATCAAGTTTTAGCTGCTGCGGCAACGATAAGTTTTTAACCGCTCTTTCAAACATACAATGCGATAACCTTTTACTCGTAGGAATTGAAACCCATATATGCGTTTATCAAACCGCCATAGATCTGTTAAAACGCGGATATAAAGTTCATGCCATAGCGGACGCCATATCTTCGAGAGAAGCCGAAAACAGAAGAATAGGGCTTAAAAAAATCGAAGCCGCAGGGGGCTCTTTAACTACGGTTGAAACGGTTCTATTTGAGCTTTTAAAAACCGCCGAAAATAAAAATTTTTCGGACATAGTAAAACTAATAAAATAAACAAAAAGTTAAAAAACCAAAATGAATTTAAAGATATTAACCAGAATATTTATATCCCGCAAATCGTTCGTAAAAAAATTAAAAACCTTTCTTTGCAAAAAAAAAACGTTTTTTTTAAAATACGCCATAGCCTCTTTATCCATAATATTAATTTGCGCTTGCGCCTCTTTAGGAACCGAAGATTACAAAATAGAGGCAAACGGCTATAAAAAAGAAAAAACCGTAGATGCGGAATTTGAAAAAATATGGGAATCTTTTTCCGCCCAAAAAGTTTTTAATATAGACGCCGCCGGTTATCCCGCTATAGGCGACGAAAATGCGTCTGTAGTCATTGTAGAATTCTTTGATTTTTTATGTCCTTATTGTAAAAATGTTTCGGACATATTAGACGAAGTCGCCGAAAATAATCCGAATAAAGTTCGCTTAATATATGGAAACTACCCTATGGACAAGGAATGCAACCTTTTTATCAAAAAAAAAAGGCATCAAGGCGCATGCCTTCTTGCCAAAGGCGCAATATGTGCATTTCAGCAAAAAAAATTTAAAATTTATCATAACCTTGCTTTTAATATAGACAAACGACAAATAGATTTAAACGCTATAAAGCGGCTTGCTACAGGGGCGGATCTTGACGCCGATAAATTTCACAACTGTATGGAATCGGTTCTTACGGAGACCGCGCTTCAGCTTCAAATTATGGAAGCAATGCGGCTTAATTTGCCCGGCACTCCTATAATATTCATAAACGGCAGGGAGTTTAAACATAAGATAAATAAAGAGATTATTCGAAAAATAATTGATAAAGAATTTCAAAAAAAAAATAGCGAATAATAAAGGAATTTTTCGCTTTACTTGAAATAATAGACATCCTCTTTTTCCGGCGTTATTTCCCCGTATCTTATTTGCAAATATTATTTCAAGCGGCGCGGAGAGTAGAAATCCATAGTTATTCGAATTGTGATTAATATTGTTAACAGCGATTAAAGATAGAAAAAAAAATAATTGCAAAAAACGATTCAATTCCGTTGTATAACAAAAAAGTTTGCTCGTTTTAAAGACTTGCAAAAATTTTCAAGTCAAGTATTTTCGGATTAAAATTTTTATATAACTACTAAAAACGGAAAAACCGATAAATTATACAACAAAAATCAAACAGAAAAAACGGAGAAAAAAACAATGCTTAGTTTTATGCGCGCGCATGCAACCGGCTGGCTGATTAAAGTATTGCTGGGCGCTATTGTTGTGGTGTTTATATTTTGGGGGGCCGGCTCTTTTAACTCGAAAAATAAAAATAACGTCGGCGCTGTAAACGGCAAGCCCATAACAATAGAAGAGTATAACAATGTTTATAATAGAATCGCGGCGGATATAAGCAGAAGATTAGGAAAAGAAGCGGATAAAAAAACGCTAAAAGCATTCAATGTAGAAAAAAAGAGTTTTCTATATCTTGTAGACAAAATAATTTTATCCGAAGAGGCAAAAAAACTTAATATAAAAGTTACAGATCAAGAACTTGCCGACGTCATAAGAAATGATAAAACATTTCATGACGAAAAAGGGAGTTTTGACGAACAAATATATAATAGGGTGTTAAGCGCAAGCAGAATAAACGCCGAAAAATATGAATTTTCGATTCAAGAGGATATGGTTATACAAAAACTTATAACATTTGTTATAGGAAACGCAAAAGCGGGCGAAGAGGAAGCCCGCGAATGGTATAATTGGCAAAATCCCTCCGTTAATATACAATATCTGGTTTTTGATCCGTTATCCTATGAAAATATATCAGTTGCGGAACAGGAGATAAAAAATTACTTTAAAGAGCATGCCGACGATTATAAAACGCCTGAGCAGGTAAAAATAGAGTATTGTAGTTTTAATATTTCCGATTATCAGAAAAAAATCAATATTTCGGAACAGGAAATAAAAAAGTACTATGAAACAAATATCGAAAAATATAAAAGCCCGAAAAAAGTAGAAGCAAGGCATATCCTATTAAAACTTGATAAAGATGCGAACGAACAAAAAGTAGAGGCGAGAAAACAGGAGGCTTACGATATAATTCGGAAAGCGGAAAACGGAGAAGACTTCGCAGAGCTTGCAGCGAAACGCTCCGAAGGCCCAAGCGCCGCAAACGGAGGCTATATCAGCCCTTTTACAAAAGAAATGATGGTTAAACCTTTTAGCGACGCCGCTTTTGCATTACAAGAACAAGAAATCAGCCGTCCGGTAAAAACCGTTTTTGGATGGCATATAATAAAAGCGGAAAAAATCCATAATGAAAAAATTACAAGTTTTAACGACGCTAAAAAAGATATAGAGTTGCAATTAAAGGCTGGAAAAGCAACAGCTATGGCTTTTGACGACGCCGAAAAAATTCATAGTTCTTTAACCCTGCAATCCGATTGGACGGAGGTTGCAAAAGGAAAACAACTTGCCGTTGTTAAAACCGGCTTTTTTACTTTTGATTCGCCTGATAAAAATATAGCGGGTAAAGAGGCGGTTATAGGGGCGTCTTTTGCGCTTCAAGACATGGAGACAAGCGATATTATCGAATCGAAAAACGAGTACATAATTATCCGAGTAATAGACAGAATTCTTCCTGAAATGCCGACATTAGCAAAAGTGCAAGATAAAATTAAAGAAGACCTGAAAATAATAATTCAAAGAGATAAAGCAAAAAAAGACGCTCAAAACGCATTAAAAGATTTAAGCAAAGACGCTACTTTTAACGATGTTGCCAAAAAATATAAGATAGGCTCTAATATCACCGGATTTTTCAAAAAAACAGAGCCGATAAAAGGCGTAGAATACGATTCGCCGGAGTTATCCAAAGCCGCTTTTCAAATAAGCTCCGAAAAGCCATATAAAATAGTATCCGGCAGAAAAGGTTGGTATCTGATTGCATTTATAGATAAAAAGGCGCCTGCAAAAGGGGGCTTTGAAAAAGATAAGCAAAAAATTCTAAAGATAATAAAAGAGATAAAACGAGAAGAATTATATATAAAATGGCTCGCGGAACTAAGAAATAAAGCAAAAATATTAACCGAAAAAAACTTTAATGATACGGGCGAATAAAATATGCGCTGTTTAGCGCTGACAACTTTATATTGATTTTAAAGTAGTATGTGTAATATATATTTATATCAAATTCGGTTTAAGCTTATATTTTCAATTATATATAAAAAGGGAGTTATGGCACAATGAAATTTAGGCGTTTTATTTATATAGCGGCTATCATTCTTATAACTTTTGCAATAAATAAACATATAACATACAGCTTCGAAGTTCAAGAAAAAGCAAGAACCCGCGCTACAGTTCATATAGGAGAAGGCGAGGGGTCTTATTCTTTGCCTGAAACTGCCGGTAATCCGGGCGAAGTGCTTTGGGTTAACGATAGCGGCGAACTCTCATGGAAAAGTATATTTCCTACGTCGCCGGAACTTGCCTTTTCGGAACCTTTTCTTATAACCGAAGCAGATTGCGAAAACAGACCCGGAGACAATAAATTCCTTCCGCTACACCCCTATTATACACCTACGAGAGGATATTGCCTTGCAACATTAGACGGAACATGGGAGGGAATTTTAAAATATCGGGATGCAACAGGGGTGAAAGAGGGTCTTGTATCGCGCGATTTAGGCAGATATTGCGAGGTTTATCATGAACAATCATATGATGTGCCGATGGACTTCGTAGTATATCTTCAGTGCGCGACAACTTCAAGATTGCCGGAAAGTAGGTATTGGAACAAATTCACGGAGAGCGAACGGCAGGCTATTTTAGATTTTATAGATGTTGTACAAAGTAAACCTATATACTACAAACAATTTAATTATTTCGATACGGCACGGCTAGACGTATCTGTGTTCACAGTCGGCGGCTTCCGGCTTACAGGCGAAGAAATGACGCCCCTGCCTTATCAAGAATATATTAATATCCCTTTTGGCGATGTTCCCACATATTCCTCGGATGATAACATAACGGTGGTAGACCACGCTTACGGATGTAAAGTGCCTCCCGAATGGACCGGCTATGGG
>JAFDMD010000112.1 GCA_019306185.1 Deltaproteobacteria bacterium
CTATCGGGAACAAAGATATGGATTGGCATTTATATAAATATAGACATCTTGTGGAAAATATTTTTGCAAGGCTGAAACATTTCCGAGCTATAGCGACAAGATATGATAAATTGAGACGTAATTTCGAAGCTATGCTCGCTTTGGCTTGCGCTTTCCTTTGGCTACCTTTATGAATTGTCAACAGACCCTAGACCCGATGAAATATATTATGGCGTAAAATCTTTAAAACAAGTCGCTTGACGAGCATACAACAAATATTCCATTTTTATTGTCTTGACTTTTGGGAGCGCTATAAAATCGAAATGGTTTATTGACAATACCCAACGCATAACCGTAATCCGAAATTCCTGTTTATGCTCCGTCTAAAAGGCGTATTTTACCAGAGCCGCTTTGCAAAATACGCCGTCGCTTTTTTTAACTCCTTTTTCTTATTCGCCCTTATTACGCATTAAACGTATCGCCCCCTCTTTAAATTTTTGCGTATATCTAATATTTGACATAATTTCCCCCTTTCTCTTTTAACTTATATTATTTATCATTAGCTATTGTCTACTTTTTCGGGAGAAGTCCATTTTTTATTTTTGCGATTAAGAATATTAGATACGAAAAATTACTTGTTTCTTTTGCCCTTTTTCAATAATTTTTAAAACAATTTTTTATATTTTCGCTTATCCTCTATTTTTAAATTTTAATTGACATGTTATATCGGAAATGATTAAAAAATTGTCTTTTAATTACAGGTAAAAAGGAAATAATTATGAAAATATTCTTTTATGCTTTTACAAACATAGCGTTTTTTTTTAACGAGGTTATAAAAGAGTCTCTGCTTAAAAAGGAGCATGTAGAATGGGGGCTTATATTTCCAAAAGCGGTTTATAAAAAAAGCGCTGATAAGATAGTAAAAAAGGAGAATATTTTATACTTATACGAAAATTTTAATAAAATATATAAAAAGATAGACAACTTTGATTTTGGATTTAAAGTCGAAGAGAATAGTATTTATAAAATGATACAAAGCTCTAAAGCTAATCTTACCTTTATGGATTCTAAAAAACAGCTTAAAATCGCAAAAGCAACCTACGTTATATATAAAAATTTTCTTTTAAAAAACAGACCCGATTATATTGTTTTTCCGCTTCTTGAAACGGTTGACGGTTTTATATTGATTAATTTATGCTATGAGCTGGGCATAAAACCTATCTACTGTTTTCATACAAGAGTTTTTGGAAATCAGATGTTCGGAACTACAGTATATCAGGATTTGCCGGTTTATTACGGCGGTTTTGAAGAAAAGGATGTTATAAAAGCAAAGAGGTTTCTCGATGATTTTTATAAAGGCAATATAGCCGCTTTTTCAACCGCAAAAGAATGGACGAATACGGATACGGTTAAGATAAAAAAGGAAAAATTTTTTAAAAGAACAATTAAAAGCCTTTTTTACCGTTTTATTAAAGGGGAGAATAAATGTTTAGATAACTATTTTGTTTCGCTTCAGATTAAAAATAATCTATCCTTTTTTATTTCTAAATACAGAAAGATGATATATAATTCTTATCATAAAAATCTTTTTCATATAAAAACGGATCAGGATATTTTGCCCGAAAATTTTATACTCTACGCTTTGCAAAAAACTCCGGAAGCCTCTATAAACACTTTGGAGCCATACTTTGTTAAACAGGAGAGGGTTATCGATCTGCTTTTGCTTAATATGCCGAGCAATTTTTACCTGCTTGTTAAAGAGCATTATGTAATGGAAGGGGAAAGGCAGGCATCTTTTTATAAAAAAATGAGAGTAAAACCGGGCGTTTTGTTAGTCGATCATAGTGTTTCTACCGATATGTTGGTTAAAAAAGCAAAATTAGTATGCTCTGTTACCGGAACCATAGGGCTGGAAACTTATTTGGCGGATAAGCCATGCCTGCTTTTCGGCAAGAATTTTTTTAACCGTCTATGCTATTTTTTTACGGATTTTTCTAATTTTAAAACCGATCTATATAAAATGATTTTTGAATATAAGCCGCATTCTCTTGAGGAAAAGATTGAAGAGATAGCCAAAATATATAACGTTTCATACTCTTATACCGTAAACGATCCGTTTTTTGTGCCGCATGTTATGGAAAAAGAGAATATAAAACATTTTTTACAATATATAGAAGAGCATATCAAAAGGCTTGAAACTTATAAGAAAGAGAAAAAGGCGCCGAATGCTTAATCCCGCGCAACTTTTTTAAATAATGATTAACAAATTAAGAAAAATATTAAGTTTTAAAGATAAGCTTTTTTTTATTTATCTTGTTTTTTTTTCCGTAATAGTATCATTGATAGAAACCGTAGGCATATCTTTAATAATGCCTTTTGTGGCGGTGGCAAGCGATTTTACGGTTATAGAAACAAATAAATATTATAAATATTTTTATAATATTTTTAATTTTGAAACAAAAATTAATTTTGTAATTGCTTTTGGTTTTTGCCTGCTTGCTTTTTATATATTAAGAAGCCTTATCAATATTTTTTATTCTTACGCTATGGCAAAGTTTTCTTACGGCGCTTCTTGTCGCTTATCCGTTAATTTGTTTAATAAATATATGAAAATGCCATATAGAAACTTTATAGATAAAAATAGCGGCAACCTTACCAAAACCATTACAACCGAAACTTTGTTCTTTGCGCTGTTTTTGCAGGCGGTTTTGCTAATATTAAGCGAGGTATTCGTATTAATATCTATTTATTCTCTTATGCTTTACGTAAATTGGCGCGTATCTTTGGCGTTAACATTAATAATTGGTTTAAACGGTTTGCTTTTAATGAGGACAATTTCAAAAAAAATAAAAACATCCGGCGATGATAGAGCAGATTTTCATAAAAAAATTTTTGAAATGCTCAATAGCTCTTTCGGCAATTTTAAACTTATAAAGCTTAAATCGAATATAAGAAGAATATCCGATAAGTTTTTAAAAATAAACGACGCTTTTAAAAAAGCAAATGTTGTGCATACAGGCTTGTCCGCTGTTCCGAGATTATTTTTGGAAGGACTCGGGTTTTGCATGATTATTTCCATTACTATGGTTGTAATATATAAAAGCCAAGCCAATATATCGGGCATTCTGCCTTTAATTTCAATGTTTATATTGGCTCTTTACAGACTATTGCCTTCTGCAAATCGAATAATGACAAGTTATAATAACCTTATGTTTTATAATAAAACATTTGATATAATATATTCGGAGGTAGATCAGCCGCAAGAGGATTTAAAAGAGGATGATATAATATTTGAAAAAGAGATAAAATTAAAAAATATAATGTTCGGCTATCTGCAAAACAAACTGATTTTAAACAAAGTCAACTTGGTTATAAGAAAAGGGGAAAAAATAGCCTTTACCGGACAAAGCGGAAGCGGCAAAAGCACTTTGGTTGATATTATAATAGGGTTATATAAGCCTCGGGAAGGGGAAATTCTTGCGGATAATATAAAAATAACCGATAACAACATAGCGGCTTTAAGAAAGCAAGTAGGCTATATACCTCAAAGCATATATCTTTTTGACGGAACCGTAGCGGATAATGTAGCGTTAGGGGAAACATACGATGAAAAAAGGGTAATAGACGTTTTAACTCAAGCCAAAATATTCGATTTTTTGCAAAAGGAACAAAACGGAATAAAGACCCAAGTAGGAGAAAACGGCATTAAATTAAGCGGAGGACAAAAACAAAGAATAGGAATAGCAAGGGCGCTCTATTCTAACCCCGCCATATTAGTTTTAGACGAAGCTACGTCTGCGCTTGACGACGCTATGGAAACAAAAATAATGGAAGAAATTTACGATATTGCGGAAAATAAAACATTAATAGTTATAGCTCATAGATTAAGCACAATCGCCAAATGTCAAAAAGTTTATAAAATAGAAAATTGTTCGGTAGAATTAATAAAATCGAAAGATAAAAATGTTTAACGGCTATATTAGATATGATAAGAGATAATTACAAAGGAAACGTTTAAGCTTGCTATGCGTTCGGAGCATTTACGCAAAAAATTTCGTGCATATTAGAAACGAGTATAATCGAAAAAAATAATAAAGGAACTTTGCGCTTTCCTCGACAAAAAGAAAGCCGTTTTTTTTGTTTGTAATGCTTTCGGACGCTGTTATTAAAAATTTTATAATAGCGATTATAAATATAATGAAGGAGGATTTTTGGATTTTACAAAATATTTTAAAGAATATGAAAATATTGTAGCCACTGCGGATAACGCTTTTGAGCAGGTAAAACAGGCATACCCGGAATGTATGAGCTGCCGAATAAACTGCGCGGACTGTTGTTATGCCGTATTTGATATAGGGTTAATCGAAGCTTTATATATTAATTGGCATTTTAACGATAAAATAGGCGGGGCAAATAGAGATTTTATTATAGGAAAGGCAAATAAAGCGGATAGAAAAGCGTATCAACTTAAAAAACGGGCTTATAAAGAGGTTAAAGACGGAAAGAATGAGCAAGAAGTAGTAGTAAAAATGTCTTTGGAAAGAATTGAGTGTCCGCTGCTTACCGAGTATAAACTTTGCGCTTTGTATGACTACAGACCTATAACCTGTAGGCTTTACGGGATTCCAATTCATATAGGCGGACTTGCCCATACTTGCGGCAGAACAGGTTTTGAGGAAAATAAAGAGTATAAAACCGTAAAAATAGAGATATTACAACAAAAACTTTATGATCTTTCCGTCAAGGTTATAAAAGATATTAAGTCGAAGCATCCTGATCTTTTTAAAATGCTAATACCGGTTTCAATGGCTCTGCTTACGGAATATAATGAAGAGGCTCTCGGGGTTCCGATAAATAAGGAGAAGCAAGTTGCAGAATAGAATAGATAAAAAAGCAGACGAAGAGAAAAGAAAGAAACTCCTTTTTGATGCTATGGCCGAAAAAAGACAAAAATATATATTAAAAAAAGGATATGATAAATGGGATCCGTTTCAAGAACCGAAAGATCCTATAGATATAAGAAAGGATAAAACAAAAAGAACTTCTCAAATGCTAATAAGAGAGTTTCTTCAAAGCAGAGCGAATGATAAAAATTATAATAACTCTTATGCAAGAGGCGCGCTTGAGCTATGTTTGGGAATTATTAACGAAGAGCCGCAATTTCAAGGAATGTATGATTTTGCTTGCTGGTATAAAGAATTATTAACATCTGAAGGGATTGAAATCTTGTAAATCGGATTGAAAATAAATGCTTTGTATGAAAAAAAATATAGAAATCGATGACGAAACATGTCGAGATCCTAATATCTACTGCAAATTTCGCTCCGGCTGCATGATTTGGTATTTATATAAAGAAAAACTCAGAAAAAATCGTTTGAAAAAAAAGAAGAGATAGAAGAAGCGTTTCGTTATTATAAATAGCAATCGAAAAAAAATTATCGAGTAACAAAGCAATTTGTTTATATTCGATTAAAGCGGAGCAGAGCCGGTTAATCGAAGCGTAAACCAAAAATTTTTTCGATTATAAAAAAGGTGTCGCCGCTTTGCCCCGAACGAATAGTTGCTTGGCTATCGGAGCGTTTGCTTTCTGCGGTCATTAAAAGAACGAGCAAAACCAATTTATTAGAGGCGGGGCTTTGCATAGACCAACCTGTTTTGTTGAAGACGGATAAAATTTATATTTAATTATATTAATAACTTAAAAGATTTTTGAAAGGAATAGGAATGGAAAGAACATTATCTATCATCAAACCGGACGGAGTTAAAAAAGGTTTGATAGGCGAAGTTATCAAACGTTTTGAAGCAAATAACATAAAAATAGTCGGTATGAAATTGGTTAAAATGACAAAAAAGGAGGCAAAAGGTTTTTATTCGGTTCATAGCAAACGTCCTTTTTTTGAAAGTCTTACCGATTTTATGTCTTCCGGACCATGCGTAGTAATGGTTTTGGAAGGGGAAAAGGTTATAGAAAAAAACCGTAAACTTATGGGCGCTACTAATTATAAAGAGGCTAAAGAGGGAACCATAAGAGCCGACTTTGCAACCGATATAGAAAAAAATGTTGTTCACGGCTCGGACGCTCCTCATACCGCGGCATTTGAAATCGGATATTTTTTTCAGGGAATCGATCTTTTATAACAAGTTTTGGCTCCGTATTTTAAAATAAACAAAGGAAGGCTTTTTAACATTAACTAATAATCGGAGAACGGCGAACAATGAAAATAGCTTTAGCTCAGATTAATCCTATAATAGGAAATTTTGAGTATAATTTTAATAAAATAACGGAATTTGCAAATAAAGCAAAATCTTTGTCCGCCGATATCGTAGTATTCCCGGAGCTGGCGGTTTCCGGCTACCCGCCAAAAGATTTTCTAGAAAAACAAGCTTTTATAACCCAAAATCTTAATACATTTAAACGGCTTGTAAAAAGTATAAAAGGCATAGGAGTAGTATGCGGATACGCGGATACGAATCATATAAAAGAGGAAAAATCTCTTTTTAACGCGGCGGCTTTGTTTGAAAACGGAAAAATCATTCATAAAGCTTATAAAAGGCTATTGCCCTCTTACGACGTTTTTGACGAAACAAGATATTTCGAAGAGGGTAAAACTTCCGAAGCTTTTTTATATAAGGGCGAAAAAATAGGGCTTACTATTTGCGAAGATTTTTGGAATGATAAAAGCGTAATATCGGACAGATATTATAAGAATGATCCGGTAGCGGATATTGCGGAGGACGGAGCAAAAATCATCATTAATATATCCGCCTCCCCTTTTGAAGCAAAAAAAAACAATTTCAGAGCGTCTTTAATATCTTCGGCTGCAAGAAATAACGAGGCGACCTTTATATATGTAAATCAGGCGGGAGCAAACGACAGCCTTATTTTCGACGGATTAAGCGCCGTATCCGATTCGCGCGGTAATTTTTGCGCAATAGCGAAAGAATTTGAAGAGGATATTATTATTTACGACTCCTCTCCTTCCGAAAATTATAATCCTATATTTTTAAACTTTGCCCATGAAAACGAATCCATATTAGACGCTCTTATTATCGGAACAAAAGATTATATTATTAAATCCGGCTTTTCAAAAGCCGCAATAGGTTTAAGCGGAGGGATAGATTCCGCTTTAACAGCGGCTATCGCAGTCGAGGCTTTAGGCGCCGAAAATGTAACCGGAGTATTTATGCCTTCTTTATATACAAGTAAAGAAAACTACCAAGATACCAGCGCTCTTGCCGAAAATTTAAATATAAAATTAGAGGTAATACCTATTGATAAAATTTATAAGGAGTTTTTAAACGGCCTTTTTTTTACCTCCAAATCGGATAAGCCGGACATAACGGAACAGAATATACAAGCAAGAATAAGAGGGACGATTCTTATGGCTTATTCCAATAAAACCGGCGCATTGGTTTTGACTACCGGAAATAAATCGGAGCTTGCGGTAGGATATTGCACCCTTTACGGAGATATGGCGGGAGCTCTTGCGGTAATAGCCGACGTTCCTAAAACTACGGTTTACGAATTAAGCTATATAATTAATAAAGAACGCCCCAAAATACCGTTTAATATTATAAGAAAAGCGCCGAGCGCGGAGCTAGCGCCTATGCAAAAAGATGAAGACGAACTTCCGCCTTACAAGATTTTAGACGCGGTTTTAAAAGGTTTTATAGAAGAGGATAAAGATGTTAACAGTCTTATTAAAGAAGGCTTTGATAAGGGGCTTGTCCAAGATATTATAAGACGAATATCGAAAAACGAATATAAAAGACATCAGTCGCCTTTGGGGCTTAAGGTAACTTCCAAAGCTTTTGGCTACGGCAGAAGATATCCTATAGCCTGCGACGCCGGATTTGATTTATAAAACTTTATAATAAAAAATATTCGAGTTTGTTTGCTCTGTTTTTTGCTTATTGCTTTTAATTTTTTTCCGCGTTTTGATTAGAAAGCATAACTTGCGCTTTCTAATCAAAACGTATTGTTTGAGGCTCAATTTGTTCAAAATTGTTTACTCGGCGACAAGAGCCGATACTCAAAAAAACTTCGGACATCTAAATTTTGTTTTATAACAAAGCGGTTTGTTAAACGCAGGCTCTACATATCTTGCGTCCTCCGACGTCCAGAAGTTTTGAGCTCATTGTAGCCTCGCCGCACTTGTCGCAAATTTCGGACTGTTCAACTTTCGCTTTAAGAGGCGGCTTGTCGGATATTTTTTTTATTATAAAGAGTTCTTCATACGATTTTTCTAATATATCGCATGTTTTTTGAAAATGAAGTTGTTTGAACTTTTTTGTTTCCTGGTCGTCCGCTTCTCCTTTTCTTATTTTTGCCAATAGTTTTGCATGCTCTTGATTCGGAGCAAAAAGATTAGGCCGAGCCGAAACTCTAACTCCTTTGCCGGAATTTCTGCTTATAAGAGTAAGCGCCATTTTGCCGTAATCCTTATAAAAAAAATTTCCTTTTCCGAATGTGCAGCCTGTTAATACCTGAACCGCGTCCGCAGAGCATGCGTCGGTTTCCACTATGGCTACAACTTCTTCATCTTTGGGTCTTGTTTCTTTGATCGCTTCCATACAAGCTTTTGCGGCTTGATAACCTATTGATAATCCGGGGCATATATGCCCATGAAAATCAGCGCATCTTTTAAAATCTTCGGATTCCAATATTTCTTGAGCTTTCATAATTTTTATTTCCTTTCTTTTGTTTAAATTCCGCTGCGTAGCCTTGCAATTTACCTGTTTGCTACGTTAATTTTTTTTAGTCGCTTCTGTTTTTTGATAGCTTTTAGAGTATGGTTTTATATCTATAACGGGGCTTTTGTCAAAAGCTTCCAAGCCTTGAATTTTTAATATATTATTATTTTCGATAAGTTTTACGGTTGTTATAAGTATAGGGTTTTGTCTTGCTTTAGCTGTAGGAGGCTTTTTAGTCGATGCTGAAAAATCTGCATTTTAAAGGCAGAGCGTTAGATAACATTTATATAGAAAGAGTATGGCGTACGGTAAAATATGAAGATATTTATTTAAATAATTACGAGACGTTAAAAGAATTAAGAACCGGATTATCC
>JAFDMD010000013.1 GCA_019306185.1 Deltaproteobacteria bacterium
CGTTCGCCTCGCGGAGCAGCCGCTTTATTACGTTTATGTATTCAAAAATTATGCAAGTCATTAGGCGAATCAGGTAAAAATATCAATAAAGATATAGCTTCGTTAGTTAAAAAGGGATTGAACCCGACAATACAAAAAGCTTTGGATACTGTTAGAGTGATTGGAAATGAAGCGGTGAATAGATATTAAAGATAATATTGAAAGCGCTGTTGCGCTTTGCGGGCTTATTAATTTTATTGCGGATACGATGATAACTCAACCGAAAGCAATAGACATTATGTATAAAAAATTACCGGAAGAAAAAAGAAAACAGATAGCTGCAAGAGATAAAAACAAATAAACAACTTGAAATTATTCAAGGGTATTAGCATAAAATATTGCAGTAAACATAAATAGAACGACGAGGATAACCCAATGAGTATGACATTTGAACAAGTAGCGGATACCGTAAAAAATTTTTCGCCGGAACAGCGAGAAATACTTACTAATCTAATACATAGATGGCAAATAGAATCTACGCGTCGAGAAATTGCCAAAGATGCCAAAGAATCTTTGATCGCATTTCGTAGCGGACAATTAAAGCCGCAATCGGCAAAAGCTATAATTATGGAACTTCAAAAAGCTGTGAAAAATCAAAAATGAGACGAGAAGTAGTTTTAACGCCAAAATTTAAACGAGCCTTTCGTAAATTCGTTAGGCATAATAAAAAATTGCAGAAACAGATTGAAGATACCATTGAACAAATGCAGGAAGATATTTTTTCAACAACCTTGAACACGCACAAACTGATCGGAAATCTTGAAGGTTTGAGAGCGTCTATTTGTGGATATGATTGCCGGATTGTCTTCTCGTTGGAACATAATTCAGCTATTGAAGTTATTATCTTGCTTGACATAGGCAGACACGATGAAGTTTATTAAAAAAGTATTTTATCAAGATGAAATGTTCGGAACCCGCTCCAATCGATAAAACAAATTTTGCGCATAATTCGGAAGATAAAAAAAATAAAAAATGATAAAAGCTATTGATAGCTCGATTTAAGCGGAGATAAAACCCGCCCGTTTTTTATAATTGTTTTTTTTAAGCATATATTGTAAAAACTTAAAAGTTTTACGCGCTCAAGCGTTGATTATTGTTATACGAAATACGCGCAATTATATTATTCACAATCATTAGTCGTCGCCGAACAAGCATATTATATATTGTAATCATTATAAATTTTAAGAAATATAAAGTAATATATTTGCAAGGAATTAATATTATATTTAACATTTTCTTGCAAATTTTGAGAGAAAACCCCAATTTTTTAAAAAAAATTAATCGTAAGAAAATTTGTACAAAGAAACAAGGGATAAGAACAGAGACGCTAATAAAGAGATAAATAATAGATATTGGCAAAACCGTTTATGCTTAAAATGTAGTTTTTTCCGTATCGACTAATTAACCGCAAAAATAATGATAAAATTTCGGCGGACAATAAAGTAGTTTGTTGGTTTGCAAGGCGAAACAATTTTTTAACCGCAGGAATATATGTAATATTTCGAGGATTAAAAAATTGTTTCAACGCCGCAAACGGGCAAATTGCAAAGTTATCCGCGCAAATTTAAAGGGAATATGAATTTAACCGGCTATATAGGCAGAAAAACCATAGGAATATCGGAGCATATTATCGGAATGCATGCTCTTATATTTCTAATGTTTAAACTTGCTTTTAAAAGGTTGGACGCCGAAGATAAAAGAAAAGCAAGAAAAGAGACGGCAAACCAGATATATCATACGGCAATAGGCGGGCTGCCTATTATATTAAGCGCTTCTCTTATTTTCGGCGGCGCTTTGGTTTTTCAATTTATTCAAATATCCCATCAATACGATATAGGCAATCTTGCTATACTTCTTATATGTCGCGAGTTAGGCCCTATTATGACCGCATTTATAATAATTATGAGATCCGCCTCCTCTATGACTCTTGAAATAACATATTTAAACGCTTTGGGAAGATTTAACTCGATTATTAAGGCAAAAAAAAATCCGCTTGCTTTGATATGTTTTCCGAAATTTGTAGGCATGACAATATCTTTTATATGCCTTACGATTATATTTAATATGATTGCAATAGTAGGAAGTTATATAGTTATACTAATGGTTACGGAAACCCAATCAAACGATTTTCTATCGCAAATAGCGGCGTCTTTTACCTTGAACGATATTATAGTAGCCTTTATAAAACCGGTATGTTTCGGTATAGCTACGGCTACAATTTGCATATTTCGAGGCTTTAAAAATCATAAACGTAGAAACCGAATATTTGCAAACGCGTCTGGTTCGGCGGTAGAATCTTTTTTTTATTGCATAATAATAAATGTTGTAATCTCTATACATTATTATGTATAATATATTTTGTCCCGATTTCAGACGCAAATAAAACTGTTCTAAACGGGGCGCTAAAATAATAAAAAGAGCGTTCCTTTTGCTTTTAAAGAGAATGCTTATTATTTTGACCCGTGTTTTTTGTCGCGTAACGTTAAAAAATAAAACCATGATAAATCTCATAAAATAGAACCGGTTACGGGTAAAATATGAAAAAAAAAATTACAATGTTTATATGCGTTAATCTTATTAACGAAGCGAGAAATGCAATTTTAAATAAAGCCTGTAAAAAGGCGGATGTAAAAATTGTTAAAATTCCCTGCTCCGGCATGATAAAAAAAGTATTTTTGCTTAGAGCGTTTGAAGCCGATTCCGATATAGTCGCGGCGTTTGGCTGCGAACAGGATCAATGCCGTTATATGCAAGGGAGCTTAAGGGCGGAAAAAAGGGTAATAAGAACAAAAAAAATATTGGACGAAATAGATATTGAAAGCAATAGACTTGTTTTTTTTAATATCTCTTCGGATGATAATAAAGAGTTTAGCGAAATAATAGAAAAAATATTAACGGAGAGATTATGATAGTCGGAGAGCAAAAGCCTGTAAAAGAGATAAAGAGTTATTTGGAACCGTATAAAAAAGTTTTGATATTAGGCTGCGGAACCTGCGTAAAAACCTGCTTTGCCGGCGGGGAAGAGGAAGTTTGCGAACTTGCTTCCGCTTTGCGCCTTGCATTTAAACAACAGGGAAAAAAAATAGAAATAGAAGAGCTTACAATAGAGCGTCAATGCGAGGATGAGTTTATAAGAGAAAGCGCCGAAGCCGCCGGACGCAACGAGGCTATTTTAACGCTCGGATGCGGAGCCGGAGCGCAATCTATAGCAAGACGCTTTAGCCTCATGCCGGTTTTTCCGGGAGTGAATACAACATTTATGGGGACGTTAGAATCTCAGGGAGTTTTTACCGAAGAATGCTCCGGTTGCGGAAACTGCGAACTTGCCTATTTCGGCGGAATATGCCCGATAACTCGTTGTTCCAAAAAACTTATGAACGGACCATGCGGCGGTTCGTCCGATGGAAAATGCGAAGTAAATAAAGATATAGACTGCGCTTGGCATCTGATTATAGAAAAACTGAAAGCGTTAGGGGAGCTTGAAAACTTAAACCGATACGTTCCCCCGAAAGACTGGCGACCGGCAAGCGGAAGCGGCCCCAGAAAACTTATAAGGGAAGATCAGATTATATAGCGCGGCATAATTTAATCGCAAAAAAATAATTAAGGACTTTTCCCTTTGGTAAAAATTACAGATAAGACTTTTAAAGCTTCTTATAAATCGAGGAAAAAATTTATGAAAAAAAATCGGCTATTATTTTTACTTTTATTAATGCCCATTCTATTTTTTGCTTGTTCCGAAAAATCGCTTCAAGTTTCTCCGCCAAGCAAAGAAAAAAGAGCGCCGGACGCTTTATCGGAAGCTTCCGTGATGATGAAATATGCGGGGAAGCGCTTGCTTATGAGCCCGATAAATACTATGATGCGTCCGATAGAAAATGTAAACGCCGAAAAATATGCTCATATTATGGAAAACCCAATTCAACAAACCTCCGAAAATCCGGTATCCACCTTTAGCATCGACGTCGATACCGGCTCATATTCAAATATTCGGAGGATAATTAAAAGGGGTTCGCTTCCGGAAAAAGACGCCGTTAGAATCGAAGAATTGATAAATTATTTCCCTTATGATTATCCCTTGCCGGAAAATATTGAACAGCCGTTTAATATTATAACCGAAATCGCCGAATCTCCTTGGAATAAAGATAATTATCTATTACGTGTCGGCATAAAAGGTTTTGATATTTCCAAAAAGGATATTCCGGCGGCTAATTTGGTTTTTCTTATCGACGTTTCCGGTTCTATGAATAGCCCCGATAAAATAGAATTATTAAAATCTTCGTTAAAACTTCTACTTAATCAATTGAATCAAAAAGATATAATTACTTTGGTTGTTTATTCCGGAGATTCGGAAATAGTATTAGAGCCTACGCCCGGAGATAAAAAAGCGAAAATTGCAAACGCTATAGATAGACTGACCGTCGGCGGTTCGACTAACGGAGGCTCCGGCATTCGGAACGCTTATGCTATGGCGAAGCAATTTTTTATAAAAGAAGGCATTAATAGAGTAATGTTATGTACGGACGGAGATTTTAACGTAGGGGTAGTAAATTTCAACGCGCTTAAAAACATAGTTGAAGAAAAAAGAAAAACCGGAATTTCTCTTACTACTTTGGGCTTTGGAGCCGGAAATTACAATGATATGCTTATGGAACAGCTTGCAGACGCAGGCAATGGAAATTACGCTTATATAGATACAATTAACGAGGCTCAAAAAGTTTTGGTTGATGAAATGTCTTCGACCTTGCAAACAATAGCAAAAGACGTAAAAATTCAAATTGAGTTTAATCCGGAAATCGTCGCGGAATATAGACTTATCGGGTACGAAAACCGCATGTTAAATCGGGAAGATTTTAACAACGATAAAGTCGATGCCGGCGAGATTGGAGCAGGACATACGGTTACCGCTATTTATGAATTATCTTATGTGAATAGCAAAGGTTTAAAAATAGACCCGTTGCGTTATAAAAAAGAAAAAAGCAATAACATCGTATCCAAATCGAACGAATTGGCGTTTATACGCATACGCTTTAAACAACCGGATCGGAATAAAAGCGAAAAAATAGAATTTCCGATAAAAAAGGATGCGGTAATAGAAACGAATAAAACAAGCGAATCATTCCGATTTTCCGCCGCAGTCGCCGCTTTCGGGCAGCTTTTAAGAGGCGGAACATATACGGGAGAATTCTCTTATCAGGATGTTTTAAAGCTTGCGAGAGAATCGAAAGGCAAGGATAATTTCGGATATAGAGGAGAGTTTATAAACCTTGTAAATGTAGTTAAATCGTTAAGTTCAAGTGAGACAAATTAATTTGCTATAAAAATTTTAACGTCCGGCGTTTTGGGGAGTTAAAAAACGGATAAAACAGAAGGAAAACTTGCCGTATGACAGAAAAATACCATGTTCCGGTTAAAATTACGCCGCCGAGATTTAAGCCTATAGGCAAATATTCTATTATAGAGTTTAGGGAGGACTGCGCCGGAAGCTGTAAACAATGCGTAAAGAAAAAATGCGTTTATAACAACTTCAGCGCTAACAGAGAACATATATCCGCTATGAAGGAGCCGGAATATCTTTATACCTGTTCCGGATGTTTCAGATGCGTTCAGGAATGCACAAAAGGGATATTTTCAAGAGTAATAAATCCGGAATACAAAGCGCTTGGAGACGATTATTGGAGGGCGGATATAATTATCAGATTATGGTATCAGGCTCATACCGGAAACATACCGGTATCCGGTTCCGGATACGGCGGACCGTTTACGGGGGAAGGTTTCGATTCCGTATGGACGGATATGTCCGAAATAGTCCGCCCTACAAGAGACGGCATACACGGACGCGAATATATAAATACATGTTTTGAGCTTTCCGAAAGATTTAAAGGACTCGGTTTTAAGGACGACATGACCCTTGTAAAAAAACCGCGTAAAATATTGGAGGTTCCAATTCCTTTGCTGTTAACTCTTCCGAAAAACCTTATAATCAATAAACATATAATACTTGCAGTCGCAAAAGCCGCTTTTTTGTTAAAAACCTTTTTTTTAATAAACTGCAAAGATTATACTCCGAATCTTTTCGAATACAAAGACAACCTTATACCATGCTTTAAAACAGAAGAGTTAAGCGCGTATAAAAACCTTATACTTGCAAGCAAAGCTATTTTAATAGAATACTCGAATACCGAAGATATAATCAATGCAGTTGCCGGCGTTCGCTCTTTTGCTTCGGATAAAGCGGTAATAATAAAAGCGCCTCTTAATAAAAACGCCGATAAAATAGCCTCGGAATTAGCGGATAAAGATGTCGATACAATATACTTTTACGCGGATGATCAGGGAAAAGAGTTGAATGGAAAAAATTCAATTTTTTTAAAAGATAGCATAAATAGAATTCATAACAGGCTTGTATCCGAGCTTACAAGGCAGAATATAAATCTAATATTTTCAGGCGGAATAGCTATGGCGGAGCATGTGGCAAAAGCGATTATATTCGGAGCGGACGCGGTAGCGGCAGATATTCCGATAATGCTTGCTATGGAATGCAGACTTTGCAAAGAATGCGCAAAAGAGGGCGGTTGCCCTGTTAAATTAGACGAAGAATTTGACGCTGATAATGGGGCTTCAAGAATAGCAAATCTTTTCGCCTCTTGGCACGGGCAGCTTCTCGAGGTAATGGGAGCAATGGGCATAAGAGAAGCGAGAAGGCTTCGCGGAGAAATAGGACGATCCATTCGTTTTGAAAAATTGGAAAAAGATATTTTTGAACCCATCTTTAAAAGGCGCAGCGTATAATTATGACAAAACAAAACAAAACAGGTATTGCAAAAACCGTAGAAACCCCGTCCCGCTTTAAAAACCCCATAAGCAAATACATTATAAGAAGAAATTCAAAATGCGTTGCATGCGGACTTTGCGCAAAGCTTTGCCCTTACGGAGTTCATATTAAACATGATAATTACGCAAAAACAATACGCCCTAAAGAACATAAATGTATAGGGTTTAAATGCAAAACAAATGATTTTTTTTGCATAGACAACTGCCCGCAACATGCGCTTGCTCTAAAAGAAAATCCCGCGTTAGAAACGCTTGGAGATTACAGATGGACGCCGGAAATGCTTATAGCTCATTGGGAAATGGCGGAAACAGGAAACCTTCCCATAGTCGATTTTGAATACAGTTTGGGAAATTCCGGAGGCGGTTTTGATAAAATCCGGTTTAAAATCCCGGAAAAAGAAAAATCTATTAATATTGCGGACAACCTTATAGATATGTCCGTAACTCTTAACAGATCCGGAGATAACAGAATAAAAAAAGTTATTTCAATACCTTGTTACGGAGGCGGAATGTCTTTTGGCTCTACCGCATTATCTGTTTTAACCGGAAGAGCAAAAGCCGCTCAGGCTTTAAACACTCTTACATGCACCGGCGAAGGAGGTTATCCCGAAGAATTTTTGCCCTATAAAGATCATATTATTACTCAAGTTGCAACCGGACTTTTCGGAGTTCGCGAAGATACCATACTTAACGCTCCCATAGTTGAATTCAAATATGCTCAAGGCGCAAAACCCGGACTTGGCGGACATCTTTTGGGCGATAAAGTTACAAAAGAGGTAGCGGCGTTAAGAGAGACTGTAGAAGGGAACTCCTTATTTTCTCCTTTCCCGTTTCATAGCGTATATTCGGTTGAAGATCATAAAAAACATGTCGATTGGATAAAAGAGATAAATCCTTCCTGCCTTATATCCGTAAAAGTTTCCACGCCCATAGACGTAGAAATGGTAGCGATAGGCAGCTATTATGCGGGCGCTCATATTATACATATAGACGGCTCTTACGGAGGCACCGGAGCCGCGCCGGATATAGCAAAAAAAAATATTGCAATGCCTATCGAGTATGCAATTCCTAAAATACATCGTTTTTTAACGGAGGAAGGAGTAAGAGACAAAATAACCGTTATAGCAAGCGGGGGAATCAGAAACGCTTTAGACGTCGCCAAAGCCATAGCTTTGGGAGCGGACGGGGTAGTAATAGGCACCGCGGAACTGGTTGCAATAGACTGCATCAGATGCACAAATTGCGAAAGCGGCAGAGGCTGCGCCAGAGGGATAGCCACTACGGACATAGAACTTAAGAATATGATAGAAGAAAAATATGCAATGCGTCGAATAACAAACATGTATATGGCATGGCGCAAACAATGGAGCGAACTTTTAAGAACCTACGGGTTAAAAAGCATAAAAGAGCTTGTGGGCAGAACCGATCTTCTTGTTAATCTGGATTATCTTGATAAAAAAGAGAAAAGCAAATATAAGCCCGCTCCGAATTTTAAAATGATACGATAACTCGGCGAAATGCAAGCTAACATAATAAAATATAGCAACTCTCTTTATTTAATCGAACTGCCGGTTAACCTTTTGGGATTTAATAATTTTATAGGGGCTTGGGTTTACAAAGGAGAAAAAACCCTCCTGATAGATCCGGGACCCGCCTCAACCGTAGAACCTCTTTGCAACGCGCTTGAAAAAATAAAAATCATTCCGGATTATATACTTCTTACTCATATCCATATAGATCATTCCGGAAGCATAGGGGATATTTCCAAAATATTTAATAAAACTCCTATAGTATGCCATAGCGCGGCTTTTCAACATCTTATAAATCCAAACGCCCTTTGGAAAGGCTCCGTAGCCATTTTAAAAGAAAAAGCTTACGCTTACGGAAAGGTAAAACCCGTTAATAAAAATTTGCTTATAAAAGCCGAAAATTTTTCGGAAGGAAAGATAAAAACAATAGAAACTCCAGGGCATTCGGCTCATAGCGTAAGTTTTATAATAGACGAACATCTTTTTGCAGGGGAAGCCTGCGGAGTTCATTTTAAAGAAAAAAATAATCGAGAATATTTAAGACCCGCCACGCCCCCCAAGCTTTTTTTAAAAACGGCTATTAAAAGCATATTAAAACTTATGGAACTAAAGCCGAAAAAAATATGCTTCGGACATTTCGGGATAAGCGAAAGCCCCGATAGAATAATGAAAAAACATATAGACCAGCTTATCTTATGGGAAAATATAATAAAAAAAGCCGTTAAAACCGAAAGCCCGCAATCTGTTTTTGAATACGCGTTTAAAAAACTGCTATTACAAGATGAAATGCTTGCGGTTTTTAATGAATTTAATGAAAAAATAAAAAAAAGAGAATTGTTTTTTATAAAAAATAGTTTTAATGGGTTTTTACAATATTTAAACGAAAATTGATTATAACGAAAATTTTTATTATTAAAAAATAAACGTAAAGATAAATGGTTATATAAAACAATTAACGGGTTTTTTAATTTTAGCGTATAAAAAAAGCGCTGCTATTTGAGCGTCATAAAACAAACGGGAAAGGCTTTATAGCCTTTAAATATAGTTAAACATAAAAAATGATAAGATTGAGGCGTATGATCAAGTATTTTGTTTGTTATACGCCGCAATCTAAAAGGGAGAAATTATGGACGGATACAATATGGATATATTACATATAATGCTCTCGGCAGGGGCTATGGTAAAATTGGTTTTGCTGATTTTAATCATTTTTTCCATAACCTCTTGGGCAATTATAATATCCAAATACATATATATAAAAAAAGCGTATAAAGAATCGGAAATGTTTTCAAGAATGTTTTGGAAAAGCAAAAATTTTTCGGACGCTTACGCAATGTCAAAACAGTTTGCCGCAAGTCCTTTATCGTTAGCCTTTAGAGTCTGCTACGCGGAAATGAAAAAAAGAGCCGCTACGGAACGGCGTAATTTCTCAAACGCCGAAGACCACATCCAGACAATAAAAACTTCCGGCATAGATAATATAAAACGTTCCTTGAGCAAAGCTTCGGAAACCGAAATAGTCAAACTTACCCGTTTGCTTCCGTTTCTTGCCACAACAGGCAACTCCGCTCCGTTTATAGGGCTTTTCGGAACGGTTTGGGGAATAATGAATTCTTTTCATGGCATAGGTTTAAAAGGCTCCGCAAGTTTAGCGGTTGTGGCGCCCGGCATATCCGAAGCGTTAATAGCCACGGCAGTGGGACTTGCCGCCGCCATACCAGCGGTAATAGCTTACAACTACTTTTTATCCAAAATAAGCGTTATAGAGGCGGAGTTAAGAAGTTTTTCCACTGATCTGTTAAATATGATCGAAAGAGAGAAGTAACATGGCGTTTAATATGAATAACGGAAGATTAATGTCCGAAATAAACGTAACCCCTTTTGTAGATGTTATGTTAGTGCTTTTAATCATATTCATGGTAACCGCTCCTATGATGATAAAAGGCGCTCAAGTTTCTTTGCCGGAAGCCGAAATGAGCAATATAAAAACAACCGAAGAGATTACCGTAGTAAGCGTAGATAAGAATATGCAGATATATATCAACGATTATCAAACCACAATAGAGGCTTTCCCCGAAAAATTAGACAGAGCTTTTTTTAATAAAAAAGATAAGGAAGTACTCTTAAAAGCAGATAAAGAGGTTCCTTACGGAGTAGTGGTGCAAGTTATGTCCGAAATAAAAAGCGCGGGCATTACAAAAATAGGCATGCTTACGGATCCGATTAGTACAAAAAAGAAAGGATAATTTCATAATGTTTCAACTCCTTAAAGCATTATGGAACGAAGATAAAGGTTTTGGCTTCTTTTTTGCCGTATCCGCCTTATTTCATGTTGTTATATTTATATTTTTTCTTTTTACAAGCTCCGGCAATCATAGACTATCGCGCAACCTGAACGCTATTGACGTCAACCTGATTTCAATTTCCAAAGCGGGAGGCATAAAAAGCGCTTCTGTTTCTTCTCCGCAAAAAAAATCGACAAAACCGGTTGAGGGTAAAAAGCCAAAGTCCAAAAAAGAGCCGAAAAAAACAGTTAAACAAAACGAAAAAAAAACGAAAAACAAAAAAACGACTAAAAAATCTATTCCTAAAAAAGATGCGAAAGAGAAAGCAAAAAAAGAGATTAAACAGGAGAAGAATACGGAAGCCGACAGAGCCAAAGTTGCGAGCGCAATAGACAAAATAAAAAAAAGTATGGAGGCGGAGCAGCTCCCTGATAATCCAAACGACAACCCTGCAATTTCCGATACAAAAGAAGGAGAAGGCGGCTTTTCCTCTATGACAGACGTCAGACACGGCTCTATAATAGGGAATATAGTATCCGCGTATCAGGCGGAAGTGGCTTGGAGAATAGAGCAAAACTGGTTTTTTTCGGGGCAGACCTCTGGGCAGCATAATATAAAAGCGATATTAATAATCGAAATAATGAAAAGCGGCGAAATAAAGGAGGTATATTTTGAAACTAAATCGGGAAGCCCGTATCTTGATGAATCCGCTTATAAAGCCGTATTAAAATCGAATCCGCTGCCTCCGCTTCCGGATGCCTTCGGGGTTTCAAGCTATAAACTGGGCTTGACTTTTACGCCGTCCGGTATAGAATAATAATCGTCTTTAGTCTTTAGTCTTTAGTCTTTAAAGCCATTTGAATGTAAAGGGGGAGCAAAATATGTTTTTAAAAATTTTATTTACGCTTTTTTTTATTTACGCATCATTTGCCGCTAACTGTTTCGGACAGGTGGACTATATAGATATAAATTCTCCCGGAATGCGTAAAATTCCTATAGCAATTCCCAATTTTCAATCCAATTCAAGCGACAGCCTTGCAGTAGAAGCTGCTCGCGCCGTTAGCTCCGCGCTTGATTTTACCGGTTATTTTAGAAGCGTCGGCGACGGCTCTTCCATTAATAATGTTGATAATATTATTTTGCAAAACTGGTGGATAGACATGGGCGCCGAAATGTTAGTCGCCGGGAAAATAGATAAAAATAACGGTAAAATTGAAGTGGAATTAAGACTTTTCGACGTACTATCCGAAAGATTGCTTATAGGCAAAAAATATAGGGGAGCGCAAGATCAGTTGCGAGAAATACTGCTTAAATTTTGTACCGAAATAATATATAGACTTACGGGAAACCGAGGAATTTTTTTTAGTAAAATAGCCTTTGTATCAAAAAATTCCGGAAAAAAGGAGATATATGTCTGCGAATTTGACGGATATAATAGCCGTCCCGTTACTAAATATAACAGCATAAGCACAACGCCGGCTTGGTCCGACGACGGTTCGCATCTTGCGTATACATCCTTTAAAAAAGGAAAAGCGGATATTATTATAAAAAATATACAAGACAACTCCGAGATTATAATAAATAAAAAAGGTACAAATATTACGCCTGCTTGGGTTAGAGGAAAGTTTGAATTAACCGCTTCGCTCTCATTTTCAGGAGACCCCGAAATTTATTTGTTGACTGGAAAAGGGAAAATCATTAAAAGACTTACTCGTCAAGCAGGAATTGACGTCTCGCCTTCATGGGCGCCGGACGGAAGAAATTTTGTATTCGTCTCCAGAAAAACAGGCAAGCCCCAGTTATATATAGGCAATTATTTAACCGGCGAATTTCATAGATTAACTTATGAACATAATTATAACCAAGAGCCTTGCTGGTCTCCGAAAGGAGATAAAATAGCGTTTACGACATTAGTCGAAGGAAGAACAAATGTATTTGTAATAAATACAGACGGCGGCGGTTTAACCAGATTAACCTATGGCGGAGGAGATAACGAATCGCCTTCGTGGGCGCCGGATGGCAGCCTGATTGTTTTTGCTTCGACCAAAGAAGGACCATCCGGACTTTACGTAATAAGTCTTCATGGCAAAGAGCAGCGGCGTTTACTGAATCTGCCCGGCGAACAGACTTCGCCGGCTTGGTCGCCCGCTCTTAATAAATAATATTATAAATATTTTAAGGAGGAAAAAAATGTTGAAAAATTTTTTAAAGGGTTTGTTGTTTCTTATGGCTATTTCAGCTTTATTGCTTACAACGGCATGCGCTAAAAAAGAACTGAAAACAGATACCGGCGCCGCGCCCGCCGAAGAAACTCAAGTTACACAGCAGCAACCTGCAGGCAAGACGGATGGAGCGGCGAATTTAGAGGAAGAAGATCTCTATGGAAAAACATTGGAAGAGGCTCGTATAAATTTTATGAATGAAGATATTCATTTTGAATTTGACAGCTATAGACTCGTTCCGGAATATGTAACCATACTTCAGACCAAAGTTAGATGGCTTGCAAGTCAT
The DNA here is from genome assembly GCA_019306185.1 of Deltaproteobacteria bacterium. Lineage (GTDB taxonomy): Bacteria > Desulfobacterota > Desulfobacteria > Desulfobacterales > JAFDMD01 > JAFDMD01. Next base: position 13,199 of record JAFDMD010000013.1, read on the forward strand.
CCCAACATAGCAATGATCATAGAAGGACATTGCGATGACAGAGGCACGGAAGCATACAACTTATCTTTGGGAGAAAGAAGAGCAAGCGCAGTTAAACAATTTTTGCTTGACGCCGGCGTTGACGCTTCCAGAATGGAAATCGTATCTTACGGAGAGGAAAAACCTCTTGATTCAGTTGCAAACGACGTTGCATGGGCAAAAAACAGACGCGCTCATTTTTCATTAAAGTAGTTCGTTAATATCAAAAAAAGAATTAATTTATGATGCCGGACAAAAGATTCGGCATCATAAATTTTATTATCACTTTAACTCCTTATCCTTCCGGAAAAAATAAAGACTATGCGATATTATATTATCATATCATTATATTGTATCCTTTCATTCTTTTTACCGTCGGTTTTAAACGCTTCCGATAACAAATTCGAAATTTCGCAATTAAGAGACAGAATTGCCGTTCTAAACGTAACAATTGAAGAACTCCGAGAAGAGGTCAAAAAATTATCCGGCATAATTTCCGAGACGGAATACCGATTAAATAGTAAAATAGAAAATAGCAAAAGCGGATCAGATAGTAAAAATGAGAATTTTCAAGATATAAAAAATGCAATTCGAAACAGTCAAAAAAGAATAACCGCAATAGAAAATTTTTTCGGCATCATTAATAATAGCGGCGACGAAAATAGAAATAACGAAAATGAAACCAACAATATAAGCAATGAGGCAAAGTCTGCCGAAAAACCGACGAAATCGAATCGACAACAGGAAAAAGAACTATATAATACCGCAAAAAATCTCTATGACACGCAAGACTACGAAAAAGCTTTGGCAAATTTTAATGCAATATTAAAAACATACCCTAATTCCATATATACGGATAACTGTTATTTTTGGGTAGGAGAAATTTTTTATAAGAAAAAAATGTATAAACAGGCTATACTGAAATATCAAAAAGTTATAGAAGATTTTCCTAACGGTAATAAAACCCCGTCTGCCTATTTAAAACAGGCGATTTCTTTTTATAAACTCGGCGAAAAAGAGCATGCCTTTATTATTTTAAAAGAAATTATAAGCAAGTATCCGAATTCAAACGAAGCAAGAAATGCGGAAAAAAAGCTTGAAGCCTATAAATAGCCTATTTAAAACAGACAAGATATGAAAATATTAGGCATTGATCCCGGTATAGCTTCAACAGGCATAGGAATAGTGAACGGCGCGCATAATAACATAACCGATTATTTTTTCGGAGTAATAGAGACGCAGCGTAACATGCCGGACGGAGACAGATTAAATATAATTTTTTCCGAAACAAAAAAAATTTTAACAAGCCAAAGACCGAACATAGTAATAATAGAAGACGTGTTTTCGCTTAAAGAATATCCCAAATCCGGCATATTATTAGGCAAAGTTATGGGAGTTCTTCTTCTTGCATGCGCGATATTAAAAATTTCGGTTGTCGAAATAACCGTTCGAGAAGTAAAACAAATATTAACGGGCAACGGTAGGGCAAGCAAAGCGCAGCTTGAAACGGCAGTCCGAAATATTCTAAAACCGCCGTCTTTAATCAAACCAAGTCATGCTTCAGACGCTCTTGCTCTTGCTTTAATAGGGCTTTTCAGATATAATAACGAATCGTTATAAATTCTTTTTTACTTTTAAAATCGACAGGATAGGCTTTTCCCGTTTCTTTTGACGAGAGCGGAGCGGAGAAATTTTATATAAAAATATGATAGGTTATCTCGAAGGCATACTCTTAAAAAAAGAGAAAGAAAAAATATTATTACTCGTAAACAACATAGGATACGAAATATTAATACCCGGCTTCTTTATGCAAAAAATCAACTCGATAAAAACCGGAGACAACCTTATATTATACATCTATTATCAACAAACGGAAAGGCAACCGAAACCGATTCTTATAGGCTTTGAGACGCAAGAAGAAAAAGAATTTTTTCAACATATTATATCGGTGGCGGGCATAGGACCATTAAAAGCCGTAAAAGCTATAAATATACCGATAAATGAAATAGCTATGGCTATAGAAACAAAAGATATTGAAAAACTGAAAATGCTAAAAGGGATAGGAGAAAGCGCCGCAAAAAAAATAATAGCCTCTTTATCCGGAAAAATGGAAAAATTTGCAGTCTCCTATTCCGTAGAGCATAAAATAGAAGAAACTAAAAAAGAATTAAAAAATCAGGTAATGCAAGTTCTTACAAACCAGCTTGGGCATAAATTTTCAGAGGCGAATAAAATGATAGAAGAGGCTTTAAAACAGAAACCGGAAATTGTAGATCCGGCAGAGCTATTTGATCAAATATATAAAAAATAAATATGAAAACATTAAAGCATTTTTCTTTAAATCAAAATATTACAACCAATACAAGTATTCCATCGGATACAGATACGGAAATTCTATCTTTAAGACCCGCAAATTTCCGCGATTATGTAGGACAACCTGATACCATTAAGTCTTTAAAAATAGCGATAGACGCGGCAAAAAAAAGAAAAGAAGCATTAGAACATATAATTTTTCACGGGCCTCCAGGGCTTGGAAAAACCACTTTGGCTTACATAATTGCCAATGAAATGAGCGCTAACATAACGATTACATCAGGGCCCGCTTTGGAAAAAGGGGGCGACCTTCTTGGAATACTTACTCATCTTAAAGAAGGGGATATCCTGTTTATTGACGAAATACACAGAACCCCGAAAATAGTAGAAGAGCTCTTATATCCTGCTATGGAAGATTTCGCGGTAGATTTTGTATTTGACAAAGGAATCCATGCAAAAAGCCATAGGTTCAGACTGAAAAACTTCTCTTTAATAGGAGCGACTACGAGGGTCGGATTGTTATCCGCGCCTTTAAGAGACAGATTCGGCATATTTAGAACGCTTGATTTTTATACCGACGAAGAATTAATAAAAATAATTTTTAGGTCCGCCAGTCTTTTAAATATAAAAATTACTAAAGAGGGAGCAAAAGAGCTTGCAAAAAGATCAAGAGGCACTCCGCGCATAGTAAATAGACTCATAAAACGAGTTCGCGATTATGCTCAGGTAAAAAGCGAAGGAAAAATAACGGCAGATACCGTTAATAAAGCTTTGAAGATGGAAGGAATAGATAGTAAAGGACTTACAAATCTTGACATAAACTACCTTAATACAATATTACAATTTTATAATGGCGGGCCGGTAGGAATTGAAGCTATCGCCGCGACATTACAGGAAGAAACCGATACATTGGTTGACGTTATAGAGCCTTATCTGTTAAAACTCGGATTTATAATAAGAACATCTTCCGGCAGAAAAGCTTTGTCTAAAGCTTATAAGCATTTTGGCAAAGCTTTTGAAGCAGAAAAAGGATTAAAACAGAAACATATTTTTTGATAATATAAAAAGGTTATTAATATATCGACTATTGCAATGTTTTACGGAATCATTATAAGAACGTATTACGCCTCTAACGAGCATAATCCGCCTCATTTTGATGCTTATTAATAGTTACAAAGTAAAAGGGAGGCGAACTTCCTAAAAAACAGATAGAACTTGTTTTAGTATGGAGCGAATTAAAAAAAGAAGAATTATTAGCTAATTGGAAGCCGGCGCAAAACGGAGAAATTCCATTTAGGATAGAACCTATAAGATAGGAGAAAGACAATGTATCTTGCAGTAACAAACGTTAAACCGTTAGATAATTACAAGCTGTTATTAAAATTTGAAAACAACGAAGAGAAAATTTTTAATATGTTTTCTTGTCTTAACATAGGAAAATTCAAAGAACTAAAAGATATATCCTTATTTAATACGGTTAAAGTAAAATTCGACTCAATAGCATGGGATAATCATTTGGACATCGACCCGGAATTATTATATAAGGCTTCGGCGGCAAAACAGCCGGATAAAAAAGCATAATTAATTTGTTTTATTATAAAATCGGTTATAAAAAGACACGGCATATAAATTGAATAATAACAGAGGCAAATTTATAGTATTCGAAGGAATAGACGGCTCCGGCAAAAGCACGCAGGTTAAAAGGCTTGCAAATCGTCTTATAAAAGAGAAAAAAAATATATGTAAGACATTCGAGCCTACGGACGGTCCTATAGGCTCGTTGGCGAGACAAATGATGACCGGAAGAATAAAGGCGGATAATAAAACAATTGCATTACTCTTTGCAGCGGATAGAATTGATCATCTGCTAAACGACATTAACGGAATAGTAAGTATGTTAAAAAAGGGGATAAACGTTATAAGCGATAGATACTACTTTTCTTCCTATGCTTATCAGAGCTCTTATATAAAAATGGAAAGAATTATCGAAGCAAATATTATAAGCGCGCAGACAATGAGACCGGACGTCAACATATTTATAGATATCAACCCCCAAACCGCTTTTAACAGATTAAAGAAAAAAAGAAGCCTTCTCGAACTATATGAAAATATAACGGATATGCAAAAAGTAAGAAAGTCATATTTTAAGGCTTTTGATAAATTAAAAAACGAGGAAAAAATTTTAATCATTGACGGAAATGACGCGCCGGACAATATAGAATTAAAAATTTGGAATAATATTAATAAATTATTAACATAGGACCCATATAAAAAACGATTTTTTGTTAAGTTAAAGGTTGAATAAGAATCTCAAACCATCTTAAACTGAAAAATTTTTCTATGGAAATCGCAAACATAAAAGAAAAAGGAAAATATCTTGTTTCGCTTTATACGTTTATACTTAATCGGCCTTCTATTTTTATGCTTTTTATTTTCTTCTATACCTTCGGTTCTATTTGCCGATATTAACTTTTTAGGCAAAAAAATTCCTGATGTATTTGTATCCGCTCCACAAGAGGATACATCATATTTTATATTAGTAGAAAAAAACAGTCAAACCCTTTACTTATATTCTTATGACGGCTCCTCATACGAACGAGTTTTAACCTCTCCCTGCTCTACCGGAAAAGTAAAAGGGGCAAAGATAGTTCAGGGAGATCAAAAAACCCCGGAAGGAATTTATTTTTTCGACCATAAATACGAGGCAAAACACCTTGCGGCTATTTATGGAGATGGCGCATTCTCTATGGATTTTCCTAATTCTTTGGACGGACTTTTGCAAATTGACGGAAGCTCCATATGGCTACATGGAACCAATAAAGAAATAAAACCGAGAGATTCGAACGGATGCGTAGTAGTAGATAATAATATTCTATCCGAATTAAAAAAATATATAACCCTTAAAAACACTCCGATTATAGTGGTTGATGAAATTAACTATATAAGAGAAAATTCATACAAAAAAGAAGCAAAAGAAATATTATCCTTAATCTCCGAAACAAACAAGGCGATTGAAAACGGAACATATCAGAACTATTTAAGCTTCTACAGCCCCGATTTTTTGCCCGATATAACATGGTGGATTGAATGGATTAATTATAGAAAAAAATTAAACAAAAATGAAATATTAAATTCCGTTAAACAGGATAATATTTTAATATTAAAACATAAAGGTTTTTATATCGCGGCATTTGATAAATATATAAAACTTAACAATGGCAGCGAGCGAATATATACCGGAAAAGAAAAAAAATTTATAAAATTTAATGATGAAAAACCGATTATAATATCAGAGGAGCCTCTTGAAATTGTTAAAAGTTCGGTAGAAAAAGAAAAAGGACTTTCGCTTATAACAGCTTATGAAAAATTCGCTCGAAACAGGCATCAACAAGCCGAAATAGCCGCAATAAATACAAGGATAAACTCTTGGCTTAAGGCATGGTCTTCAAAAGATATTAACTCCTATGCACAATACTATTCCGAAAAATTTAGATTTGGCGGTATGAACCGGAAAGCATGGCTTAAAAATAAACAGAAAATAAATAATAAGTATAAATTTATAAAGGTGACAGCGGAAAATATGAGAAGCGACATAAAAAATAATCAATGTACGGTTACCTTTATTCAAAAATACAAATCCGACGCTTATCAGGCAAAAGGAATAAAAACCATTACTTTAATACGCGAGAATAACGAATGGAAAATTTATCGAGAAGGATGGAGAAAACTTTAAAACATTTTAAAATTCCGAAACAAAAAAAAGAGGAAGAGAAGTGGTCAATCCTTTTTATAGGAAACCATGGCAAAACATTTGTTATAAAACGCTTTAAAATGCTTATTGTATTATCTCTTTTTCTTTTTGTATCTTCAATTTTACTTTTCGGATTCTTTGCATTTTTATATAAAGCCGAATTAAATAAGTATAATATTGTTAAAGCCGATATAAATATTTTAGAAAGCAAAGTTGATCTGTTAAAAGAGGAAAAAGAGATACTGTTAACCCAGTTAGTTCTTGCGGAAGAAAAAAATAATCCGAAAGAGCAAAACCTTCTACCCATAAACAGATTAGTTATTATAAACGATTTGAAAGTTTTTACGAATAAAACAAGCGAAAACTTAAATATAAAATTTAAAATAAAAAATATATCTCAAAGTCTAAATTCCGTAAGCGGCTATATATTCATAATAATGAAACGACAAAATAATAATAACGGCTCTTGGACGGTAATACCGGATTGCAAGTTGACAGACGATAAGCCTACATCCTATAAAAAAGGTAGAAAATTTATAATAAACTGCGTAAAAGATGCGGAGTTTATAACCGATATTAAAGAACCTCCTAAAAATTTTAAAGAAATTTCTATATTTGCATACAATACCGGAGGAAAGCTAATATTTGCAAAAAATTTTTTAATCTAACAGATTAATCCTAAAATGCGCAACTATCCTTATAAGTTAGAAAAATCGACAACCGGATCTGAAACTGAATTGGAAATTGAAAAAAGGACGCTACAATAATGATTGAAAAAGATAAAAATATTTCGATTATAGACCAAGACGTAAAAATAACCGGAACAATATGTTCCGAAAGCGAATTAATAGTAAAAGGCGACATTTCCGGAACATTAAGAACCAAGAATTTTACAATAGCAAAAGGGGGCAAAGCCTCCGCGGATATTAACTCCGCAACCGTTATAATAGGCGGAGATTTTGAAGGCGAAATAAAAGCGGGCGAAGAGATTATAATACTGGCGGGCGGAAAATGCTTCGGCAAACTACATTGTAAAAATATAGTAATTAAAAAAGGAGCGATAGTAAACGCTTCAATCGCGCAAACCATCGGGACCAAACTGTTGGAAATCAAGGAGGCAAAATAATAAAGCGCCAACTTATAAACGTCTATTACAGCAATAAAACGGAAAAACTATTAGACGACATAACATCCGTTTTAAAAAATAATAATTTCGCGGATCCGTTTCAAAAAGAGACAATAGTAGTTCAAAGTCTCGGCATGGCGAAGTGGCTTTCATTAAAAATAGCGGAAAAAACAGGAGTTTGCGCTAATTTTTCCTTTCTGTTTCCAAACCGATTTATAGATCAAATTATAAACCTACATAAACGGCGCTCCTTAATATTTACCCCCGAAATATTAACATTTAGAATAATGTCGCTTCTTACAAAACTTATTGACGAACCTCAATTTAAAGAGATAAAATTTTATCTGTATAATCAAGGAAAAACGACTTTTACTCTGCCTGAACAAAAAATAACATTATACAGACTTTCCAAAAAAATTGCAGATACCTTCGATCAGTACCTTCTTTATAGACCCCATATAATATTTGACTGGGAAAAAAGAAAAAAACATAATAATTGGCAGGCTATTTTATGGCGCCATCTTACCGCAAACAACAAAGAGCATAGGGCTTATATAGGAAAAAAATTTATACAAAACCCCATATATAACCCGCAAACCATGCCGGATAGAGTATCGATCTTCGGAATAACCACGCTTCCTCCGATATATTTTGAAATAATATCAATTTTGTCCGCATTTTGTCAAATAAACTTATTCATTTTAAATCCCTCTTATCAATACTGGGGCGACATATTATCGGATAAGCAAATCGGAAAAACCCAAAAAAAATATATAAAAAAAGGCATTGTAATAGAGGATCGCTATATACATATTCAACGTCAAAACAATCTGCTTGCATCTATGGGAACGTCCGGAAAACAATTTATAGAGCTTATAATAGAATGCCAAAAAACAAATGAAATAGACTCCTTTCAAAAACCTCAGGCAAACGACATGATAGGCGCAATACAGGAAGACATCTTCAATCTTACTCAAAAAGAGAACAATGCCCCCAAAAAAATAGTATCAAAAAAGGATAAATCCATTGCAGTTCATTCCTGCCACAGCCATATAAGAGAAATTCAAACTCTACATGACAACCTTCTTGATATGTTTGAAAAAGATCCTTGCTTAAAACCGTCGGATATCATGGTAATGGCTCCTAACATAGAGGCATATTCCACTTACATTGACGCGGTTTTTGGCTCCCCTGAAGAAAAATCAAAAAAAATTCCGTACAGCATAGCAGATAGGCCAATAGCCTCTTCAAGCCGTTTAATACAAACATTATTTTTAATATTAGACGCATACAAAAGCAGATATAAGCCGTCTGCCGTTTTTGCAATACTTGCCGCAACGCCGATTAAAAATAGATTTAAAATAACGGATAGTCAAATAGAACAAATATATTCTCTTATAAAAAAAGCCGAAATAAAATGGGGGATAAACGGCAAGCATAAAGCAAATTACTTCGGAGCTCCGGAATCAAACCAAAATACATGGGAAGCAGGGTTTGATAGATTCATATTAGGATACGCTACGGGCAATACCGATAAAATTTTTTCTCAAATCATTCCTTATCCCATAGAAGCGGATACCGCCTCCGCTGTCGGAAGATTTTTTAATTTTTTTTACAGGCTCGCCTCTTTGCCGGATAAGTTATCTCAAAATTATCGGCTCGATAAATGGGCGCAAATAATAAAAGAAATAATAAGCGATTTTTTTCAAATAACAGAGAGAAATGAAAAAGAGGCTCGAGCTATATTTAACGCCGCTGCCGTTTTAATTCAAATAGAAAAAGAGGCTCAATATAAAAATAAAATCGGAATAGAAACCATAAAAGCGTATCTAACCGAAAAACTTGCGAAAAAAAAAGCGAATTACGGCTTTTTAACGGGAAAAATAACTTTTTGCGAAGCCCTTCCAATGCGAGGGATACCGTTTAAAATTATATGCTTCATCGGGCTTAACGAAAACGACTTCCCGCGGCAGGATAGCCAAGCAGGCTTTAATATAATTGCGTCAAATCCGCGGGCATGCGACAAATCAAAACGAAACGAAGATAAACACCTATTTTTAGAAGCCCTGCTTTGCGTGCGAAAAAAACTATATATAAGCTACATAGGGCAAGATATCCGCAGCGCTAAAACCTTGCCCCCTTCTATTCTTGTTTCGGAGCTTATCAATTACATTGAAAACGGTTTTGCTATGTCGGATAACTCCGATATAAAAAATCACATAATAACAAAACATAAGCTTCAATCATTTTCCGGCGATTATTTTAATCCGAACAATACAGAGAAACTATTTACATATTCTACAACCCGATTTAATACGGCAAAATTTTTTTTGCAAAAAAAAACAAAAGATTTTGCCGCTTTAAAACTTCCGGATATAACAATAAATAACAACGCGGTTCCTATAGACGAACTAAAATTTTTTTTTTCAAACCCTTCAAAATATTTTGCAAACAAATGCTTGACAGTGTTTTTGCCGAACAGTTTCGACACAATAGATAAAAGCGAAAACTTTGGCATAGCAGGGCTTGATAAATACAAGTTGGAAAATATAATAATAGAAAAAAAAATTACCCTTAAAAACGACGAATTAAATAATTTTATAAAAGCCTCCGGCATACTGCCTTATGGTTCGATAGGAGACGCAATATATACGGAGATACTCCTTAAAACAGATAAATTTTTTAAAATAATAAAAAAAATTACAAAAGAAAAAAGTCCGACTTCCTTAAATATAAAAATCAAAATAAAAAAAATTACCCTGACCGCTCGCGTTACATCCATATACGGGGAGGATATAATAAAATACAGATACGGGAAAATCAGACCCATAGATAAGCTGAAAGCTTGGATAGATCATCTTATATTAAAAGCCGCAAAACCAAATGAAACATACAACGTAAAATTAATAGGGCAAAATCCAACAGGCAAAAATCAAATAACAATGTATGCTTTTAATCGGAACCTTTTACAAAAAGACGCCGAAAAAATAATTTCAAATCTTATGCTTCTATTTTTACAGGGAAACAAAAACCCCTTAAATTTTTTTCCGAACGCCTCATATGCTTACGCTAAAAAAAGCTTACAAGATAAAGAAAAAGCCTTATTATTCGCTAAAAAAGAATGGCAAAGCACGGAGTTTGCAAAAAAAGAATCCGATAATCCTTATTACAAATTACTCTTTAAAAATAAAAGCCCGTTAGACGATAAATTTCAAGAATATGCCCTCGAAATATTTACGCCGCTTATAAAATCCATAACAACAAATAATAATTTATAAGAACTCTTGTGTTGTATTTGTCATTTTGACGAGCAAGGCGAGGAGAAATTCCTTAATTTAAAGCGATAAATAATAGATATCGGCAAAACCGTTTACGTTTAAAATGTAAATTTTTCAGCATCGACTAATTAACTATACGGAATTTCAACTTTTCGGCAAGCGCTTGAACATAAGGTTCTGTCAGTATTGTCGTATGATTGCCTTGCACCTTAACAACTTCGACAGGCTTGGCGGATAAACGCTCCCATCCCCATGCAGGCTCGTCCAAAACATCTCCGAATATATCCAGAGTTCGTCGGAATAACCTTTTTCGGTTTTAAAAAGAGTAATTTTATCAGGATAGCCTGCAGACGGTATATAGTTAAGAAATGCAAGCTCGTCTGCTTTGATTACGTTGATAATACTACGGATATATTTAATTCCGGATCCCGGCGGCAGCATACCCGCCTTTTCCAATCCTTTTTTAAGAAGCGCTATTTGAGCGTCCTCTTTAAGCGGTTGAAAATCTTCCAAGCCCAGTCCTAATTTTTTGCCTGATAACGCCTCTAATATTTGAGTAATTGCAACAATCCATTGGGTTTCGTCCCAATCCAATTCAATAGGTTCGCGATCCGGAAGCAAAACGGGCATATCCAGAATAGCAAGTAAAGCCGTATTTTTTCCCTGTTTGCGTAACTGTTGCGCCATTTCAAAAGCAACTAATGCGCCAAAGGAATGACCGCTTAAAAAATACGGACTCTGATGTTGAACCGCTTGAATAGCTTTAAGGTAATAATTCGCTACTTCTTCAACCCGAGTAAAAGGCTCCAATTCTCCGTCCAGACCTCGGGCTTACAACGCGTAAAACGGTTGTTCGGTTCCGAGATGACGCGCTAATTGATAAAAATAAACTACGTTGCCGCCCGAACCGGGCATGCAGAAGAAAGGCGGTTTGGAACCGCTTGGTTGAATCGCTACTAAAGGCGACCAATCTTGCGAATCGGTTTGTCTGCGGATAAGCTTTGCCAGTTGTTCTATATTCGCGCCTTCAAACAGAGATGCAAGCGGAAGATTTTTGTTAAGTTTTTGTTGAATTTCGGTTAAAAGGCGAACAGTCAACAAAGAATGTCCGCCTAACTCGAAAAAGTTGTCTTGCACCCCAATCGGACTGATATCTAAAACATCTTCCCAAATTTTAGTAAGCTGTAATTCCAAAGCATCGCGGGGAGCTACAAAGTTTTGTTCCGGCAATCGATAATTATCTATTGATATATGTTCAAGCGCCCGATGATCTATTTTGCCGTTTGGGGTTAGAGGCATTGTCTCTAACATTACAAAAGCTTGCGGTATCATGTAATCCGGCAGACGCTTGATCAGGAAAGAGCGTAATTTTGCGTTCTCGATTGCTTGTTCTTGACGCGGCGCAATATAAGCGGACAACCGTTTGTCTATTTCGGAAATATTATGGACAATTACGGCATTCTCTTTAACAAGAGGATGTTTGCTTAATACCGTCTCTATTTCTCCCAATTCAATTCTAAAGCCTCTTATTTTTACCTGAAAATCTATTCTACCCAAATATTCAATATTGCCGTCCGGCAGCCATTTTGCCAAATCTCCTGTTTTATATAAACGGGAATTCGGGTTATCATCAAAAGGATTAGGAATGAATTTTTCCGCCGTAAGTTTGGGGCGGTTTAAATAACCGCGGGCAAGTCCAACGCCGCCAATATGAAGTTCGCCGGCAACGCCGATTGGAACAGGCTGCAAACGCTGATCTAATATATAGATTTGAATATTAGCTATAGGACTGCCTATCGGCACTTGTTTTAAATGGCTGTTTCGTTGACACTGCCAATATGTAACATCCACCGCCGCTTCGGTATGTCCGTAAAGATTATGTAATTCCGCCCAAGGCAAACGTTCAAAGAAGCGTTGCTGAAGTTCAAAAGGCAATGCTTCGCCGCTACAAATTACTCGTTTAAGCGAATGACAATTTTTTAAATTTTGTTCTTGAACGAAAATTTGAAGCATGGATGGCACAAAATGAAGCGTTGTTATATTCTGTTGTATAATCAGTTTAACCAGATAATTGCTATTTTTATGTCCTTCCGGCTTTGCCGCTACTAAACATGCGCCTGTTAATAAAGGCCAAAAAAACTCCCAAACCGACACGTCAAAACTAAAAGGCGTCTTTTGCAGCACATTATCGGACGCAATTAATTGAATAAGCCTCTTGCATCCATAACAAACGATTATAGATGCCTTGATGACTATTCATTGCGCCTTTAGGCTGGCCTGTCGAACCTGACGTATAAATTACATAAGCCAAATTATCAGGCGTTACGTCTGTGACCGGATTTTTTTCGGAAAAATTTTGCAATGAAGTTTCTATATAAACAATTTGCGCTTTATGCTCCGGTAATTTTTCAATCAATTTTTTTTGCGTTAATATAACCGGAGCTTGGGCATCTGCCAACATAAAGGCGAGACGTTCTTTGGGATAGGTAGGATCAAGCGGCACATAAGCCCCGCCGGCTTTTAAAATTGCCAATAATCCTATAACCATTTCCAAAGAACGCTCGGCGCAAATGCCTATCAGGGTTTCAGGTCTTACGCCGAGCGATTGTAAATAATGCGCCAATTGATTTGCGCGTTGGTTTAGTTGTTTGTATGTTAGTTGTTTCTCTTCAAATACTACGGCTATGGCGTCAGGCGTTTTTTTAGCCTGTTTTTCAAATAATTGATGAATACATTTATCTTTGGGGTAATCGGCTTTGGTATCGTTGAATTCAACAAGAATTTTATGACGCTCGGTTTTAGGCATTAACTGCAAGTTTTTAACAGGAGTTAAAGGCTGACGAACGGCTTCGCCCAAAATAAATTCAAAACGCTCTTTTATACGTTCAATTTCAGGCTCTTCAAACGCCTCGATGTTATAGCGAAAATAGATATTGACGTCGTCATGTTGATGAAATTCTTCAACCCAAACGGTAAGAGCAGCGTTGGGTTCAAAACCGTTATCTATGTATGACGTCCTTACAGGCGCGCCGTTGAAATCAATATCATAGTCGTTAGCGGAATAAGAAAATACAATATCGAAAAGTTGCTCGCGGCTTTTTCCGCCCAATCCTGCGAGACGATTAATTTGGCTAATAGGCAGGCGTTGATGTTGATAAACCTCTTTTAATTCTTTGCGGATAGCCTGATCAAGTTCCACAAAATTTAATTCTTTTCCAAAATTAAACCATGCCGGCGTAAATTTCATAACCATGCCGATGGTTTTCATAGAAGCGGCGCTATGCCGATTTAATGTGTGCAGCCCTATCGGAAGATCGTCTCTGTTGCAAGTTCTGACAAAATAACAATATAGCGCCCCTAATATTACTTGCGAAACAGATACTTTATTGTTTTTGGCAAAGGCGGTCAATTGGTTGTAAAAACTGCGTTTTATTATCAGAGTAGTTCGTTTGCTTCTGATATTGGCAAAATTTTTGCCGGAAATTACAGGAACGGGCAACTTACGGAATTTTTGTCTCCAGTATTGCTCGTCCTTATTAGCCTGTTCGGAACATAGATAATTTTGATCGTCTAATATTAACTTGAAATACGAATATAATTTTTTTCTTATTACCGGCTTTTTCTTAATTAAGGCGTTGTAAGCGGCAGCCAAGCGTTGTGCGCCATTAGAGCAAATCCCCATCCGTCTATAATAATGTGATGGGCTGCATGAAGCCAGTAATAACAGGTATCCGAAGCTTTACATAAAGCAAACCGAAACAACGGCTCGTTATATAGTTGAAAAGGTTTGACTAACTCTTGTTCCATCCATTTTATGGCGTTATTGCCGGCGTTTTTTGTTTGAGAAAAGTCATGAAAATCTAACCTAAATATAATATTTTCCGCAAATTTTTGCGTTGGTTGATTATTTTTTTTGCAAATAATAATGCGCAGCGCGTCATTATCTTCAATTACCCGATTAAGCGCTTTTTCAAAAACAGCCGGATGAATTTGTCCGTTTATCCGCGTGTATCCGCCGATATTTAACATAGCTTGATTTGGACGAAGCGTTTGCTCGAACCATACGGGACATTGGCTTGACGCGAGCGGGTAGGTTGAAGTTGACTTAGATTCTATTTGCAAAGGCAATTCCGAAATAGGCAGTCGCTGGTTTGCGACAACGCTTTCTATCAACGTTTTAAAATTTTCAATAATCCGTTCAATTGTGGCGGCTTCAAATAAATCTGCGTTGTATTCTATGTAGCCGGTCAGCCCTTTAGGTTTTTCCTCAAGCCCCATTAACAGATCAAGCTTTGCCGCGCCGTTATCAATCTCATATTGTTTTATAGTCCATTGCAAATCAACCGGAGGCATAAGCGAATCCAGATTAAATCCTACTTGCGAAAAGGGCGTTTGCCCAAGACGCCGCTCTGTAATAAAAGTTTCCGCCACTTTTTTAAAGGGAACGTCATTATTAGCGTAAGCCTCCGCCGTGCCAGGGTATTAAGCAGATACCCGATCAACGGCTCAAATTCCGGTCGGCTGCGAACGGAGGCGACAGTTCCAACTATAATATCATTTTGCCCGGAATACCTATAAAGCAGAGTCTTAAATGCCGCCAACAGAGTCATAAACAGAGTAACGCCTTCCTGTTTAGCGAGCGTTTTAAGATTTTCGGTCAACTTTTCGGAAAGCGCCAAATACCGCTTGGCGCCTCGAAAAGTAGGGATTTTAGGTCTTGGATGATCATAAGGCAATTGCAGTTTCGGCAGATTGCCGCCGAGTATTTTTTTCCAATAAAAAAGTTGGGTTTCAATAATATCCGCGGACAATTGTTCTTGCTGCCAACAGGCAAAATCGGCGTATTGGATTGGCATATCCTGCAATGGCGAAGGCTTGCCTGCGGAAAAAGCTTTATATAGAACGCTTAATTCTTTTAGAAAAATACTAAAGGAAATTCCATCCGTAATAACGTGATGCATGGTTATGTATAAGCTGTATTGACTTTCATCTATTCGCGCTAAAAAGGCTCGGAATAAAATATCGCCGGCAAGATCAAAGCAGCGTTTCACCTCTTTGGTTGCCAAACGTATGGCTTCTGGTTCCCGCTGTTGATTCGGCAATTTTCTTAAATCAAAAACCCGCAGATTTAGCGTTGGAGGCGGCATAATATTTTGCGCTGGCTGCCCGTTTACAATAGTAAAAGTCGTCCTCAAGGCTTCGTGGCGTTTGATGATTTCATTAAGGCTTTGTTCCAACGCCGCTATATTAAGAACGCTGTCCGTAATTTTAATAATGGCGCATTCATTATAAAACGGGATATTAGGATAAAGCCGAGCTAAAAACCAAAGTTGTTCTTGAAAAGAGGATAAGGGCAAGTTCTGTTGGCGCGAAACGGGTTGGATATTTTGCGTTTGCCGCAAATCAGGCTGCCGATCAACTGTTTCAATATATCGAGCAAGCATGGCTATAGTCGGATAATCAAACAGATTATAAATAGCTAAATTAATCTGCAAGGCTTCCCGCGCTTGAGAAATGACTTGGGTAATTAACAAAGAATGCCCGCCCATCTCGAAAAAGTTATCTTGGATGCCGATTTTTTCTACATTCAATATCTTCTTCCATATTTCGGCAATAATTTTTTCGGTTTCGGTTTTCGGCGTAACAAACTTATGCTCTCGCATAAGAGACAAATCCGGCGCGGGCAAAGCTTTTCTATCTATTTTGCCGTTGGGGGTCAAGGGAAACGCGTCTATAAATACGAAAAATGCGGGTATCATGTAATCCGGAAGTTTTTCTTTTAAAAAGCTTCTAAGTTCGGAAATGTTTTTTTCGGAATTTTTATCCGTCCGCTTTTTGGTTATAATATAAGCCGCCAGTTGTTTGTCTCCCGACTTACTTTCTATTGCAACAAGCACAGTCTCTTTAACGGCAGAGCGGCTTAATAGCGCCGCTTCGATTTCTCCGAGTTCAATTCTAAACCCGCGGATTTTTACCTGATGATCAATACGTCCCAAATATTCTATATTGCCGTCCGGCAGCCATTTTGCCAAATCTCCTGTTTTATATAAACGGGAATCCGGGTCGTCATCAAAAGGATTCGGAATAAATTTTTCTTTTGTTAAATTGGGGCGGTTTAAATAACCGCGGGCAAGTCCCGCTCCCGCAATATGAAGCTCGCCGGATACGCCGATTGGGACAGGTTGAAGGTTTTTGTCAAGAATATAAATTTCATAATTGTTTATTGCTTTGCCAATAGGAGTGTTACGTTTAGTCTTAAATTCCGTATAAAAATCAAAAAAGGTCGAGCAAACAGTCGTCTCAGTCGGCCCGTAAGCGTTTATTATCTTAATTTCTTTGGAAAAATTACGGAAACGCTGAAGCGTCCTTTGTTTGATCGGTTCAACGCCTACAAGCATACGGTTAAGTTTGACATTATTAGGTGATACTTCTAATTTTTTTCCGACATCATCTAACAACGCAGGAGGAATATAAGCGCTGGTAATATGATTTTTTTCAATAACATTTATAAATTTTTCAGAATCAATTAAAACTTCAAGAGGCACATGATATAACGCGCCTCCATAACAAAGGCAGGAAAAAATTTCCCATACGGAAACATCAAAGCTAAACGGACAAACAAAGGTACTGTTTAACTACATTGTAATGTCGAACCATAACCCCTTTAGGCTTTCCCGTAGAGCCCCGAAGTATAAATCACATAAACAAGATTATCCGATTTAACCCCGCTTTTTACGTTTTTTTTGCTTTCTGTGGTAATTATATCCCAATCTTTATCCGAAAAAACCAATTGCGCTTTGCTTTCGGGCGGCAAATCAAGCGCTTTTACTTGCGTCAATAAAATAGGCGCTTTTGCGTCTTCCATCATAAAAGCAACGCGGTCTTTCGGATATTCCGGATCAAGCGGGACATAAGCCCCGCTCGCTTTTAATATGCCAAGTAACCCGACTATCATTTCAATCGAACGTTCAACGCATACGCCGACTAACACTTCGGGACCAACTCCGAGTTTTTGCAAATAATGCCCCAATTGATTTGCTCGTTGGTTCAATTCTTTATATGTTAGTTGTTTATCTTTAAATACTACGGCTACCGCATCCGGCGTTTTTTTTGCTCATGCTTTTTAAGTTCCGCTTTTTCGGTTTGAGTAAGAAAGTTTTCAGTATCTCTATAAGCAAGCTTATTATTCTTGTCGATTCATAATTCAGCGCTTTTTGCTTTAAGTTTTTCTAAAAATTTTTCCAAATCCATAAGAAACCTCCGTTTTGTTAAAGGTAAAAAGTAAATTTACTTACAATAAATAAACGCCTTCAAAAATAAGCGCAGCGGGTCCTGTTTTATAAAGACAGTTATCTTTTTGCTTCCATTCAACTAACAGTTCGCCTCCGGGAAGCCGAACAGTCGCTTTATTTTCGGTTTTATTGTTTAAATATGAAGCTACAAGAGCGGCGCATGCGCCTGTGCCGCATGCAAGGGTTTCGCCTACGCCTCTTTCCCATACTCTTACCTGTAAACGATTTTTTGAAACTATTTTAACAAATTCCACATTTGTTCCGTTGGGAAAAAGAGGATGTTTTTCAACAACGGGTCCGATTTTTTTTATTATATTATCTTCATGATTATCGCAAAATATAATTGCATGAGGATTTCCCATAGATACTGCTGTTAATGTTATATCTCCTTCGGATGTTTTTATTGTTTCGGAAAGGGCAATTTTTTTATCGGTATTAAATACTATTTTATCAGGCTGCAAAATAGGTTTGCCCATATTAACCTTTATCTTTGCAGCGTCCCCTTTTTCCGTAAGAAATATTTCCGGAATTATTTCGCCCGCGCGGGTTTCTATTGTAAATTTTTTTTTTGAAACTATCTTTTTATCGTATAAATATTTTGCAAAGCATCTTATGCCGTTTCCGCACATTTCAGGTTCGGAGCCGTCTTGATTGAAAATTGAAAATTTTATATCGGAGGTTTCCGATTTTGCTATTACGATTAAGCCGTCTCCTCCTATGCCGAAATGCCTGTCGCATATTTTTTTTGCAAGGGTAGGGTAAGGAGTTTTAATAGAATCGTTTATGTTCTCTATTATAATAAAATCGTTTCCCAAACCTTCCATTTTTGAGAATAAAATTTTCATTTGTTTTTTTTCCGATTTATATTTATTGTTACGATGTTTCCGTTTAAAGGGATTTCTCCTCGCTTTGCTCGTCGAAATGACAAGCAAAAATAACTTATGTTAAAATAACAGAAATTAATCTTGGGCTGTTATTTCGACCGAAGGGAGAAACCCCTGAATTTAAAGACTATCTTGTCAAGCGAATTTTAATAATGAGGATTTTATCTTGAAAGTTGCAAGAAAATATTAAAATCAATATTAATTCTTTGCAAATATTTTAAGCGTAAACGGTTTTGTCAACGTCGAACAAAGCGGAATTTTTTTTTCAACGTATATATTTTGCAGAGTTATATCTTAATTATAAAAAAATGCAAATGGCTATTAATTTTATATGCAAACAGGAATGATTAAGAAGGGGTATGTTTAAGTTTTTTTCAATGCTTGAAAAAGGGGTAAAATAGCGAGGCGGACGCCAAACTTTTTAAAAAGATAAAGGCGGATTGTAAAACATCCGCCTTTATCTTTTTAATTTATGCGTATTCTTTTTTGAGAATGGCTTTTAAATTACATCATTCCGCCCATTCCGCCCATGCCGCCCATTCCGCCCATTCCGCCGCCAGGCATTCCTGCGGGCATGTCCGATTTTTCTTCCGGTTTGTCGGCTATCATTGCTTCGGTAGTAAGCATTATGGAAGCTACGCTTGAAGCGTTTTGTAATGCGTATCTTACTACTTTGGTAGGATCGATAACTCCGGCTTCTATAAGGTCTTCATAAGAATTGGACGCGGCGTTATATCCGTAAGATTCTTGATTTTCTATTACTTTATTCAAAACTACAGCGCCTTCGGCTCCGGCGTTGTTTGCAATCTGACGTAAAGGAGCTTCCATAGCTTTGGCTATTACCTGAACTCCAAGTTTTTGCTCCCCTTTTACCTTTATTTTATCAAGCGAGGAGATGCAACGAACAAGAGCTACTCCGCCGCCGGGAACTATTCCTTCTTCCACTGCAGCGCGCGTAGCGTTTAGCGCGTCTTCCACTCTTGCTTTTTTCTCTTTCATTTCTGTTTCGGTAGCCGCTCCTACATTTATTACCGCTACTCCGCCGATAAGTTTTGCCAATCTTTCCTGAAGTTTTTCTCGATCGTAATCGGATGAGGTTTCTTCGATTTGAGCGCGCATCTGTTTTACTCGTCCTTCAAGGGCGGCCCTTGCTCCTGCGCCGTCAACGATTGTAGTGTTGTCTTTATCAATGGTTATACGTTTTGCTTTTCCAAGATCGGCTATTTGAATGCTTTCAAGTTGAATTCCTTTTTCTTCGGACACAACCTGACCGCCGGTCAAAATTGCTATATCTTCCATCATAGCTTTTCTTCTGTCTCCGAACCCGGGAGCTTTTACAGCGGCTACGTTTAATGTTCCTCTTATTTTATTTACGACTAATGTAGCTAATGCTTCGCCTTCGATATCTTCGGCGATTATCATGAGGGCTTTTCCCATTTTTGCGGTTTGTTCGAGTATCGGAAGAAGGTCTTTCATGTTGCTTATTTTCTTTTCGCTGATTAATATGAAAGGATCTTCAAGGGAGGTTACCATTTTTTCAGGGTCGGTTACAAAGTATGGCGAGATGTAGCCTCTATCAAACTGCATGCCTTCTACTACGTCCAGAGTAGTTTCCATGCTTTTTGCTTCCTCTACTGTTATAACTCCTTCTTTCCCGACTTTATCCATAGCTTCCGCTATGATGTTGCCTATGGTTTTGTCATTATTTGCCGATATTGTGCCTACTTGAGCGATTTCTTTTTGATCTTTTGTAGGTTTGCTCATTTTGGCAAGTTCTTTAACTACGGTTTCAAGGGCTTTATCAATGCCTCTTTTTATTTCCATAGGATCGTTGCCTGCGGCTACAAGTTTTTGTCCTTCTTCATAGATGGCTCTTGCAAGAACTGTCGCCGTAGTAGTGCCGTCTCCGGCTATATCGCTGGTTTTGCTTGCAACTTCTTTAACAAGCTGAGCGCCCATGTTTTCAAATTTATCTTCCAGATCAATCTCTTTTGCCACTGTTACGCCGTCTTTTGTTATTGTCGGCGAGCCCCAAGATTTATCTATAACTACGTTTCTTCCTTTAGGTCCTAATGTTACAACTACCGCGTCTGCAAGGGTATTAACTCCTTTGAGCATAGATTCACGCGCTTTATTATCATATTTAATTATTTTAGCCATATTATTTTTTTATCCTCCGTAAATATAAAATTATTCTATTACGCCAAGAACGTCATCTTCACGCATTACTATATACTCTTTACCGTCTATTTTAATTTCGGTTCCCGAATATTTTCCGAAAAGAATTTTGTCTCCTGCTTTTAGGTCGAGAGGCATTTTTTTGCCGTCCTCTCCTATTTTTCCATTGCCTACCGCTTTGATTACTCCTTCGGCAGGTTTTTCTTTAGCTGTATCGGGGATTATAATCCCGCCTTTTGTCGTTGTTTCTTCTTCTACTCTTTCAACCAAAATCCTATCGTGTAATGGTCTAAGCTTCATTGTTTTAATTCCTCCTTGTATATTAATTAAGTTTGTTTTTATTATGTTACAATTCGTTATTTGTCATAATAAGCATATATTGATTTTTGTAAAGCTATGGTTTATCGCTTTTTTTTTTCTCGTTATTTTTAGTTTTTTCGGTCTTGTCGGAAGCCTTATTCGGAGACTTTTTTCTTTTTTCGGAACAGTCGCCCCCTGTTTTTTTAGCATAATCGGTCGTATACCATCCGGTTCCTTTTAACTGAAAACTGCTTTTGGAAATGATTTTTTTTAATTTGCCTGTGCAGTGTTCGCATTCGGTAAGAGGAGGATCGGAAATTTTTTGCGAAACCTCGATTGTTTTACTACAGTTAATACATTGATATTCATATATAGGCATTTTTTTCTCCGTATTCAAAATTTGCGTTTGAAACTAAATTTTTAAGTAAAATAGATAGCAATTTTAAGTTGTCAATAGCTTGGCGTTAAAAAAATATAGACAAGTAATGAAAAATAGTGTTATATAGAAAAAATATTGATAAAAGGAGGTGATTTTTTTGGGAAGCGTAGTGAAAAAACGTAGAAAAAAAATGAGAAGACATAAACATAGAAAATTATTAGCTCGCACTCGTCATCAAAGACGTAAGGGCAAGTAGGAGACTAAAAAAGTCTCCTACTTTTATTTATTTATTTATTT
>JAFDMD010000113.1 GCA_019306185.1 Deltaproteobacteria bacterium
CAATCTTTAAATTATATTAGACCCGATGAAATATATTATGGCGTAAAATCTTTAAAACAAGTCGCTTGACGAGCATACAACAAATATTCCATTTTCATTGTCTTGACTTTTGGGCGCTCTATACTCCTTCATATTCAAAGCGCATTTAAATGCGGCTTTCATAAGTTTTTTAACCCGTTGAGATATGTAAACCTCTCCTACTCCCGCGCCGCTTACTTTCGGAAAGATCTCTAATGCAAGCGCGATATCCTTTTTCACATCCTCCGTTAAAACTCCCAATTTATAAAATATAGATACGGCTGTTCCCTCCGGCTACTCCAACATAGATAAAACTAAATGTTCCGGCTCAATCTGCTGATTATTATATTTTTCCGATAACCATTGAGCGCTTGTAAAAAGTTCCTGCGATTTTAAGGTTAATTTATCAAGACCGCATAATATTATCCTCCTTTTTAATACTGCCGCATAGTCCGTTTTCGGCGTTACGCTTAATTTTTAATAAGCTTTTTTCTAAAGCCGCAAAAAAATAAACCGAATTATTATTCGGCAGTCTTTCTATTTTGTTATTATTCCAATAAAAAAATAACCATTGAAAAAATTTTGTTAATTAACCCAAAGAACTCTTGCGGTTCCCTCTTTACTTAACGGCAATCAGACCTTATAGAAAAATGGTTTTTTTATTTGTTTTTGATAAGATAGAGAGTTCGGCTATAATTTATTTGCAATACTCTTTTTTTTAGAATAAGTGATTTTTCAAGATTTTTTAAACCGAATTTGCAAATATAATATATTAAATTCGAACATTAAAATTTAAAAATAACTCCGAAAATACGCAAAATATATTGTTATGCAATTTTTTTAAAAAGGAGGAGCAAAAAAATGTATAAAGTAATGTTAAGAGATAACATGGCGCCGATTGCAAAAGAAATTTTGGAAGCTACCGGAAAAATAAAGGTTGTAGTAGATAACGACAAAAATAATAGCGTCCCGGAAGTTTTATCCGAAATTATAAAAGATTTTGACGGAATAGGCATTAGGAGCGGAACAAGAATTACGCCGGAAATTCTTAAAAACGCATCTAAACTTAAGGTTGTGGCAAGAGCAGGAGTAGGCGTTGACAATGTAAACATAAAAGAATGCGCAAAAAAAGACATTGTGGTAATGAACGCGCCGGGAGGCAATGCAATTACTACGGCAGAGCATGCCATAGCTTTAATAATGTCTCTTGCCAGAAATATCCCACGCGGAACATCTACTTTGAAAAACGGCGAATGGGCAAAAAAGAAGCTTATAGGGGTAGAGCTTACCGGCAAAACTCTCGGAATAGCCGGACTTGGAAAAATCGGCAAAATAGTAGCGGATAGAGCGGCGGGACTACATATGAAGGTAATAGCGGCGGATCCTTTTGTATCGGTAGAAGAGGCAAAAGAGGCGGGCGCGGAATTGGTTGAATTGGATAACCTTTATAAGCATTCCGATTTTATTACTCTTCATGTTCCGAAACTTCCGGAAACAGAAAAGATGATAAACTCCGAAACATTAAGTAAAATGAAAAAAGGGGTTAGACTGATAAACTGCTCCAGAGGCGAAGTCATTGATTTGGACGCTTTATATGACGCCTTAATAAAAAAGGATGTAGCCGGCGCGGCGTTAGACGTTTTTCCCGTAGAGCCTCCGGATTATTCTATGCCGATTATGCAGCTTGACAACGTTATTTTAACTCCGCATCTCGGAGCAAGCACTAAAGACGCTCAGATAAAAGTTGCCGAAATGATAGCAAATCAAATGTCTGCATACCTTTTGGAAGGCAAAATAATTAATTCGGTAAATTAAAATAACATTCTATAATCGGAGACGTTTTACGCAACGTCTCCATAGGCAATTTTTGTAAAAATTTGCCTCATTAAAGAAGAGCCGCAGTAATCAACCTATAGCTTAAACAGAATAAAACGAATCGAACAAAGCCGTTATTATCTTTTTAAACGTTAGACGCCTATAACATAAAATAGTATCGTTTAATCAGTTTGCGCTTTAATTAAATATGAATAACAAAAGTAAAAATTTTAAAATTATAACTCTCGGATGCAAAGTCAATCTGTTTGAATCGGAAGCAATCGCCTCCGCTTTAATAAAAGCCGGCTATAAACAGACAAAATCGGATAAAAATATCGATATTATAATAGTAAACACCTGCGCCGTTACAAGCAAAGCGGCAATGCAGTCCAGACAAGCGCTCCGCAAAGCGGCGCGCTTAACAGGAGCGGATAAAAAGCGTAAACTTATCGCCGCCGGATGTTACGCTCAAGTAGGACGCGAAGAGATAAAAAATATAGAGAATATAGACGCTATAATAGGGCATTTAAATAAGCATAATATCGCCGAAATAATATTAAAAGATGATTACGATAAATATATTTCCGAAAAAAAAAATATATTTTCCGAAAAGAATTTTTCCTGCTTCTCAACGCTTCCTATAGGCATTAGAAGCAGACCTTTCTTAAAAATAGAAGACGGATGCTCCTCTTTTTGTTCCTACTGTATAGTTCCTTATGCAAGAGGAAAAAGCCGAAGCATGCCTTTTGATACGGTCTTGGATTCTCTTAAAAAATTTGGAAATGCAGGATATTACGAAGCCGTTCTTACCGGAATTAATATCGGAAACTACGGAGCGGACATCGTGCCTCCGACAAATCTTTTTGAACTTTTAAAAAAAATAAAACAAACAAATCCTATCGGTAGAATCAGGTTGAGCTCAATAGAGCCTCTCCATCTTACCCAAGATATAATAAAGCTTGCGGCAGATTCTAATATTTTATGCGGACATTTTCATATGCCGCTTCAAAGCGGAGACAACAAGATACTGGATAGAATGAGGAGAAACTATAAAGCGGAAGATTTTGAAAATATCGTAAAACAAATTGTAAAACTTACGCCTAACGCCGCAATAGGAGCGGATATTATAGCGGGGTTTCCGGGGGAAACAGAAGAAGCTTTTAACAACACTTATCAATTAATAAAAGCGCTTCCTATAAGCTATCTGCATGTATTCCCTTTTTCCGCAAGAAAAGGAACGCTCGCGGCAAGCTTTGCGGAACAAATTCCTTCAGATATTATAAAAAAAAGAGCCTCAAAATTAAGAGAACTCGGGAAAATAAAAAAAAATATTTTTTATAGCTGTATGAAAAATCTTGTTTTTGAAACCGTTATTGAAAAAAAGGATAAACAGAATCCGGAATTATTAAAAGGCGTAACCTCAAATTATATCCCCGTTTTTTTTTCCTGCCATAAAAAAAATATAAAATCAGGGAGCATGATAAAAGTAAAAATTATAAAAGCGATCAAAGATAATAAAGTTTTTGGCGAAGCTATATTATAGTTTGCGCGTTTGTCGCGTTATACTCAAATTTTAATTTGTAGAGAGAAAACATTCTTCTTATAGCCAAATTACTATAATTTGATTGGGAAAGTTTATCATCGTCATTCGGATATAACAGCGGCGTTTAATAAAGCAAAGTAAATGACAGGAGAGCGCCTTTATGGCATTTCGGGCAAAGCGAGAAAGCTTTTTAATATCCGATATTTTTATTAAACCTCTTGAAATATTTACTCAAGCCGCTTATAATCATGTTATTAACTATAAAAAAATAATTATACTCTTATTGAAAAGAGAATGATAATAAAAATATAAATTATAGAATTTGGTTGGATAGCAAAGCAGTTTGGTCGATTGAAAGACAAAACAATTTTAACCGCAGGAATACTATAAGGCATGCTCAAAACATTGCTCTGTCCTTATAAATTGACATTTGAATATAGCGCTCCAAACGGTCAAAATGCAAATTTATCCGACGAAATTTTAAAAGGATGTAAAAATTGCCGGATATTATCAATGCCGAAAAAGTAAAACCGTTCAGGTTAGTAAAATATTTTACCTTCTCAAGTCTTGTAGTAATTTTTATAGGCGCTCTTTTACTGTCTCTTCTTAATATTCACTGGACAAAAAAGATGGTATTAAAAAAAAGCGAAAACTGATGGTATTAAAAAAAAGCGAAAACTATGCTCATCTATTAATAGAAAATTTAAATCATCAAGTTTATAAACAGTTTATTATACCCGTAGTTTTAAAATTCAGTAAAATACAGTTAAGAAAACCGGCACAATTCGAATTGATGGATCAGGTGGTAAAAAGCACGCTGCATAGTTTTGAGGTGGATACAGTTAATTTTTACGACATGGACGGCACTATAGCCTACAGCTTTGATAAACAAGTAGTAGGGTTAGATAAAATTGGAGGCGCCGGATATTATAAAGCGGTTCGAGGCGCTTTAAATTCCGAACTGCTTGAAAGCGGAAATTATTTTCAACTTTTAATCGGAGCGCCTAAAAAAAGTATGCTTGTAACCTTTTCGCCGATACGAGCGGAAGAGCCTCTTAAAGGGCTATCCGGCCCTATTCTTGGCGTTGTAGAGATTGTTCAGGACCTTTCGGACGATTATAAAAACATATTTAGATTTCAGATATTAGTTATTCTTACAAGCTCCCTAGTCATGGGACTTATCTTTATATCCCTCAGAAATATGGTCAAGCGGGGCGAAAACATTATAGAAATAAGAACAAAAGAAAGAATAAAATTAAAAGAACAGCTTAACAGAGCGGAAAAACTTTCCGCTCTCGGCGAGCTGATAGCCGGAATATCTCATGAAATAAGGAATCCGCTCGGCATCATAAGAAGCTCTGCCGAACTTTTACAAAAAAAATTGCCGGAAAATAAAATACCCTCTTTTATTGTAGAAGAATCGACTCGTTTAAATAATATTTTAACCGAATTCCTTAATTTTGCAAAACCGTTAAAACCGAATTTATCCTCCTGCTCAATACACAATATACTTGATAAAAACATAACTGCCATAAGCTCGGAGACAAAAGAAAAACAATGCGTCATAGAAAAAAAATTTTGTAAAAACTTGCCTAATATTATCGCTGATCCGGATATGCTATATCAAGCGTTTCTTAACCTTTTTATTAACTCTATACAGGCAGTATCGAAACAAGGAAAAATTTCCGTTTATACGGAATGTTCAAACAACAGAATAAACATCTTTTTTGAAGATGACGGACCCGGGATAACGCCGGAACTTTTAAATAAAATATGGGAGCCGTTTTATACCGCCAAAGAAAAAGGAACCGGATTGGGGCTTGGCATAGTAAAAAATATTATCGAATCTCATAACGGCGTTATAACTATAAAAAATAAAAATATAAAAGGGATAAAAGTTACAATAGAGCTGCCGCTTTTCAACACAGTTGAAAAGCAGGCGTAAGCAATCGGGAGATTTATTTATGGAAACCATATTAATAGTAGACGACGAAAAAAACTATCCTTTAATTATAAGCGCGCTTCTCGAAGAGGAAGGGTTTGAAACATTAACCGCAAACAGCGGCGAAGAAGCTCTTAAGATATTAAAAAGCCATGAGGTTGATCTGGTTTTAACAGACATGAAAATGCCTTCTATGGATGGTATTACCCTTCTTGAAAAAATAAAAGAGAATAATTTTAATATCCCCGTTTTAATGATGACGGCTTACGGAACAGTAGAAAAAGCGGTGGAGGCTATGAAAAAAGGAGCTTATAATTATATTTTAAAACCTTTTGATAACGAAAGCCTGATAGCTTATGTAAATAAAGCCCTTGAAATGCAAAGAATAATAAATCAAAATTTAAGACTTTTATCAGACGCCAAATCGAAATATAGTTTTGATAACATTATAGGAAGAAGCAAGGTTATGCAGAACCTTTTTAATATAATAAGAAAGGTGGCGCCTACTAACGCGTCTGTGCTTATAGAAGGAGAAAGCGGAACAGGTAAAGAGCTTGTGGCAAAAGCGTTACATTTTAACAGCTCAAGAGCAAATCAAAGCTTTATACCTGTAAACTGCTCGGCATTATCCGAGAACCTTTTGGAAAGCGAACTTTTTGGGCATGAAAAAGGGTCGTTTACCGGCGCCGTAACCCAAAAAAAAGGAAAATTCGAAATTGCAGACAACGGAACCATATTTTTTGACGAACTTGCCGAAATATCTTTAAATACTCAAGTTAAACTTCTTAGAATAATTCAGGAAAAAACCCTTGAAAGAGTCGGGGGAGTAAAACCTATTAATATAGACGTCCGAATTATAGCGGCTACAAATAAAAAACTTACGGACGAAATGGAAGCGGGAAGATTTAGAGAGGATCTTTTTTACAGATTGAATGTAGTCCGACTTACGCTTCCGCCTTTAAGAGAAAGGAAAGATGACCTGAGCTTATTAATAAATTATTTTATCAAAAAATATAAAGAGATTAATAATAAAGGCGAAAATGTTATAGGCCTTGATGGTGAGACGGAAAGAATATTTTATCATTACGGATGGCCCGGAAATATAAGAGAACTTGAAAATACAATAGAGCATGCTTTAATATTTAGCGCGGGCAGTCTGATAACCAAAGCCGACCTTCCTAATTCCTTTAAAGAAATTTCCGGTAAAGCCTTAAGAATTGACGATATTCCCTCTAATCAGGGGCTTGCTCAAACCCTTGAAACCGTAGAAAAAAAAATGATAATAAGAGCCCTCAATCTCTCCGGCAACGTTCAATCCCGCGCCGCAAAAATGCTTAAAATAGGAAAAAGCGGGCTGAATCAAAAAATAAAAAAATATGGATTAGATAAAAGTTCAAAATCTTGAACATTACGTTTTTTTGTATTTATTAATATATTTCAAGTATTTATGATAAAATTGTAAAATTAAGGTTCAAAAAAATAAACTTTTACTATTCCTATCCGGTTCGTAAAATTATTGAAAAAAATAAAATAACCCTTTATAATAGCCTGATTTTTATATTAAAATAAATATAAATATATTTTTTATATGTCCGGCACAAAAATTGCTATACATATATATAAGAACAAAAATCCAAATATTTTTTCATCTTTTTTATCCTTTAAAAAATGACCGCCTTATTTTAAGGCGGTCATTTTTTTTTAGACTTATATCAAAACTTTTTGCTGTAAAAATTAATTTATTAACCCCGAATTTTCGTTTATCATAGTAGAAAACATAGAATCTTTTACCAAAGCGCCTTTTTGAAACCATTCTCGACTTTTTGTTAGTTCGCCTTTGTTTGCATAGAATATTCCAAGATTTAAAAAAGCGCTATCTTTCATAATAGGGCTTTTATTTGCCGATATTTTTTTAAAATAGTCCATCGCTTTTTTCTTCTTTTTTATCATAAGATTAGAATATGCCATATTGCTTAAAAGGATATTTTTATACAGGCTGTCCGGCTCCAAACTATCAAGCGCTTTTTGAAATATTGAAACGGCTTTTTCATAGTCTTCGGCAAAATATGCAACGTTACCATATATAGTCAGTCCTACTTTGGCGGAAACGCTATTAGGAAATTTTTTAAATAGTTGTTCAAAGTTCTTTTGAGAAGCTTTATATCCTTCTTTAAAGCCTTTTGTTTTTAAAGTCTCTATATATGTTTTTTTTACCTCCTCAAGCATTACAAAAGCTTGGTTCTCCTTTTTTTCAAGATAAATATTAAAACCGTAAATTCCGACGATAAGAGTTATAAAAATTCCCGCCGCTATAATAACCTGTTTTTTATTATCGGTTATAAAAGTAAGGGAGCTATTTAAAAAGGTTATAAAACCGTCTTCCTGTTTAATAACATCTTTTCTTTTGAGCTTTTTTGCCGCCATTTTACCTCCGTATTAAAAAGTAGCGCTTAAAGTTAAAATTTATATACCGCCTCTTATTACATACTTGTTATATTGAACTCAATAAAAATTTTATATCAAAAACTATATCGGATAAAAAATATTATTCGGCGTTTGTAAAATAACGCTTGTTTTTATTCGCTTTTATCATTTTTTTACTTTTATAAAACTATATTAAAGATAAAGCCGACCAAAAGAATGCCTGCTGCTACTACAGATATAAATGTTATAATTAAGCGCATTTTAAGCGCTTTACGCAGGATAACGATTTCGGGCAAAGATAAGGCAATTACGCTCATCATAAAGGCAAGCGCCGTTCCTAACGCGGCGCCTTTGGTAAGAAGCGCCTGTACTATTGGGATTACGCCGGCGGCATTGGAATACATCGGAATGCCGATTAAGACGGATAGAGGAACCGACCAGAAAGCTTGTTTGCCCATAAATGACGCCATAAATTCTTCCGGCACATATCCGTGAATAGCCGCTCCTATGGCAATGCCGACTAATATATAAATCCATACTCTGCCGACTATTTCTCGAACCGCATTAAATCCGCCTTGAATGCGACCTCCCAAACTGATTATGCCTTCTTCGCCTGCTACGGCTTGAATACGAGGCATGTCGCGGACCCAGTCTTCAAGATGATTTTCCATTTTCAACTTTCCGATTACCCATCCTGCGATTATGGCAATGGTTAGTCCGAGTATAAGGTATAGCGCTCCTATTTTCCAACCGAACATGCCAAACAATAAGGCAAGCGCAACTTCATTAATCATCGGAGCGGAGATTAAAAAAGAGAAGGTAACGCCAAGCGGAACTCCCGCCTGAACAAAGCCGATAAATAACGGAACCGCAGAGCATGAACAAAACGGCGTAAGAACTCCTAAACCGGCAGCCATTATATTTGCGGTTCCTTCCATTTTGCCCGCAAGCATAGCGCGGGTTCGTTCGGGCGTAAAATATGAGTTGATAATTCCCATTGTAAATACGACGCCGGTAAGAAGCATAAGCACTTTTGGCGTATCGTATAAGAAAAACCGCAATGCGTCGCCGAAATGACTGCTTTGGTCAACAGGCAGCCAGCCTACAATAGCTTCGGAAATCGGAATGAGCATTTTATATAGCGCAAACCAAACTATAACCGCAAGAGTAAGAAATAATCTCGGCTTTGTATTAGAAAATTCGGATATATTGAGCGTAAGTTTATTCATAATTATTTTTCTAACCATTTTTTTATTTCATCTTTTGACGGAATTTCCCCTACGCTTTTTATTTTGCCGTCAATAATTACGGCAGGCGTTGTTAATACTCCGTAACCGGCTATTTTCATAATATCCGTAATTTTTTCTACAGACGCTTCGGCTTTTACTTCCTTAATTGTCTCTTTTACAATTTTTACCGCCTGTTCGCATTTAGGGCATCCTGTTCCCAACACTTTAATATCCATGCTATCTCCTTATTATTCTATTCTGTTTTTTATTGCTTACAGCAGTCGCAGCTTTTTATACCGTCCGCTATCATTTTTTTATAATCCCCCAAAGCGTCATGCGTCCAACAGTCGTCTCCGCCTGCGCTCTCTCTGAAAGTCAGCGCCATAATATAAGCTAATTCCTTTACGGTCGCTCCTGCCTCAAGCGCTCCGGTAAAGTGTTTTTTAAAAGGCATGGTTTGGAGCGGTTTTTGATAGAAAGCGCAAAGCAAATAAATTGATAGGTCTTTTCATCTATGAGCCGTTTTTCTTTATAAATTTCATCTATTTTTTTAAATTCCCTATCGAATTCCGGAAACCATTCCGATAATAAACGCATCTTTACCCCCTTTTGCTTTTTTTAATTAAAACTAATAAAGTAAAATTTACTTAAACCTTTTTTTATTTAAAAAATAAATTTTTCCAAGCATACTATATAATGAGATTTCTCCTTGCTTTGCTTGTCGGAATAGCAAAAAAATATACATTCTTATTCTTATTTTGACCAAAGGGAAAAATCGCATTTTATTTATATAAAAAAGCTACGCATTTGAAATTAGAAGCAAACTTTTTAAAATTCTATTTTTTGTTAAAAACTATATTGATAGATAGTAATATATAAATATAAAATCAAGAAAAAAATTATTTGCAAATATTTTTTCTATTTAATTGAGGCAATACTTTGAGGAGGCTTAAAATTTCGCTATCATCTTCAAGCATATTTCTTAAGTTTTCTAAAAAGGCGGTTATAAGGGGATTATCCGATCTGTCATTAAGAAAGTAATTTACCCAAAGACCTTCTTTACGGGACATAATTAATTCCGCATCCTCCAGTATTTTAAGATGTTTCGATATTGTCGGCTGGGCTAATCCTATAGCTTCCCTAATTTCACATACGCATAATTCTTTATGTTGAAGCATTTTTACAATTTTAACTCTATTTTTATCAGATAGAGCTTTTGTTATTTTTAAAAATTTTTTCATAACTTGTTCCTCTGTTTATAATTTTAATAAAGAGATTGCTCCGTGCGTTGTTCGTAGAAATAAGGACAAAAATCACTTCCGATATTGTCGAGCAAAAGGAGAAATACCTTTATTTTTTTATAATCGTTAATCAGCCGATATATCGGTAAACGCAAAAGAACGAACGTCAAATAACCCTTTATCCGTTAATTTGATCTCTGGAATTACCGGAAGCGTTAAAAAGGAAAGAGTCATAAAAGGGTCTATTTGATTATTTACCTTTAAAGAATTAAAAGCGATTTGCCTCATTTTATTAATCTTATCCGCTACAAATTCAAGCTCTTCGCCTGTCATTAAACCGGCTATAGGAAGAGGAAGATGCTCGAGTATCTTTTTATCCTTACAAATCGTAATTCCTCCGCCTATCCTTATTATATCGCGGACAGCCTCTTGTATATCTTCGTCGTTTGTTCCAACGACTACAATATTATGAGAATCGTGAGCTATTGTAGTCGCAACCGCTCCTTTTTTAAGCCCGTAATTTTCTATCAACCCCAAGCCTATGTTGCCGCGCTTATGATGGCGCTCGAAAACCGCAAGCTTTAATATATCTTTGCCGCCATCATAAACAAAACAATTATTTTTATTAAGCGAAACCTTACGAACAACCGCTTTTGTTATAACATCATGCGGCAAAATTTTTATCACTTTGGCTTCGGGACTTTTTAATTTAAGCGTAAGCGCCGATATATCAAAAGGTTTTACATTTACGGCGCCGCTTACGTTTTTATGATTCGGAGCGGGAAAATCGATTATGCTTTTTCCGTTTTCAGCGACTTTAACTCCCTTAATAAATACCTGCTCGGCTTTAAATTCCGAAAGATTATCAATAATTAAAAAATCTGCGTCGCGCCCCGGAGCAATTGCGCCTTTGCTTTTAAGTCCGTAGCATTGCGCCGCGTTAAAAGAGGCTATCGTAATAGCCATAATAGAATTGATGCCTGCCTTTATAGCTTTTCGGACATTATTATCTATATGACCGTTTTTTATAATATCGTCCGGATGTTTATCGTCCGAGCAAAAAAGGCATCTGCAAAAATTGCCGTTTGTTACCCCTTTTATAAGAGTTTTAAGATTGCGAACCGCCGAGCCTTCTCTTATAAGAATATACATTCCAAGCCTTATTTTTTCTTCCATTTCCTTTAGCGTAGAAGATTCATGATCCGTTTTTACTCCCGCCGCAACATAAGCGGCAAGCTCTTTTCCTGTAAGCATAGGAGCATGCCCGTCTATAAGCTTATTATTTTCAATACAAAGTTTAAGCTTTTCCATAACGTCCGGGGCGTTATTAATTACTCCCGGATAATTCATCATCTCCCCAAGCCCCGGAACCCTTTTATGTTTTATAAATTTTGCAAGCTCTTTTGCCCTTAAAACCGCGCCGGCGTTTTCAAAATCCGTAGCGGGAACGCATGAAGGAAGCATTATATATATTGACAAAGGAAGCTTTCCCGCGGCGTCCAACATATATTCTATGCCTCTTAATCCGCAAACATTGGCTATTTCGTGCGGGTCAGCAATAATTGCGGTTGTTCCGCGCGCGACAATTGCTTTTGCAAAAATGTCCGGCGAGCAGAGCGAAGATTCTATATGAACATGACTATCTATTAAGCCGGGAGTTATATATTTTCCGGCGCAGTCAATCTCGACCTTTCCTTTCAAATCTTTGCCTATCGAAGCTATAATTCCGCCCGTTACCGATATGTCTCCTTTAAACAAAGATTGAGAAAAAACGTCTATAATATTAGCGTTTTTAATAACTAACTCCGCCGGTTTTCTTTCCATAGCCGTATCTATAATTTTTTCTAAATTCATAAAAAACCCCGTTTTATAATTATTTTTTTTACGTCTAAAATTGGTTTGTTTATATTCGGTTAAATCCCGTTGGATAACAAATAATTTTTTATCATAATTAACCCTTGATTAAAAATCTTTTTTTGTAATAATCTTATATATAAATAAAAGCCCTTAATATTATAAAAAATTATATTCTATAAAAAAGCGGGAAAAAATGGATACAAGTTTAATTGAACAATATCTTGATAAGCAAAAAATCGGAGTTGTCGAAACTTATGATTTTAAAAATAAAAAAGTAAAATATTCCGAAAAAATAAAGGGATGGAAAATAAATAAATTTAAAGGAGACGAAGAAATTGTTCGGGCTTTTATTTTGGCAAAATTGGTTAATGAGCTCGGCTATAAGCCGGAAAATATTGAAATAGAAAAAGAATACGATATAGGAAGACCCAAAACCAACAAACCGAGAATCGATATTATTGTCCGAGATAATAAAGGCGACGCATTTCTTTATATAGAATTAAAAAGTCCGACGGATTATGAAAAAAATAAAGATGAAATAATCGAAAAACAACTTTTTAATCTCGCTTCGCAAGAAAAAGGGGAGGGCAAAGATGTAAAATATCTTGTTCTTTATACTATTGAAATTCAAGAGAACCAAATTAAAGACAGAACCATTTTAATCGATTATAAAAAATATTCTTCGTTTGCAGATTGGGAAAAAGAAAGAAATTATATAGACGAACTGCC
>JAFDMD010000014.1 GCA_019306185.1 Deltaproteobacteria bacterium
CTACTCCTCCGCCTCCTCCGCCTACTCCTCCGCCTACCCCGCCTCCGCCGCCTACTCCGCCTCCTCCGCCTACTCCTCCGCCTCCTCCTCCGCCTCCTCCTCCGCCTACTCCTCCGCAATTATAAAAAAAAAAATAATGGAAGATATTAATATTTTAACCTCCCCCCCCCCCTGCCCGTTGAGTTTTTAACAATGCCTTTATGGAACCCCGCGCCGAGTAATTGGAACAAAATTTTAAATAATTTTAAACAAGCATTATCAGATATAGGCATGGATTTTTGGTATGGGGTTTACGAGGATAAAATTTCCGGAAAAAAACCTAATATTGAGGCGTTAAAACAGAGAACAGATATTCCGAAATCGATTCTTAATAAAGGAGGCAAGGCGGCGACCGAGTATCTTATATCTTTACAAAAACAGGGGGCGGAAAGATTAAAGGAGATAAAGGTTATATTTATAGGAGACGGAGGAGCCGGCAAAACCTCTTTGATAAAAAAAATCTTTAATATAGATGCGGCTCTTCCTGATAATATAGCCCCTACTTACGGAGTGGATATAGATACTTTTGATGTTGATACAAATAACGGGGAAAAAATAAAAGCTCATTTTTGGGATTTTGGGGGGCAGGCTATAATGCACTCTACCCATAAATTTTTTCTTTCGGAACGATCAGTTTACGTAATTGTTGCAGACGGCAGAAAAGAGGAAGATCCGAGTTACTGGTTGGAACATGTAAAGATATTCGGAAATAATTCTTGCGCGCTTGTAGTAATGAATAAGCAGGATGACAACCTGTACGATTTGGAACGTAATAGTTTAAAAAGAAACTATTCTAATATAAAAGATTTTTATAAGGTATCTTGCAAAAAACCGGAGTTTGAAAAAAACGAGCTTAAAGAATTTATTAAAGATTTAAAAAAGGCAATAATAGAAACAAAAGGATGGGAGCAAGGTTTTCCTAAGGCTTGGTTTGAGGTAAAAAAAAGTATAGACAAAATAAAATCCGATTTTATTCATTACGAAAAATTTAAGGAGATTTGCGAAAAAAACGGCTTAAAAGAGGATAAAGAGCAGGATAATCTTATAAACTCGTTACATTCCCTTGGAACTTCCTTATATTTTGAAAATCTTAAACGCTTTGGAACCCATATATTAAACCCGGAATGGATTACAACCGGAGTATATAAAATTATTACCTATAGAAAATTATCGGAATTAAAAGGGGTTTTTAATATAGAAATTTTAAAGGATATATTTCGAGATGAAAAACTTAAAAAAAGATACCCGAAGCGCCAGCATGATTTTATAATGAAGCTTATGGAGGAAT
The DNA here is from genome assembly GCA_019306185.1 of Deltaproteobacteria bacterium. GTDB lineage: Bacteria > Desulfobacterota > Desulfobacteria > Desulfobacterales > JAFDMD01 > JAFDMD01. The sequence continues at coordinate 1,328 of JAFDMD010000014.1, forward strand.
TTAAGCTTGCGTACAGAATAGATGATAAAAATTTTATTATACCGGATCTGTTAGATAAGGATATGCCAAATAATCTCGATATATCGGAATATGAAAAAGGGTTGGTATTTAGATTCTCTTTTCCGTTTTTTCCTACTTCCATTATGCCGGAATTTATAGTGAGAATGGCAAAAAATAATAATATAAACATGGAAGATTATAATTGCAGATGGAGAAACGGCGCTTTGCTTGAAAATAAAAAACTTTACAATGCAAACGCGCTTGCGCTTGCGGATAATAGCAAAAAGGCAATAGATATATTTGTAATAGGAGGGGGAAGAAGAGATTATTTTACCATAATAAGGGATAAATTTCATAATATATTTAATAGATTTTTGGAAAGTTTTGAATTTAAGGAACAGATTCTTATTTCAAAAAAACCGGAGATATATGAAGATTACGAACATCTTATAGGCTTGGAAAGAATGGGAGAAACCGAATATTTATGCGGAAAACTTCAAAAAAGATTTAATCTTAATCAGCTTTTAAACGGTTTTGAGCCTTACGAAAAAAGAAGACGGGAAGAGAGGAAGCAGCATATAGAATTTAAGCCTCATATGGAATTCAACCCTCGTATAGAGGTAAACCCTTATATAGAAAATACCATAAAAACCGATATAAATATACAGGTAAAAAACAATGCGGTATCCGACATTAATAATATTCTAAAGGCTCTTTTAAAGGAAGCGCCAAAAGTTTTTAAAGATAAAAAGGATTCGGATAAACTGTCGCGGGAAATAGAAATAGTAAAAAAAGCGGCGGAGCAAATAAAAGAGGAACAGGATAATGTTAAAGCAAAAGATTCCGGCGCAATTATTAGAGTTGGAAATTTTATTAAAAAATTATCCGATAAAACCGCAAGAGTAGGCAAATTAATATCCAAAATGGAAAAAGGGGCGGAATTAGCGACAAAAGCCGCAACCGCTTGGAATACAATAGCCGGATGGTGCGCATAGCCGGATTTGTTTTTTTAAATAAAGGAAAAAAAATGGATATGGAAAAAAGGGATCATAAAAAAGTTTTAAAAGCTTTAATTCAAAATTTTGCGGACGATCTTTTTATAGAATTCGGAACCGATATTAAAGATGATACCGAGTTAAAAAATTTTACGGAAATTTTAAATAAAATTATCTTCTCCTTATCCGAAGATAAGGAGATAAGCTTTGATTTTATAAACAAATATCTTTATCCGTTTGTAATAAGCCTCAACATAAAAGATTCTTATATTTTTAACATAATAAAAGAATTGGAAAGCGGAAAGCTTTATAAAAAAGAAATTCCGAAAAATTTTTATAACCTTGCCGAAATATACGGATGGAAAAAAAAAATATATTTACGCTCTGTTGAGTTTCGCAATTTTACCGTTTTAAAAGATCATAAGTTTGAATTTTCCAAAGGAATAAATATTATTTTAGGAAAAAATAAAACCGGCAAATCTCATCTTTTAAAAACCGGCTATTTTTTTTGTAAAGTTGCAGGGCAGAATATGCCGGCCATAAAAGCGAATGAAACGTTAAAAGATATATTCGGGCTTCAATCTTCGGATAAATTTTTAAGTTTTAGCGGAGACGGAGACATTTTATTAAAAGCCGAATTTAATCTTGAAAATAATATAAGCCAAATAAAATATAACATACCTTTTAAGGGAGAACCAATAGCAGGCAAACCGAGTATAACTTACCCCTCCGGCAACAAATTCTTTGTAAAGGATAACCGCAATTTTGTATTTATCCCTCCCAAAGAAACGCTATCTTTTTATAGATTATTTCTTGAATCGGCAAATAAGCCGGAACTTGATTTAACTTATAAGGATATTACCTTGTCGCTTAAAGAGCCCGCTTTAAAAACAAAACCTATTATATGCTTTGAAACGGATAAAATTACGGAACAATATAATTTGGGCGGATTATTCGAAACCGAAGACGGATTTAACGTAACCTACGGAAAAGATAATATTCCTATATGGCTTGAAGCGGAAGGCGCCCGTAAAATTTTAGCCTTAATTTACCTTATTAAAAACGGAAGCATAACCCCTAATACAACTATTTTTTGGGACGAGCCGGAATCTAATTTAAACCCTGAACTTTTAAAACTTGCGGCAAATATTTTAATAAAACTTTCGGAATACGGGGTTCAAATAATAGTAGCTACGCACAGCCTTTTTTTTATGCGGGAATTTGATGTTGCCAAAGAAATGGGAAGAGATTTTCCGTTAAAATTTTTCAATCTTTATTTTGAAGATAAAAAACTTGCTTTATGCTCCGGCAAAAGACTGCAAGAACTTAGAGCAATACGAGCGTTAGACGTAAGCGTAGATCAGTTTAAACGGTTAGAGCAATACAGATGGGACGAGGCTAAAAAAGGGGAAAAATCGTAATGAACTCCTTTAAAAAAGCGCTTAAAGATTATCCTATGTCTGCAAAAGAAAAGGAAAAAATAAATAGCAAACTTGCGGAATGGAAAAAAAAGAATAGCAATATACCGGATAACATATATTCAGAGCATTTTTTACCTTCCGAAAATATGAGCGAGATATTAAAAGTAATATTAAATAATTATTCCGGCGACATTCAAGAACTTAAAAAAGCTTATAAGGATGAATGCGACATCAGACATATAAGAAAAGGGGGCGAAATAAAAAACGCCTCGCCTAAAAAAATAGGAAGAGCCGTAGAAAAAAAGAAGTTTATAACCGAGATATTTGCGGCAAATAAATCGTATTTTATGGACGAAGATGACGCAAAGGACTTTGTAGAAAATCTGATTGAGAATAAGCTTGCGGGAATTATGTCCGAACTAAAAATGGATATATCCCTTTATTCCGCTTGGGTTACATGGAATAAAGACAAAGAATCCGGCGAGCCGTTTTTCTTTTTAAAAAATGACGACCCTCAAGAAATCTTGGCGCATCTTGGAATGGAAAAACATGATGACGAGGAGGAAAAACAGGATGATGAGGATATTGTTTTATTGCTGCTTACATTTGAAAAACAGGACAACTTGACATTATACAGACCTACCATAGCGGATGCGGGAAACAGCAATCTTTTTTGTCCCCCGCCGGAAGAGTTTGAAGATTACGGGTTGACTATGCCTTGTAAAGACTCTAAAAATAAAATAGGTTATAAACCGGAACGAAAACCGGAAGCGGTTTGTAAACCTTTAACCATAGATTGTTTATTAAAAGTAAAGGAGCTGGAATGACCCGCTCTTATATAAAAAAAATTATAAAAGGAAAAAAGATTTCCGATTTTATAGATACTCTTAACCAAAAAGAGATAAAAGAGTTGGTTAAGGATGTTATAAAAAAAGAGCCTGTTTCCTTTGATATTTTTCCGTTTAATCGGGGCGAAGATGTTCTTATATCCGCTTCCGTTTATCTGAAAAAACTTGATAAAAATACGCGCAAGTTAATAAACGAACAAATAGAATGCCTGCTTAAAGATTATTTAAAAAAAAGAGACGAATCTAATGCCGAAGAATATATCAATAATCTTTTAACGTTACATTCAATATTGGGTATTTCTATGAGTAAGAGGCTTGCCGACAATATAATAAACGATCCCGCGCTTTCTACAAATCTAAAAGCATACGCGGCAAACGCTTTTGCATCCCTTAATGATGAAGTTCAATATAATTACTGGGATAATATTAATATATCCGAAAAACCATTTTTATCTTCAGCCGTTATAACCGCTTTAACAAAAGTATCGCCGGAAAAAGCGCTTTTAAAACTTACAGAGTTGGACGATATTGATATAGATATTAAAATATTGATATATCCTACAAAAAACGCCGTTAAAAAATTAATTTTGAAGCCGAGAAAATTAAGAAAAATTTTTTACGCGTTAAACTCCGGCGGAACTATGCGCAAATTTTTTGAAAAAATATTATCTTTAAAAGAATTTCCGGAAAACCTTTTAGAAACGGTAACATCGGATAATGTAGAAAAAAAATTCAACTACCTTTACGGTACCATGATGGATCCGCCTAACCGTCGACAACCCGACTATTACAAAAAAGTTCCTATAGCTTTATTAGCTTCGAATAAACCGAACAACCCTAAATTTCCAAAAGGATATTAATATTAATATCCCGTAAGCATTATGCTTACGCGCCTTGCTATCCTGCGCGCCGGTTTTTTTTACATCCTTTTTTTTGCGATAGTAGATGCTGAAAAGCTATATTATATATTTAAATCGGAGAAATCCCTTAATAAAAAGACGAGGCGCAATAAAAGAATTCCTCGCTTCGCTTCGGAATTACAGGTTAACTTTTAAGCTTTCTATTGACATATCAGACTTACATTTAAAATGCAGATTTTTCGGCAAAAATCATAGGTATTTTATCTGAGAAATTTTTCACACTTGACAATTATAAATATTTTATATACGGAAATGAGTAATTAATCATCCCGTAAGCATTATGCTTGCGCGACCCCGGTTAGCCTGCGCGCCGGGGTTTTTTTATGGAGTTGTCATTGGCAAAAAAAAGAGTATGTTGTTATATAGACGGATTTAATTTATATCATTCTATTGCCGCTCTCGGTTCAAATTGTAATCATCTTAAATGGCTTAATCTTTGGGCGCTCTCCAACGCCTATATTAAATCTTCAAAAGAAAAGCTTGTTAAAGTTTACTACTTTTCCGCTATAGCATATTGGCTTAAGGATTCGTCTGCAAGGCATAAACAATTTATAGAAGCCAATAAAAATTTAGGCGTTACTCCCATTCTCGGTAATTTTAAAAAAAAGACAAGGCAATGTAAAAGTTGCGGCGCAAAATGGACTGAACATGAGGAGAAACAAAGCGATGTAAATCTTGCCATTTATTTGGTAAATGACGCTCATCTTAATAAATTTGATAAGGCTTTTGTTCTCTCCGCAGATTCCGATTTATGCCCTCCGATTGATCTTGTTATTAATAATTGTAAAAAAGAGGCGGCAATACTTATTCCGCCTAACAGATATAAAATCACAAGAGAATTGCGAAATCGGCAACAAGTAACAGCATATAAAATTAAATTAAAGCATTTAAAAGCCAATCAACTTCCAAATACAATAAGAAATGAAACAGGCGAAATTATAATAAAACGTCCCGAAGAATATATTCAAAATAAAAACTAAAAGCCTGCATTTTAAACGTAAACGGTTTTGCAAATATCTATTATTTATCGCTTTGAATTAAGGGATTTCTCCTCGTTTCACTCGTCGAAATGACAAGCAAAAATAACGTTTGTCCAAATAACAGGGTAAAAAAATGTCCGTCTGGAATAAGAAGTTTGTCATTTTGAAACGAGCCTATTGCATATATTATCGAAAGCGCCGTTTGACATTACAAGGGCTATGCCGCCGGGCGGAGCTGTTTTTGCTATAAAATTTATTATCTCTTCGGTATTTGAAAAAAGATACGCTTCTTTATTTTTTTGTTTTAGATCTTGCACAAGTTTTTCAGGCGAAAGTCTTTTTGCTATGGGAATGTTTTTAAAGGAAGTCGGTCTTTTTATGCATATTATATCGGCGTTATCAAAAGCTTCCGCATATTGTGTTTGAAAAATGTTTCTTATGCTGGAATTACTTTTAGGCTCGAATACGGCTATTAATTTTTTTGGATTGTAGGAATCTGCAATAGCTTTTATTGTTTTTTTAACTGCCGTAGGGTGATGCGCAAAATCTTCTATTACGGTTACTCCGTTTTTTGTTCCTATTATTTCCTGCCTTTTTTTTACGCCGCAAAATTCTTTTATTCCGCAAGCTATTTTTTCCGGAGGTATTTTTAACGCATTAGCGACTCCTATCGCGGCGGCGGCGTTTGTTATGTTGTGTTCTCCTATTAGAGAAGATGTAAATTGATAAAACTCTTTATTTTGGATAAACAGTTTAAATTGGCTTTTATTTTGTTTGAATTTGAGGTTTCGGATTTGTATGTCCGCATTTTTTGTTAACCCGTATCTTTGTATATTATATTTTTTTGTTTTGCTTTTGATAACGGAGTCTGTTTGCGCGTCGGAATCATAAGCGAATAGGGTTTTATTTTTTGGCATATTTCGGAGAAGCGCTTTAAATGATTTTTTTATATGCTCTATGTCTTCATATATGTCTGCATGATCGAATTCTATTGAGGTTAATACTGTTATTTCGGGCTTATAATGTAAAAATTTAGGACCTTTGTCAAAAAATGCGGTATCATATTCGTCTCCTTCGAGTATTATATATTCCCCTTTTCCTATTTTATATCCGGTATTAAACTTTTTTGATATTCCGCCTATTATAAAGGATGGGTCTAATTTTGCATTTTCCATTATGGAAGCAAGAATAGCGGAAGTTGTGGTTTTGCCATGCGTGCCTGTTATAAGTATGATTTTTTTATTTTTGCAGGCAAACTTATTTATAGCCTGAGGCATAGAACAGTAATTTAAGTTTGCCTTTTTTACATAAACGGCTTCCGGGTTATCCGCGCTTATTGCATTGCCTATTATAACAATATCCGGCTTATAAAAAAGGTTTTCCGATTTGTAACCCTGCTTTATTCGAATCCGTTTCGAATCTAAAAAGTCGCTTATAGGCGGATATGCGTTTGCGTCGGAGCCTGTAACCTTATATCCGAGATCTTTTAATATCGCCGCCAATGCGCTCATTGCGGATCCGCATATTGCGGTTAAATGGATTGTTTTGATTTTATCGGGTATTATATTTTTACTTGGGTCAAGCATTCGTAAACCGCCTTGATTGTAGCGTCTATATCCTCTTTTTGATGAGCCGCCGATATAAATAGAGTCTCAAATTGAGACGGAGCAATGTATATGCCTTTATCCCTCATTTTTTTATAGAATTGCGCAAAAGCTTTAAGGTTTGAGGTTTTTGCGTCTGCAAAGTTTTTTACCTCTTTTTCGGTAAAGAATATTCCGAGCATGGAACCGGCTCTGCTTACAAATATTGGAAATTCGGCTTTTTGAGAGGCGGTTTTAATTCCGTTTTCGAGGTATGCGGATTTTTCTTCCAATTTTTGATAAAAGTCCGGTTTTTGCAATAAGGATAGGGTTTTTATGCCTGCCGCCATAGCAAGAGGATTTCCGGAAAGGGTGCCCGCCTGATATATGGGACCGCTTGGCGCCACTTGGCTCATTATTTTGTCTTTCCCGCCGTAAGCGCCTACCGGAAGCCCGCCGCCTATTATTTTTCCGAAACATGTAATGTCCGGGGTTATACCGTATAAGCTTTGCGCTCCTCCGAATGATAGTCTGAAGCCTGTCATTACTTCATCGAATATTAAAACCGAGCCCGCTTTTGCGGTATATTCTCTTAATGTTTCTAAAAATTCCGGAATTGGTTTTACAAGCCCCATGTTTCCGGCTACCGGCTCTACTATTACGGCGGCTATTTTATCCCCTTGTTTTATCATTGTTTCTTGAAAAGCTTTTATGTCGTTATACGGAAGAGAGATTGTATGGGCGGCAAAGGATTGGGGAACGCCGGGGCTGCCCGGTATGCTTAATGTGGCTACGCCGGAGCCTGCCTCTACCAAAAGAGAGTCTGCATGCCCGTGATAACATCCGTCAAATTTTATTATAGCGTCTCTTTTTGTATAGCCTCGCGCAAGCCTTATGGCGCTCATAGTCGCTTCCGTGCCGGAATTTACCATTCTTATTTTATCTATGGAAGCGACGCCGTTTGCTATTATTTCGGCAAGCGTAACTTCAAGATCGCAGGGCGCGCCGAAGCTTGTGCCTCGTTGTAAGACTTTTTCTATTTCTTTTATTACTTGCGGATGGTTGTAGCCAAGTATCATAGTACCCCATGAGCCTATATAATCTATATATTCCGCTCCGTCCGCATCGAATAATTTGCATCCTTTTCCTTTTTCTATAAAAAGAGGAGCGGCTCCTACGGATTTGCATGCTCTAACGGGACTGTTTACTCCGCCGGGTATTAATTTTTCCGCTTTATTAAATAGTTCTATTGAATTTTTCATTTTTTCCTTGCCGTTATGTTTTGTAATGAGTTTTTTGTTATGCAATAATTTAAAATTGCGGACAGATAACATATTTGGGTTTTTATTCCAACTCCTCTTTTAACCCTAATGCGCAAATAAAAAAAATATTTTTTATTCCTAAAACGTTTGGGGAAACATGATAAGAAACTGGACTTCCCCCAAAAAAACAGACAATAGCTAATGATAAATAATATAAGTTGAAAGAGAAAGGGGGAAATTATATTAAATATTAGATATAATTATTTTTTATCTAATATTTGAGGGAAAATGTCAAAACTTAACATATAAATAGTAGTATATTAATTATATAAAAACCTTATGCTTATCATAATAAATATTAAAATTTATTTTTTTATATTTAATCATACAAACGGTTTAATAAGGATTTAATAATGAATTGCGATAAAAAAAAGATGGACGGGTTGAATATTAACTCGAAAATTCTTAACGGAATACGCCCAGCGGTGCTTTCCGTGGATATAAATAATCTTTGTAATCTTCGGTGCAAGCATTGTTTTTGGGAAGCTAATTATAATGATAAAACAGATATGAATTTAAATATTTTAGATTCGGTAAAGCAGGTTTTAAATCGTTTTCCTTCGATTACCAATATATTATGGTACGGAGGCGAGCCTTTAATAAATAAGGAATCGGTTAAGCTTTTAAAGCAGGGGGTTAAGCTTATAAAAAATAATCTTATAATAACCAACGGAACTTTTCCTTTGCCCTCTTTTAACGCTTTTTATCATTATGTCGTTTCTATGAACGGAATAAAAGATATGCATAATTATTTGCGGGGCGCAAATGTTTACGAGGTTATAAAAAGGAACGTTATCGAAGCTATTAAACGAAATATGCCTATATTTATTTTATACTGTATTAATGCCTTAAATATAGATGCAATTCCGGCTTTTCTTGAAGAATGGAGTAATAAGAGGCTTACAGGAATAGGTTTTACTGTTTATACGGCTATTCAGGAAAAATATCCGGAATTAACCCTTAATGACAAGGATAGGGAAAGAATCGCCCGTTTATTCAAAAGATATGGGCGATAACTGCCCTATGGATATATTGAATAAACAAAAGAAGAATATTTTATCTTTGCATTTATGCAATAACGGCAAAATAAGAATACAATGCGCTCTTGGCATTTACTCAAATCACCGACAATGCAGAAGCATTACAAAGCTTGCCCCCTTTCTTAAGGATAAGGCATCCTCTTACGCTTTGGTTAGGATGTATTTATCAAGCTATTATTATAAAAAAAATAAAATTAGAAAAACATTAGGGTCTGTTGACATTTATTTCCATCTGTTTGATTGCATATATAAGCGGCGACTTGGCTTCGGATTATTACGCCGGTCTTATTTTGGTTATGATCGGGATATGCCTAATAATTCCTTATACTTTAAAGGAGGCATTAATAGAATGTTCGGTTATTATATTATGTTATTCAGTAACCGTCGGATTACTCCCTAATAACGCTTTATTTAATTTCGAGATGTTTTTTAACAATCTGTATTTTATAGTATTAGCTTTGTTTATTGGAATTACCGGAGTTTATCAACTTTCCAAAAATAGAATTGTCGAATTTAACCAAAGATACGATTTAAAGAAGGCAAATAGGATAAAAAAGGAGAAATGCAAACGGCTTGAAGAGGCGTTAACTCAGATAAAAAGCTTGCAGGTTAAAGTTTTGCAGGAGGAGAAGATGAAAACTATGGGCATAGTAACCGCAAGCGTAATTCATGAAATAAACGGGCATTTAAGTTATGTTGGTCTTTATGCGGCTAAATTGAAGATAGATTTTAAAGGAGACCCGAAATTACAACGAAAAGTAGACAGCGTTTACGAAGGGGTAAAACAGATAGAAAGGATTGGCAAAGATTTGCGAAAGTTTGCCGGCGGCGGAAATATGCTTATAGAGCTGTTTTCGTTATACGAGATTATAACAAGCGCTTTGATTTATGCGTCTAACAAGTCGGATAATATTAAAGTAAATAAAGTAGTCGAAGAAAATATTTATGTGGCGGGGTACCCCGGAGAACTTTTGCAACTATTTTTAAATCTTTTGATAAACGCGTCGGACGCTTTGAACACAACGGATAAAAAGGAAAAAAGAATAGATATAATATGTAGCGAAAAGAATAAAAGAGTATCTGTAAAGTTTAGAGATAACGGGCCTGGAATAGAAAAGGAAAAGATAAATAAGCTTTTTACTCCGTTTTTTACAACTAAAACCGCGGGTAAAGGCATGGGGCTTGGGCTTAGCATATGCGCAAATATTGTAAAGAGGCATGAAGACGAATTAAAGGTTGAAAGCAAGGAAGGAAGGCGAATTTACGGAATTTAGCTTTAAACTGTACGCATCTATAAAAGGGCTTGCAGGTTTGGAGGAGACGGATTAATTTGTTTGCGGAGCGCGTTACTTATTCATTAAATATGAAACCGCCCCTTCTAACCCGTCTAACGTAAGCTCAAACATTTTAAATATTCCGCTTATAGCGGCGATAGTATGAGTATATTCCCAGCGTCTTTTATGTGTGGGGTTTAACCAAACGCTGTGAGGGAATGTTTCGGATAAAAATTTAAGTCTTTCTATACTCGGACTGCCGGAACGCTTGTCTATGTATATAGAGCCGTCCGTAGCCATAAGTTCGTAAGGCGCCATACTTGCGTCTCCTATTATTATAAGCCTTGTTTCCGGATCTAACTTTATAAAATCATCGGTTTTAAAAGGCTTTGCATATCTTGCGGCATCTTCCCATACCTGATCGTAAATAGTATTATGGAAAAAAAAGGTTTTAATATCCGCAAACTGAGATTTTGCATAATTAAAAAGGGTTTGAACAACAGGTATATAAGTATCCATAGACCATCCGCCGTTATCTATGGCAAGTATTACTTTAAGCTTGTCTTTTAAGCTTTGTTTAAAAATTATCTCTATTTCTCCGGCATTTTTCATTGTGGCATATACGGTTTTATCTATGTCGACCATATCTTTAGGACCTGCCGGAATTAAGTTTCTAAGATATTTTAAAGCCTCCCCCATCATAGCGTTTGTAAGAGGACCTTGCTTGGAATAATCTTTATAGCGTCTTTCCATCGCAACTTTTACGGCTGATTTGTGTCCGGAAACTCCGCCTACTCTCATGCCTCCGGGATGATAACCGGAATGTCCTACGGGAGATGTTCCGCCGGTTCCAATCCACCTGCTTCCTCCATGATGTTCCCCGTCTTGATCTTCAAGCCTTTTTTTAAAATATTCGATAAGCTGTTCCGGAGCCATTTTTTTTAATTCCGATTCCTTTACGCCTAAAGCCGCCGCAAGCTCTTTCGGATCTTTATTAAGCCAGTCTTCAAGCATTATCCGCATTGTTTCGTCTATCTCTACGCCTTTAAAATCAGGAAGGTTTGTCCCTTCAAAATAATGGGCGAAAACCTGATCGAATATATCGAAATATCTTTCGCTTTTTATAAGGATAGAACGGGAAGCGGTATAAAAATCGTTCAAGCTATTAATTAAATTAAGCGCAAGCGCTTTATGAAGAGTTAAAAAAGAGGAAGGGCTTACCGGAATACCGGAGTCTTTTAAAATATAAAAAAAATCAATAAACATAGTTTTTATTCCGCTTATGCTCCGCCGAATATTTCATGCCATTTATCGAATCTCTTAAGGTCGTTGTCGCCGAATTGCGCAATCTCCGCCCGAACATTCTCTACCAAAGCTTCCGAAAATAGATCATGGCTTTTGGAAAAAAATTTATCCGAGTATGATATTATCCGCTCTTCAACCGATATGGGAAGCATATCCCGCGCTGGAAGCGGCAGTTTTTTTTCTTTTATATATTCGGCGGAAAGTCCGGTTCCTACATGTCTTTCGCATACAAGGGCATGTTTCGGCAGGTTGCGTTCGTCTAAAATTTTTCTTCCCAAATAACCATGAACTATATAAGGCTCTTTTCCGAAGCAACCTATTTTATGAGCGTTAACAAAGCATGTTCCTATATCATGAAGCATTGCGGCGTCTTTTATAAAATTAATATCGCAATTAAGATAAAAAAATTTTTTGGCAATATTAACCGCTTTCTCCGCTACAAGCCTGCTATGCGTTACTATAATTTTATACCCGTAACTATTCTTTTCAAAATATTCTTCTATTATACTTATAGGATTCATAACAATTTTTTACGAATTCTCTTTATCGGAAGAGACTTTGTCCGGCTCCCGTTCTATGCAAATATCATCGTTTGTTTCCTGCTTTTGATTATCATCTTCTATTCTATGTTTGGCAGGCTCTTTGGAATTTCCGCATATGGCGCATACTTCGCTTTCCAACTGCTCTAATTTTTCAAAAGGATGATGTTTTTTCTCTTGAACCCGCGAAGGCATATCAAGTATTTTCATTATTCTGCCTTTATCAAAGTTATCAATAAGTCTGCCACAGGCAATTTTAGTAAGAACTCTTGTATTATAGCCTCTTAACGCGTTTGATAATAAAAATATTTCGTCATATAAATCCGGCGTGGAAGAAGGAACAAAAACATCGTTTACATTATCGGTGCCAAGAAAAACCGGAATATCTCTTATGGCATAATCCCAAATTCTGGCAATGCTGTTATGTATTCTGGTTTTATATTCACTGCGCTGTTTCATAGAAAGAGCCGCGGACGGGCAGCATACTACGCCGAAATTATATTTAATAAGATTGTCGCAATGCCTTTGAAATTTTTCTTCGTCGTAACAGGCCGCCGAAATATCATGAACAAGCAAGTTTTGCGGATATTCTCTTAATCTGTAATCCTTATTATAAACAAAATCCATATCCTTAAAAAGAAGCTCCGTGCCTATTTCGCTCGGGTCGTTTGCCTGACCTATATGGAAATGAACAGGCTTATTGTATTGTAATCCAAGTTTAAGCATATAAACATTATGCTCCTCTTCGCCTATATGCTCCTCTTTTCTGTCTTTTTCCGCAAGCGCCACTATAAAATCGGAACGTTTGACCGCCTCTTCGAATATCTCGAAACGATCCGGCTCCTTATCCTTAAAACCGGCTACGTTATATGCGCCTATCATAAGGTCTATTCTGTCCGAATATTCTTTCTTTAGGCTTTCCGCCACTTCAAGAGAAGAAAACTTAGAGTTGTATGTTACGTCTATTGCGCTGTTTATCACTCGCGTGCCGTATTTTATCGAATCGTCCAAAAGACGAGACATACGCGCTCTGATGCTTTCTTTTGTAAAAGCGGATCCTGTGTGAAGCGCCCATACAAGCCCTTGTTTATCTCTTAAAGATAGTTTTTCTATATCTGCAACGGATAGCCCTACATGTTTATAATATATGCCGTTGTAAGTAAACGCCCTGTCTCCATGTGCATGAGCATTATAAAATCCTCCGAAGCCTTTTGCAAAATCTCTTACGCTTTTTTCATATTCGGTTTTTGGCATATTCTCCTTTCAGACGCTTTTAAGGCGTCTTATTATAGTTTTTTTGGGGGGGGATATGCAATTCGGTATATAAGAATCGAGGTTTATATGCAAGGGTATTTTGACAAGGAAGTAAGATATTAAAATAGAATTTTTTTATGATTATTACCCGTCAAAGAGAAAAGCTTATTAACGCTATTATTTTTTTTACAAAGAAGATAAAATCTTGCGGTATAACCAAGCTTTTAAAACTCTTATATTATCTGGATTTCTGGCATTTCAGAGAAACCGGCGAATCGGTTACCGGATTAGATTATTATGCTTGGGATTATGGTCCTACGCTACATAATGAGTTATCTAATCAAATGCGCCCTGATTTGGCTAAAGCTGTAAAAATAGTAACAAAAAATCAATTAAACCATATTGTTCCCAATAAAAATTTCGATTTAAAATATTTCAGTAAACGAGAAAAAAAATTGCTTAATAAAGCGGTTGAAATATTTACGCTGAGCTACCTTTCATAATCCCAATTTTACATTTCATGACGGCGCTATCGGCAATAAAATTTTAATTCTTCTAAATACTCCTACCAAAAAAGAATCCTGCTTATTTGTTAAAACAACTTCACAAAAAAAGGATAAGCCTTCAACTTCCGGATGTTTTCGACATTATAAAACAGGAATGTTTTTTTTGCCTGAAAAAACCGCATTTTTAAAGGAAGATACTTGGATTAAATTGTTTAGACCTTATGAAATTAAATTATCCTCCTTAACGCCTAAAAATAACTGGAGAAAAATAGGCGATCTTTCCGAAAAGATAATGAAACAAATTATTGACTGTTTGTTTAAATATCATGAAGAGGATATTTCGGAGCTGCATGAATCTTGGTTAAGACCGCTGTTAACCGCTTCAATAGAAAAGCTTAAAGAAAAATTTAAATAGCCTGTAAAAATAGGTTATGAATATCTTAAAAAAATTTTAGATATTTTTTTTCGGTTAATAATTTTTATGTAACTGTTAATGACTTTTACAAATTTTGAAACGAATTGAAAGATAATTTCATATTTCATATGCAAATTTTGAAAGACAAAAAAATAGTTGAAGGTTTTAAAGAAGATGGGAGGTTAGGATTTATAAAAATAGGGCGGGGTTTTACGCCCGCCCTATTATAAAAAAATATTTTTTTATACAATTAACATACTCGCGCTTTAAAGCTTTTGTTTTTATCGTAATCCACAACATGAACCGCGCAAGAAAGGCAAGGGTCAAAGGAATGAATTGTTCTTAAAACTTCAATAGGCTTTTCAACGTCTTGAACCGGCGTTCCTATAAGAGCCTCTTCTACAGGTCCAAGTTTTCCCTTGGAGCATCTTGGTCCTAAATTCCATGTTGAAGGAACTACATACTGATAGTTTTTAATTTTTCCTTTTTCTATCTCTATCCAGTGTCCTAACGCTCCTCTTGCAACATCGTTTAAACCGGCGCCTTTTACGGTTCCTTCCGGCATTTTCCAGCTTTGATATATTTTATCGTCGCCGTTTTTAATGTTTGTAAGAAGCTCGTTTATCCAGCCTCCCATTTGTCTGCCTATAACGACGGTTTCTATAGCCCGCGCCGCAGTTCTGCCCAAAGTCGAGAAGAGAGCGTCGGCAGGAACGTCAAGAGTTTTTAAGGTATTGTCAACCGCGTCTTTTATCTCTTTATGCCCTTTTGCATAAGCTACCAATACTCTTGCCAAAGGTCCTACTTCGCAGGGTTCGCCGTTATATCTCGGCGCTTTAAGCCAAGTATATTTTTTACCTCTGTCATATTCGCCGGCTTCCGGCAAGGTTTCCCCTTCCGCCGGATGTTTCGGTTTTCCTTTTTTATACCAAGAATGTTCTACATGCTCTAATACTTTGGAAGGATCGGACATTTTTACTTTTTTAAGATTCCGATCCATTATAATTCCTCTTGGCATAAAGAAGCTTTCCGGCTCTTTATCGGTTTGCGGAAAATCTCCCCATGTAAGGAAATTTGTCGTTCCGCCTATCGCGCCCCAATCTTTATAAAAGCTTGCCACCGCAAGAAGATCCGGCATATAAACATTTTCTACGAAATTCTGAATTTCTTGCCACATAAATTTAAACTCGGCGATTCTATCCGGAGTTAAATCTCTTATACAGGTAAGTCCGCCCACAACAGGCGCGTCCGGATGCGGCGCTTTGCCTCCGAATATGGAAAGCATTTTTGCAGCTCTTGTTTGAACTCTTAAAGCTTCGATGTAATGAGCCGCTGCCATAAGGTTTGCTTCCGGCGGCAGTTTATAAGCCGGATGCCCCCAATAAGCATTGTTAAGAGGCCCTAATTGTCCGCTATCCACAAATGTTTTAAGGCGCTTTTGAACTTGAGTATAAAATTTTACTCCGCCCTTTTCCCAATTGCTTACGCTATCCGCAAGCGACGCGGTTTTATTAACGTCCGCGCCAAGCGCGCTTATCACGTCAACCCAGTCTAACGCATGCAGATGATAAAAATGAACTATATGATCCGCTATCAGTTGAGCGCCATGCAAAAGGTTTCTGAGAATTCTTGCATTAGGAGGAATTTTAACTCCTATAGCGCTTTCAACCGCTCTGAGCGATCCTATAAGATGAGAGTATGTGCATACTCCGCAGGAACGCTGGGTAAATACCGGAGCGTCTGCAGGGTCTCTTCCTATAAGTATATTTTCTATGCCTCTAAAAAGGGTGCCGGAACTCCAAGCGTCAACCACTTTGCCGTCTTTTACCTTTACCTCTATTCCCAAATGCCCTTCTATTCTTGTAACAGGGTCAATTTTTAATATATCGTGCATAATATCTTCTCCTTATTTACGACTCTTTATAAAACGGAGTCATTGTATCCCAAAAATTCGGTTCTACGCATCCTTTACAAGGCGTTCCCGCGCCTATACACCAATTTGTAGCGTCGTTAAATCCTCGGAGCGGACAATTGGAATATGTGTCCGGCCCTTTGCATCCGACTTTGTATAGGCAATATCCCATTTTTGCCTCTTCTGATCCGAATTCTCCCACAAACTCCCCGTTTTCGTAATGAGAACGTCTGGGGCATTTGTCATGTATGGTTTCGCCGTAAGCAAATAAAGGTCTGCCGAAATCGTCTGTGGCGGGCAGTTTGCCGAGGAGGAGGTAGTTGACTATCGTTCCTATTAGATTAATGGAATCCGGCGGGCAACCGGGGACGTTTAAGGTTTTTATTCCCAAAGCGTCGCCTACTCCTTTAAAACCTCCCGGATTTGGTTTTGCGGCCTGAATTCCTCCGTAGGAAGCGCATGTTCCCAAACATATAGTAGCCAGCGCGTTCGGAATAACGCTTTTTGCAATTTCAAGATGAGTTTTGCCGGCGGTTTTGCCATAAACGCCGTTATGTTCTACAGCTATTGCGCCTTCGGCTATACATATAAATTTGCCTTTATATTTTTCAACCGCGTCAAACAGGCATTTTTCCGCCTGATGTCCTGCCGCCGCCATAATTGTTTCATGGTATTCGAAAGATAAAACCTCGAATATTAATTCGTCAATCCATGGATAGCTTGTTTTAATCGCCGATTCGGTACAACCCGTACATTCCGCAAAATGTAGCCAAATAACGGGCGTTCTCTGCTTAGACGCTGCAAAAACCTCTGCTACTTTAGGTACAAATGAAGAAGAAAGCCCCATAGCCGCAGTCAGATAAGCGCTATAACGCATAAAATCTCGTCTCGAGACCCCTTTTTTTTTCATCTTTTCATAAAATTTCTCTTCCTGTTCCATTAGTTAGCACCTCCTATGATACCATTAATACTTTGTTCCGATATCAAGGCGCGCTAAAACGAATTTGAATTAGCGCCTCCTATGATACCATTAATACTTATTATATTATCGTCTCGTTAAAAACGATAAACCCAAAATATTTAGAAAATAAAAACGCCGAATATAGCGCCTTTGCCAAAAAATTTGCATTTTAAACGTAAACGGTTTTGCCAATATCTATTATTTATAGCTTTGTTATTACTTTATAGCTTTTTATTAAGAGATTTCTCCTCGCTTTACTCGTCGAAATGACAAGCAAAAATAACTTATGTTAAAATAACAGAAAATAATCTTGGACTGTCATTTCGACCGAAGGGAGAAATCCCTTAATTATTTTTTTATAATAGTTCCTTTTTTTGTTGTAATAGCGGCATATTATTAAAAACGGTTCTAATAAAATAATCATGGCTATCAAAAGCCGCCTCCGGCATACTCTTATCGTAAACAAAAAAATCAATATCCGAAGCGTCGTCGCCGGGCGACATATCTCCCGAAAAATTTTTTATGAGATAACCTATCACTAAAACGGTTCCGTAAACAGGGTTTGCATTTGCTCTAACCCCAAGCAGCAGGTCTATTTCGCCGGTTAAGTTTGTCTCCTCTTTTAATTCTCTTAAAGCGGCTCTTTCCGGAGATTCAAAAAGCTCCATAAAACCTCCGGGCAAACACCACATACCTCTTTTAGGCTCTACGCTTCTTTTTACCAAAATTAGCCTGTTATCTTTATCCAAAACAACAACGCATGTCGCGGGTATAGGATTTTCGTAAATAGGGGTTTTACAAAAACTGCAAAAAAGCCTTTGTATTCCGTCTATATATTTTCTTTTAAGCTCCGCTCCGCAAAAATGGCAATTTTTTTTTTTCTGAATTTTAATCGTCAAAATCTCCCGTCTCGTCATCTTTTGAAGTTTTAAGCAAAGAGGCTTTAAAGATTATTTTTTCCGGCGTCCAATCTTTTTTATTTTCAATTTTTTCGCCTTTTGGCTTTGCGCTATAAGAGTCCGCCTCGATTATGCTTTCGTAAACAAGAGGGGCGGTATTTTCGGAATTAAATATATTTTTAATAAGATTATAAGCAAATTCTTCAACCCCTTTTGCCATTCTCTCTTTTATTTTTTTGCTTTGACTCATTAGTCGGTTTTCAAAAGCGAGATTTGATTTTTTCAAATCGCCGGCTTTTAAATTATGATTTAAAGCGTATATTTGCATCTCTTCCCAAACCTCTTGACTTACTCCCAGCCCCTTAACCTTTATAAAATCTCCGTTGTCGTCTAAAACCGCATTGCCTGTATCAGTTGTTTTAACGCCCCAAGAAATCATCTGTAATGCTGTGGCGACGTTTGCTTTTGTAGTTTTTGTCTGTTCCGTTATTTTTTTTAACAAGGCAAGGCTATTCCCCGAAGTTCCGTGCTGGGCGCCGGATATAGTATAAGGCGCAAGAGTCCGATGAATTTTTTTTGTAAGTTCTACCTGAATTCCTCCGCCGCTTTCCTCTATTCCATGAACCGTTCCGTTGTTTAAGGCAAGCCAGTCCGGAAATATATTGTAAGCGTTTAGCCCCGCAGTGAGAAAAAGGGAGTCCTCAACCGTAGAAAGCCCCGCGGCGCCTTTTATTTCGCCAACTTCGGTTTCAAACCCCGCCCATGAGGGAATATAAGAGGATAATAGAATATTTGCATTTAAATTTTTATCTTCGGGCAAAAAAGAGGCGTCGTTTGCCATAGATGTTATTCCCGCGTCAAATAAAGAGGGGATTTGGTTTTTTGCCTCCTCTATATCCTTTGCGGTTTTTATTTTGTAATGATCCGCATGAATCGCTACGGGAACGGTTATATTAAGTTGATTGCATAAAAAATCGACAATTCTTGCAAGATTCCAAAAATTTACCGCGCAATATCCGTTTATTCCGCCTTCCGATTTTGCTATTTCCAAAATTACGGCTGCATTTGCTTTTTGCGCGGCTTGAAGAACTCCTTTTATTATAAAATAGCTTCTTCCGTTAGCCGCCAGCGCTATTGCTTTTCCTTTTTTAATCAACGCCCTGTCTATAAACTTGCCGCTTACTATCAGGGCGTTTGAATTGGGAAAAAGCTTTTTTATATTAGGAGGTCTTCCTATTTTAAGAGCCTGTTTAAAGGCTTGATTATTTTTTGTCATCTTTTATTTTGAATCTGCCTTCTAATTTTTCCATTTTATCTACAATTCCGCCGTATTCAAGTTCGCTGTAAGGAAGCATTGCATTTCCAAAAAAACCTTGTTTTCTTATTTCAATTGCTTTTTCCGATACTTTTTCTCTTACATAATCCCAGAAAGGATGAGCAAAAGCGTCGGTAGGCTCGGTAAGATGTCCGCCATGAACGCAGTATGCCGCGCATGATACAACCGGAGGTCCGTCAAAAAAGGATACCGAAGTATTAAAACGAACAGGCATAAGAGGTCCGTTATGGCTTCCCCTCATAAAACCCGCTACATAAGGGGCTATATGGAACGGAGAAAGTATTTCGCCTGTTGCCGGAAAATTACCCTGAACTCTTGCCAGCATAACGGGATCGTCTTTTCCGGTATATTTTCCGGCGATATTATGAAGTCTTGTAGTGCTTACCGAAACCGCTTGTTCGCCGGAGTTTCTCGAATAAATGCTTTCCACTACAAAGCGTTCCGGATCTCTTAATAACGCCGCAATATCATAGGTTTCTTCAGGAGAGTTAAGAGATATTACCTTATCTGCATCCGTGTATGAAACATCCATAATGTCAAACCTAAAACCTTCGCTTATTTTAGGGGAAAGTATTAAGCCGGAACAGTGCATAGGATCTGTAAAAGCAAGATAAAGGGGAAGATTATAAGCGCCCGGATCGGTTTTATCAGCGGCAAAAAATACAAAAGGCTCATTCGGACGCTCTTCAAATTCCAACTCCGCAACCGCAGGACCCATTCCTTTTATATTGCCGGAAAAAGAATCTTTTAATAAATCCTGACCTGCTCCGTACAAACCTTGTTCGCGCGCCGCTTCGGTTCCTTTCATAAAAGCGTCAAACATCAGCTTATGAATGTCCGAATCATCTTTTCCCCTGTTATGAACGGATAAAATCGCTATGTCGTCTCCGGTATAACTTATTCTAAAATCAATAAGCATATCCTTTTTATTCTCTTTTATATAATTTTCCACATTATCTAAAAGGTAGCGACTGGGGCAAATATGTCCTCCGATACTTCCTATATCCGCCTTTATAACGCTTAAAGTTGTTTTTTTCATTATACTTTTTTTCTCCTTCTATAAATTTTAATAAAATTTAAAAACGACCAATTCCGATAAATATAAAAAAACAAAACCAATAAGTTTGCCTTTTATATACCTATCGAACATTATATTTTTTATTTTGTTTCAATATATCTCGAAGCTATTGTTGTCAATTTTTATTTTTTTAATGCGGAGCATATATAAAACTTTTCCCTATTTTTCTTCCTAACTCCTTAGCTATATTATAATTATCAGGGCTTAATCTGTTTTGTTCCTTTAATAATAGAATTAACTCCCATAAGGGGTCTTTCGGAAATATTGCATCTATATCATTTTTAATTATATTATCTAAAATTCCTAATCCGTCAAATACGTCTCTATCATTGCCGGAGAGCAACTCCCTTAACGCAAGATTGGTTTTAAAAAGCCTATCCCATATATCAATAACCTGCTCGCCATTATTTTTAGAAACCTGTTTGCCATTATTTTCAGATAAAGCTTTTTTCAATAAAGGGGTCCGAGCGTTCCAGAATTGATTATATACATATTCCATTTTTAAATATCTATCATCAAGAGCCTTTGAAAAATCTTTTTCTAAATATCTATCAATTCTATCGCCAGCGTCAATTTCGGCCTTATTAAACTTTGACGCGATTGTTCTATTTAATAAAAAATCGACTTTTTCATTAATTGTTTTGTCAAATTCTTTAATTTTTTTATCAACTTTATCATTCGAAGCCTGTTGGTCTGCTTTTAGCTCTTTCTTTAAGTCTTTGGAATCTTCCTTTAATTCCTGCTTTAAGTCTTTAGCGTTTTTATTAAATTCGTTGGCTTGTTTATCAATTTTGCCATCAAATCTTTTATTAGCTTCTTGGGAATCCTTCATAATTTTAGATACCAATAAAATTCCAGCTATTTGTATCAATAAAATTAACGCTGAAAGACATGCAACAATAATTTCAATCCTCTTACTACTCGACACATTCGTATCTTAGAGTTCTTTAAATACTAAATTTTCAACGTGGTCTTTAAAAGCCGAAGAGTTAGATTCTAACTTTTCTGATAATAGATTTTCGCCGGACAAATTGGCTTCCGTTATATTAGAGGCGCAGGCAATATTTGTATTATCAATATTTAAAAAAAATAAGATAAAAAAAGTAATAAAAAAAATCCGTTTTATATACATTTTAATATATCCTTTTATAAATCAATACTTTTAAGATAATCGGCAAAATCTGTTCTTTGCATATTTTTTTCAAAATATTTTATTTCCGGCAAATCATTTTCTCTTGAAAACCGACTTAAATCTTGCAGCCTTTTTTTATCCTCTTCATAAAAATCTAATGTCGTAAGAATTATTATAGGTATTTTTGCATAAGGCTCCTTAATTTTCTCTTTTGTTCTAAGAATCTTTTCGATTACAATCCACCCGGCTTCTTTGCCCGAATCCGTATCTGAATCGGTTATGTCGATATTATTTAAATTTTTCACTCCGTAAAGCATTATATCTATTATAATAAGAGAAATATCTTTACTGTTATTTTTCAAAAATCCATAAAAATCCCCTTCGTTAGAAACCATTTTAACCGTAAGTCCAAAATTATTTTCGCATATTCCTTTATATAAGGAAACGGACTCTTTTCTATCTTCAAGCCATAATATCATATTTTTACCCCCGCTATTTTTCTTGATTATTCTTATTTTATTAAAAGCGTATTAGGAAGCGTAACTATAAAATCGAATCTGCTTCTTTTATTTTTTTCCGGTTTTTCAATTTCAAGATCAAGACTTCCGCCAAGATGTTCGCATAATCTTCTTGCTATAGAAAGCCCCAAACCCTCTCCGCCTGTTTCTGCTTCAACATTACTCCCTCTAAAGTAATGAAAGACATATTTGCCGCAATACGCAAAATTGGTTTCTGCTTCAACATTACTCCCTCTAAAGCCTTGGGTAAATATACTATCCTCTTCTTTATTATTTTTAAAAGAGGGCGCTATATTTACAACATGTATTTTTATATTATATTCGGTATATTCAATATATGCCTCTATATCGCTGCCATAAATCGAATATCTTGCCGCGTTTCCGATAAGATTTTGCAATATTCCTTGTAACACAGCCTTATTTACTTTTATAATCGGCGTTATTTTCCATTCTTTAAAAGGGAATTTTAAATCTTGGCTATTTATCTGGGATTTCCATATTTCAATAAACATTTTTCTTATATTAACGGCTTCCTTATTAGAATCTATTATATCGCCATGCTTTTTTGCAAACATATACATTATAGGCTCCAAACCGCTTTTTATAAAATTATCAAAATCTTCAACATTTAGTATTTTTATCATATCTATCAAAGTTTTTCTAAACGCCTTCATATCTCTATATTTTAAGTCTATTCTGCTCTTAAGATAAAAATGAATATTTCTTGCAGGCATCGCCGGCGGTATAGGCTTGTCAATTATATCTAATATATCCTTTGCTCCCTGCGAAATGGAATCTATCGCCTGTTTTAATTCATGCCTTAAAATTTGCTGCATTTTTTCAATCCGCTCTCTGTCAATCTGAATTGCATTTATCAAAAGAGATAAAAAATCGGATATAAATTCAATAGTAGGCTTCAATTGTTTTACGGATATAGGCGCTTTATTGTCATCAGCAGGATGGTTTTTATAATACAGATATAATCCGCCAACCATGTTATTATTTCTATGATTAATTACCGGAACCGGAATAAACCAGTCAAAATTATCAAGAAAAAACTGCCTATACAAAAAATCTTTGCCCCAGCCCGGATTTTTTCCGCTCCTCCGGTTTATTTTTTCTATCAAAAAATTTTTTGGTTTTAGCGTTTATAAGAGGTTCCGCTTTATCCTTATCTTTTAACATAAATCTGTCCGAGCCTTTTTTATTCTCTTCAAAATATTTTATATTCTCGGACGCCGCTAGCTCATACTCTCCGATTTTATTTTTAACAGGAATATATAATGCGGAAGCGTTTGCAAAAAATATATACGCCAATTCTTTGCAGATGCTTTTATATTTTTCCTCCTCCTTTTTATCAGGATCCAAAATAGTCTCCGTAAGGCGATTTAATACGCTCATCATCTCCTTTTGATAAAGAAAATTACCCAATATATCGGATATGTCGGACGCCATTAAAAAATTTGCGTATCTGAATTGATACGGCGAAAAACCGGCTATTTCCAATACCCCGAATAAACGGTTATTAACCGTTATGGAAAGAGCCATAGCAGACTTAAACGGCTTATTAGTCCCTTTTGTGGGTTAAGCGTTCTTTCCTCGGGAGGATCCCAAGTTCCGTCCGAAAGTAAAGCCCTGCAAAAATTAGGCTTTTTATCTTCGGAACATCTATAACTAATGGCGTTACGTCTTAACTTTTTATCCTTACCCGCATTCTCCATGTTATCTTTTAAGGTTTGCGCAAAATCCTTATCTTTATGCTGTAAATATTCCGCTTTATATTCAAGAATATTTTCAGGATAATTAAAGGTATAAATGGTTGACATATCTGCCGTAAAAAGCTGCGCTATCTCTTTTACTATACGCTCATATATATTTTTATTACTTTCGGCTACTATACCGAATTCTTCGGTTAGCCAGTTCCAGAATCTTTTTAATTTATCGCTTGTATATCCCTGATAAAGAGTTCCGTAAGCGGTACCCGATTCCCGTAGTATCCGCTCAACCTTTAAAAGCATATCGTCCGTTTTTTTATTCGGTTTATAATTTTCTATCCATACCTTTTTTCTTTCTTGCGAATATTCGGCAAGTTTGATCGAGCCATTCTTTTTTAATATTAATATATTATTATCTTTATGTCGCTGCGTTAAATCAAAACATATATTTTGATCCGTATGTTCCAATAATTCCGATAGAATGTCGGACATATCAGGCTGATTAACGGCAAAAATTGTTTGTGATATAGATTCGTAAGAGCTATTTTGCAAATTTGCCTCATCCGAAAGCTCGCATTTAATATTAAATATATCTTCAAAGGTCTTTCCCAAAATATCCCTTTTTTCCTGAAGCTGTTCCCTTTTAATCCAGCTTTTGGAATAGCCGTAAAGGGCAAGTTCATCCGCGTCATAATCGGAGTTTGCCTTTTTTTTCGGTAAATTCTCTATTACTTTTGAGGTAAAATTTCTAACTATCTTGTTATAAAAACGTCCATATGAGTTATTTCCCGGCTCTTTAAAACAGGGACATATAACCAAAAAGCCGTCAAAATGGTTATCAATTTTTATAGGATATGCGGCTATATTCATATCTTCATTATAATAAGGCAATATGGTTTTATCCTTCTGATTTTTAAGAAACGCGCTTATAAAAGCCTGCTCCCATGCAATCCATTGTTGTTCCGTATTATTTCTAAGATATTCTATCATAGGATTTATATTGCTCGGAATTGTTATCCAAGGCGATTTATTTCTATTTTTAAATCTTTGTACGTCATTAGAGGTTATTTCCGAAAGTTTTAATTTTTTAATATTATCGGGTATTTTTGTTCTGTCCAAAAGCCTTATCGGCACATGAGCATGAAGCGATAAGGTATTTTGAATTACCTGAATAGCCCATTTGTTTTTCAAAAGGTGTTCAATAAATAAAGCCATTGTTATTCTCCTTTTTTAAAAAAGTTAAAAAATCGCGCCTCTTTTTTTTCAACCCATAAGACTCATAATTCTCGGAGCGGATGCGACATATCTTTGATCGGAAAACGCCTCTATTTTATCATAATCTGCGATAACCTGAAAAAGCGGGATATTAAGAAGCCTGCTAAAATATGTTCCGCATGAAGCCGGAGAGGTTTCTTTTAATTTTGCTTCAAACAAACATAAAGAAATATTATCTTTTAATATTAAAAAATCCGCCTCTTTTCCCTGATGATTTCTCAAATATCTTAAATCAAAATCCCCTATGCCGCGAGTTCGTTCCAGCCGGATATTAGGCTTAAAAGGGCTACGGCAAGCATATTTTCAAACCGAGCGCCTCTGTTGTCCACAAACTGCCAGTCAATTACGAGCTATCATATTTTGATACTCCGCGGCTATTAAGCGAAGCTCAAGACAAATACAATTTTACATTAAGCGGCGACAAATATACCTCTCTTATGGCGGACATAGGCAATTATTATTCGGACGCTTTTGATTATCTTAACATAGATCCGCTTGTATTGGATTTAAACGGAGACGGGGTAAAATTAATAAGTTACCAAAATTCAAACGTAGTATTTGACGTGGACAACGATCAATATGCGGAACGAACAGGCTGGGTAAGCGCGGAGGACGGCATATTAGTTCATGATAAAAACGAAGATGGAATAATAAACGACATAACCGAAACAATAAGCGAATATTACGTTGAAAACGTTTCGGACGGGCTACAGGCTCTTAAAACCCTCGATAGCAATCAAGACAACATATTCGATAAAAACGATTCCATGTGGGAAATTTTGCGAGTATGGCAAGACGCAAATTCCAACGGCGTTACAGACGCCGGTGAATTAAAAACATTAGATAATCTTGGCGTGCAATCCATAAATCTAAGCGTAGAAATACCGGACAGAAAAAAAATAGAAGGCAACCCCGTATTATCCCGCTCTACAATGACCATGACAAACGGCGCAACGTTAGAAGTCGCGGCGGTTGATTTTACTACAAATCCAATAGGCTACGAATGGAACAATATCAATCTCGGACAAGTAGCGACCTCCGAAAACAGCAATGCGACCTTAATATTAGACAATCCGGCATACGTTAAAATGAGCGAGCTTAACAACATAACAACCGTTTACGGCAGCGCGGGAGCAGATACCATAATAGGAACCGATAACAACGATTGGATATCCGGAGGCGCAGGTTCCGACACATTAAAAGGCGGCGCGGGCAACGACATAATAAAAGGCGGCGCGGGAGACGATACAATAGACGGCGGAGAAGGCCTCGACATAGCAAAATACAAAGGAACCTACGCAAACTACGACATAGTAAAAGACGGAGAATACTTTAAAGTTACAGACCTTACAACAGGGGATGCGGATCAATTAAAAAACATAGAAAGAGTTCGCTTTGACAACGTAACAATATGGACAAATACAGACATATTTCTTCCTACGGAAGACATAATAGAAATAGGCGATTATAAAGAAAGCATCTTTATAACTGCGGAGCGACTTCTTGCCAAC
>JAFDMD010000015.1 GCA_019306185.1 Deltaproteobacteria bacterium
ATTATTTTTAACAGATAGTTAAGGAATTTCTCCTCGCTTTGCTCGTCGAAATGACAGGCAAAAATAAAAGGCTTGTCATTTCGAACCGAAGGGAGAAATCCCTTTATTTAAAGACCGCTTTATAACAAAGAGGATTAAAATTTTTTTTCAACGCCGCAAACGGGCAAACCGCGCAGTTATATGCCCCGCTTTTAATAGCCTTTATCAGCGTCAGCCTTTAAAGCGCATAGCCGCATATTGCCTATATTTTTTTCAAGCATATCCGCCTGATCTTTGGTTTTATAAATATAGTCGTCAAGATACTTGCTATAAAGCAAATCATCTTTTGCATATTTTTCGTACATTTTTAAAAATTCCGAGTCATAATCGTAACGCTTAAAACAAGCCGTAGGATATGCCCCGTAAGGCGCTTCCACAACAGCGTCAACGCAAAAATGCGGCAAGGTATTTAAGCCGGAATTATTTTTTAGCTCTTCGGGAGCTACAATTTTTTCGCAGGTTACAATTAAATGTTTCGCGGCTTTTGCCTGCTCGGTATCGGAAAAGGTCAAGCCTTCTATTCTTACGTTTCCTTTGCTATCCGCAGTCTGAGCGTGGATAATTGCAATATCCGGATTAATAGCCGGAACTAATACTACTTTGGAAGCCCTTTTTTCTTTTTCAAAAGGATTATCAATAACTATAAGTTTATCTGCCGGAAGTCTTTTATCCTGTTTTCTAATATCTGCCGAAAAACCCCATTTTTTTATTATATCCGAGCCAAGAGAGGTTGTAGTAGGTAAAAAAGGAACTCCCATAGCGCCCGCCATAAATCTTAAGGTCATCTGATAATTAGAATAATCTTCTATTAAAATACTTTTTGCGCAAGCGGCTTTTGCAAACCTAATACATGTAGGCGCAAATCTTCCTGTTCCGGCATAAGCAAGCTCTAATTTGGAAACCGCGCCGGCGCCTATTAATTCGTCCGCTCCTTGCCCGTTGGAATGAACGTAAAGATGAAGCCCGCCTATTTTTTGTCTGATTATCTCGTAAACCGCAGCCATAGGATTTCTATTCAAGGTAAATCCGCCTATGCAGATATGAGAATTATTATGAACAAACTTTGAAATGGCGTCGGACAAGCTTATTATTTTATTATTTGTTTTCAAATGCGCCCTCTGTAGATAATGTTTATTAGTCGATGCCGAGAAATTTGTATTTTAAGCTTAAATGTTTTGCCGATATTTATTATTTATCGCTTTATTATTAAGGGATTTCTCCTCATTTCACTCGTCGAAATGACAGGCAGAAACAGCTTATGTTAAAGCCCGCTTTGTTAGCGCCCGTTGTTTCTTTGCCGAGCGTTGTTTTTGTTTGTCATTTCGACCGAAGGGAGAAATCCCTTAATTGTTTCCGCCGCCCTCGCAACAAAAATCAAAAGCTTGTCATTTCGAACCGAAGGGAGAAATCCCTTTATTTAAAGAACTATCTTATCTATCAAAAGGAGAAGTTTAATCATTTTTAACAGATAGTTAAGGAATTTCTCCTCGCTTTACTTGTCGAAATGACAGGCAATAATAACATCCGTCAAAATAATGCAACAAAAATCAAAAGCTATTTTCTTTATTTTTAAGACTTTATGTATATTTTTTCTTTATAAAACTTTTATCTATTTATCAAGGCTTTCAATAGCATAAGTTTTTTAAAACTTTGCGGTTACGCTGTTGCTTGGTTCCCCTATGCCAAGACTGTTTAAAGCGCAAACTCTATATTCAAGAATTTTGTTTTGCGGCTGTTTTTTTAATTCCGTCTGTTTTCCGGTTTGCGCCCATACTGTTTCCCAAGCGTCAGACGCTGCGTTAAACTCTTTTCTTTGTATTATATAGCTTTTTATCGCGCCGCCGTTTTTAGGACGTTTCCATTTTAATGTTATGGAGCCGTTTATATTTTGTTTTACTATATTGAAATTCAGACATTGCCCGGGTTTTTCGGGAGATTTTTTTTCGGCGTTATTTATGCCTACTTTTGATAAAATCTCTTTTTTATTTTTGCCTATTCTATATAAATAATTGGCAACCTCCGCAGCGTCTTTATAAAGGGTTTTTATTCTTTTTTGTTTTTTTTCGAGAGCCGCAAGATATTGCGATTTTTGCTCCGCAACTTCGGATATAGATTGCCGAACTTCGTCGATTATGTCGTTTAATTGCTTATATCCTACGGGCGTATTAGAAAATAATTCCGGATCTTTTTTTAATCCGGATGCTATCTTTTGCGCGAAAAAGATAAGCTCGGCTTGGCTGCGAGGGACTCTTCTTTTCATTCTGTTTCCTTTGTTTAAGTTCCGCCGAACAACTTAAAATTGCGCCGGTTTGCGAGTTTGAAAAAGTTTTTTTCGTCAAGCAAGCAAGCAAACCGCTTTGTTACGCGGCGGAATTAATATTTCTTGTCTCTTATTAGTAGGCGTTTTTTCTACTTTGATTAAAGTTTGCGTGTATTCTATAAGCGCCTGTTTGTAATTGCCATGCTTGCCGTAAAACAACCGAAAGTAGACCTGCTTTTATAAATTAACGCCTGTTTTTACTTTTTTTAACCCATGTTGCATATTATCGACTTGATTTTATATGTTGTCAATTTAATTTTTACTGTTGTCAACTCGACTTGAATAATTGTCGATTTGGTTTTATGTGTGGTCAACTCGATTCTAATAACCGTCAACTTGGCTTGAATGTTTATTAACTTGGGCTTAATGATTGGCGCCTTGGTTTTAATAATTAGGAATCAAACTTTATAAATCGGATAAACGTTTTTATCAATTTAAGGTCTGCCGCGACAAATCGGAGGAACGCTTTTATACATCTATGGTCTGCCGCGATAGACCGAATATATTATTTTATAAATTTTTCTTTATTTTTATAAAAAGCCGGTCTTTTTTTATCGATAGAAAATTTGTTTCGATTTTTTTAATGAAATTTTATAAGTTAGATAGTTAATAACGGCGGAATAAAAAGAAGCTGCTTTAAAACCGCCGTTATTAAAATGACGAAAAAAGGAATCGTCAATGCCTGATATGTTTTCATCTGTTTATTTAAAAAGTATCAAAAAAAATATTTATTTTTATCTCCCGAGTTTTTCCGCCCCTTTTGTTTTCATACTCGGTTCCTTTTTATCTCCGTAATCATAGCAAATATTTTTCATTTGCTTATACAAACAATATAATATATACAGGCAAGCCTTAAACAAATAGCAATTAATACAGGTTTCGAGAAAATCTTTAAATCTTAATTATTATTTTAAACGGCTGCATATGAATATTACCGAATTATCCTATTTTGCCTCTTTTATACTTTTTGTATTTCTTATTTTGGCGTTCGACCTGCTATTTGTAGGGCGTAAAACCCATATAGTATCATTTAAGGAATCTACTATTTGGACATTAATTTGGATTTCCTTTGCCCTTTTATTTTATATCTTTTTAAAATTTTACGGAGAGCGCTTGCACGGAATAGAATGCAACGAAGAGCTGTTGCAAACGGCAAAACGTTATGCGAATCATTTACCTCTGTCTGCAAATGCGGAAAGTTTTCAACAAAACCTTACCCTATATCGAAATCATATCTCCCTTAGTTTTATTACCGGATATATAATAGAATATACTCTTTCAATCGATAATCTCTTTGTTATATTAATGATACTAACATCCTTTTCCGTAAGACCCCAACACTATAAGCCGGTTCTTTTTTACGGAATACTCGGAGCGGTTATTCTCCGTTGCATATTCATTTTTGCCGGCGCCGCATTAATTCATAAATTTCATTGGATATTAACCCTTTTCGGCATTTTTTTGACATATTCCGGCATAAAAATCTTTCTCGATAGAAACAAAGAGGAAAAAATAGAGCCTCAAAAACATTGGATGGTAAAATTTTTATCAAAACATATTCCGGTTTTTAAACGTTATGTAGGAAAAAACTTTTTTATCAAGCGCAATAAAAAAATCTTTATAACCCCGTTATTTATAGTGGTAATGCTGATAGAGTTTACAGACCTTGTATTTGCTTTGGATTCTATTCCCGCAATTTTTGCGGTAACTACGGATCCTTATATTGTATTCTTCGCCAACATATTTGCCATAATCGGCTTAAGGTCCTTATTTTTTATGCTTGCAAATGTAGCGGATAAGTTCAGATACCTAAAAATAGGCATATCTTTACTTTTGGTTTTTGTAGGAATAAAATTAATCTTCGAAAACAAACTTGCCGCCATAGGATTTAAAACCGAACATTCCCTTTATATTATTTTAACAATAATTATATTAAGCATTCTGTTTTCGGTTATATTCCATAAAAAAGAGGATAATACTACATAATTTGCAACCTGCTTGCCTCCGATTAAAAACCCCTTAATTATTTTGCCCTGTCTCTTCGACAACATTTATTGTTGCTCTTGTCTTAACTTTTGGGCGCGCTATACTAACGCCTCGCATTTTATAGCTATCTTTTGGTTTTTAAAAAATTTTCGGCTATTATTTCGCCATGTTCGGTTAAAAAGCTTTCCGGATGAAACTGAACTCCGTAAATCTTATATGCCGGATATTCTATCCCCATTATTATTCCGTCTTCGGTTTTTGCGGTTATTTGAAGAGGCGAAGCAGTATTTAAATCTACAGATAGCGAATGGTATCTTGCGGCTTTAAAGGGAGATTTAACGTTTTTCAAAACCCCTTTTCCGTTATGATGTATTAAAGAGGTTTTGCCGTGAACCGGAATTGGCGCTTTTAAAGTTTTGCCTCCAAACGCCTCGTTTATGCTCTGCATTCCCAAACATACCCCGAGTATAGGTATTTTGTTTGCAAATTTTTTTATTAACTCAATAGATATTCCGGCGTTTTTCGGATCTTTTGGACCGGGACTTATAAGGATGTAATCCGGGTTTATTTTTTCAACGTAATTAATCGTTGCCTTATCGTTTCTACAAACCTTTATTTTAAGATTAAACGGCATAAAAAGCTGAACCAGATTGTAGGTAAAGGAATCGTAATTATCTAAAACAAATAATTCGGGTAAAGCCATGTTTGTTATGATATTAGATTGTATGCGTTTTTTTGCATTGTTTTAAAATCCTGTTCGCTAAGCCCTGCGCCAAGCGTTATTTTTTTTGCGGTTTCTATGTTTATTAAATTTTCCGGAGAATGAGTATCGGTATTTATAATAATTTTTGCGCCGATTTGTTTTGCAAGCCGCGCTACATGTCCGTTTGTTAAGCTGTGTCCCGCTCTTGCGGTTATTTCAAGCATAACGTTTTTTTCCTTTGCAAGTATTGCGTCTTCTTCGGTTATTAATCCGGGATGGGCTAATATATCGGCTTGCGCCTCTATCGCGGCTTTGTTTGTTCCTATTGCAACAGGCTCGACTATTGTTTCGCCATGAACCGCAACTATTTTTGCGCCCAGTTTTCTTGCCTTTAAAACTTTATCTTTTATTAATTGCGGCGGAACATGAGTTATTTCTATGCCGGGTATTACTTTAATATTTTTTAATATATAGTTCAACTCCAAAGCTATGGATACTATTTTGGGTATTATAAAATCCATGTTAGAGCCGTCGTCATGATCTGTGATGGCTATTGCTTTTAGGCCTATGCTTTGCGCTCGGCGGACAAGCTCCGCGGGGATTAATTCTCCGTCCGAGTATATTGTATGGGAGTGGAGGTCTATCATTTTTAATTTATTCTCCTAAAATTTTTTTATAACCTCAGTCAAATATCCTTTTTGCAGCATTTCAAGATTAAGTAAAAAATCGGAACTATCAAAATATTCTCTTAATGGGTTATAACTTGTCCGCCATCCGTTTCCGTCCGTAACCCATATAAATGTTATTTCCTGATCATTCCAGTATGAATTCATTTTTATATATTCGGTTGCGGTAGATTTTAGTTTGGAACCGCCTCCGCCGTAAAAATTTGTTTCGATAAAATAAAGTTTTTCTTCTTTATTAATGGCAAAATCTATAATTCTTGACGTTTTATCTTGGGTTACGGATATATTCCATTCCGATTTTATCTTTTTTGCAGTAGCTTGAGATAAATATCTTGCATTAGTATTTATACATGCATCCGCAACAAAGTTTTCAACTATAGCTTCCATTAATTTGCCGCCCCTGTTTTTTCTGGCATTGCTGTCTAAACCCACCTCTACGCCGGTAACATAATCCGGAATATTTTTGATTTTTTGTCGGGATAATAGGTCTCCTATGCCGGATTTAACGATAAATTCGGCAAAATTATTCGCCTGTTCTTCGGACGGGGATTTTATGGAAAAATCAAAATTGTTATACACAAAATGATTGACATCAACCAAAACTTCAACCGATTTTTCTCTTATTGCAAGCAAAAAAGGAATCGCTTTTATAATTTTAGGGTATTCAAGGATTAAATTCTTAGCTTCTTGTAAAATATTTTTTTTACCTATTAAGGTATTTAAAAGATTTAATTCTTTTTCAAACGGCGAGGTATTTCCCAATACTTTTTTCCAATTAACAAAATAATCCCACTGCGTAATTTTGTTTTTCAATGTGTCTATAAGACAATTAAAATATTCTTCCTCTGTTTTTCCGGTAATTTCGCATACTTTTTTCATAATATTCCTTATGGAAGCAGACTATATTCAGCCTTTTCCTCTTTTAAGAGGTAGTCCGAAAAAGAAGAAGCGGATAACTCGTCTTTAATTCTCGGTATTGCATAGTTATCAAGATATTCTTTTTCAAAATCGATTCCTATAAATTTTCTTTTATGTCTTATTGCGGCAACCCCTGTAGTAGCGCTGCCGCAAAAAGGATCCAAAACTATGTCTTTTTCATTGCTCGAAGCGGCTATTATTCTTTCCAGTAGCGCTTCCGGCTTTTGGGTAGGATGTTTTCCGTATTTTTTTTCTCCGTTTTTAGGCGCGCCTATAGCCCATATGCTTCTCATTTGTTTATCAGGTTTTTTTATAATATCTTGTTTAAAATCGCCATGCTTCATTAATTTATAATTAAAAGTATGTTTGGCGCTTTTATTTTTTTTCACCCATAAAAGCGTCTCATGGCTTGCCGTAAACATTCTACAGGAAAGATTCGGAGGCGCATTCGGCTTATACCAGCAGATATCGTTGATAATATGCCATCCTTGCTCTTGAAGGATGTATCCGCATAAATATATGGAATGATATGTGCCGGAAATCCATAATGAACCGTCTGATTTCAAAACTGTCTTACAGGCTTTTATCCAGTCATAATAAAATTTAAAATCCTCTTCCGTTCCTTTGCTTTGATCCCAAACTCCTTTATTAACGTCGACTCTTTTACCTGCATGGCAGGTAAAACCTCCGTTAGATAAATTATACGGCGGATCCGCAAAAATCATGTCTATACTTTCGGAAGGAAATTGTTGAAGCGTCTCTATAACATCCCCGCAAAAGATTCGAATGCCTGTTTTTTTAAAATATGGTTTCAATTTTTTACTCTATTATATCAATTTTATCTTTTATGATTAACGGACAAAGCCAAACGAAAAATCTTAAGCCGAAAATCCGAGACAACAAGCAAAAAGCGACGCAAACAAACTCGGACATAGCCGAATTGATTTAAATCGGCATACGCTTATTACTAATTCCGACAAATCTTTTTACAATCGCCCTTTTTTACAATTAAGTATTTTTAATAACGGGCTTTTTTTGCCTTTATCTTATACCACTATATTAACCAATTTATTTTTTACCACAATAACCTTTTTAATAGGCTTATTATTTATAAAATTTAAGACTCTTTCGTCCGCAAGCGCAATCTCTTTTAATTTTTCATCGTCTATGTCTGTTTCGGATAAAAATTTACTTCTTATTTTGCCGTTTACCTGCGCGACTATCTGAACCTCTTCTTTTGCAAGCTCCTCTTTACGATATTGGGGCCATTTAGCGTATGTTACGCCCTTTTTATGCCCTAATGTTTGCCATAATTCTTCGCAAACATGGGGAACTATGGGCGCGAGAAGTAGTATTCCGGTTTCTATGGCAAATTTTAAAACTCCTACAAAATTCGGATCTTTTTTTGCGTTTTTATTATCATCTATAAGATAAAGCGAGTTTACAAGCTCCATTACCGCGCTTATTGCGGTATTAAAATGAAATCTGTTTTCTATGTCGTTTGTTACTCTTGCGATTGTAACATGAGTTTTTTTATAAAGCTTTTTTGTTTCTCCGGTAAGTTTATCGGAGCTATCCGTATATGGCGTAGCCGAAGCAAACGCTTTAATATTTTTATTAACTATTCTAAAAACTCTGTTTATAAAGCGAAAGCCCCCTTCCACTCCGGTTTTGCTCCACTCAAGGTCTCGTTCCGGAGGAGCCGCAAATAAGCAGAATAATCTGGTTGTGTCCGCTCCGTATTTAGATATTAGCTCCGAAGGTTCTATTACGTTCTTTTTGGATTTGGACATTTTTTCCACTCTGCCGGTTTTAACTTCGCCGCCGCATTTTGCGCATTTTTTATTTTGGTTCTCCTCTTTAACAACCTGTTCCGGAAATAAAAATCCGCATTTTACGCATTTATGGGTTTCTTTGCATACCATTCCTTGAGTTAAAAGGTTGGTAAAAGGCTCTTTATGATTAACAAGCCGGAATTTATTTAAAACTCTTGTAAAATATCTTGCATAAAGAAGATGTAAAACCGCATGTTCCACGCCGCCTATATATTGATCAACCGGCATCCAATAATCGTTTTTATCCTTTTCTATCATTCCGTCTTTATACTGGGGGTTGCAATATCTTTCAAAATACCAAGAAGATTCCACAAAGGTATCCATTGTGTCGGTTTCTCGGCGGGCGTTTTTCGATTTGCATAACGGGCATTCGGTTTTTTTAAAGCTTTCCGCTTTTTCAAGAGGCGAGCCTCCATGTTTTTCCATTTTAATGCCTTCCGGCAAAAGAACCGGAAGCTCTTTTTCCGGAACCGGAACTATGCCGCATTTGTCGCAATATATTATCGGTATGGGCGCGCCCCAATATCTTTGGCGGGATATTCCCCAGTCTCTTAATCGAAAGTTTATCTTTTTATCTCCGATTTCATTTGATTTAAGCCGGTCTGCTATAGCTTCCATTGCTTCTTTATTTTTTACGCCGTTAAATTCTCCGGAGTTTACAAGTATTCCGTCTTCGGTATAAGCTTCAGTCATTGCCAACGAATCGAGTTGTTTGTTTTCCGGAGTAATAACTACTTTTATTTCGAGATTATATTTTTTTGCAAATTCAAAGTCTCTTTGATCATGCGCCGGAACAGACATAACCGCCCCCGCGCCATACTCCATTAAAGCAAAGTTTGCGGCGTATATAGGCATTCTTTTTTTCGTAAAAGGATTAATCGC
Source organism: Deltaproteobacteria bacterium (assembly GCA_019306185.1). Lineage (GTDB taxonomy): Bacteria > Desulfobacterota > Desulfobacteria > Desulfobacterales > JAFDMD01 > JAFDMD01. The sequence continues at coordinate 9,370 of JAFDMD010000015.1, forward strand.
GTATTTTCCGGTAAAAACCCCTTCTTTTTCCCGCTTTTCAATATTCTTATCGGTTCTATTGGATTTTACCGTTTTTTCAATAAATTCATTAACCGCGTTTTCTTGCGAGGTTCCTTTTGCAAGCTTTTCCACTAACGGATGTTCCGGCGCCAAGCACATAAAAGTAGCTCCGAATACCGTATCTTGTCTTGTGGTAAATACCTCTATATAATTATCCGCGTCTTTTATATTATCTTCCAAAAAAAATTTTATTGTAGCGCCTATGCTTTTGCCTATCCAATTTTTTTGCATTAAGGTTACTTTTTGGGGCCAGCCGGATAATTTATCGCAATAATCCAAAAGCTCTTGCGCATAATCGGTTATAGAAAAAAACCATTGATTAAGCTTTTTTCGCGTTACCGGTTCTTTACATCTCCAGCATGCTCCGGATTCAACCTGCTCGTTTGCCAAAACAGTTTGACACTTTTCGCACCAATTAACATAAGACTCTTTTCTGTAAGCCATTCCGGCTTCATACATTTTTAAAAATAAGGCTTGCTCCCATTTGTAATATTCCGGAGAACATGTGGCAAATTCTCTGCTCCAATCATAAGAAAAGCCCGCTCTTTTAAGCTGTTTTCTCATAGCCTCGATATTAGAATATGTCCAATCCGCCGGATGAGTATTATTTTCTATAGCCGCGTTTTCCGCGGGCATTCCAAAAGCGTCCCAACCCATAGGATGCATTACGTTATACCCCAGCATTCTTTTATAACGGGCAATAACGTCTCCTATGGCGTAGTTTCTTATATGCCCTATATGGATTTTGCCGGAAGGATAAGGAAACATTTCAAGCAGATAATATTTTTTTTTATTTGTATCTTTTTTTGCTTCAAATGTTCCGTTTTTTTCCCAATGCTTTTGCCATTTTAATTCTATTTTTTCCGGGTTATATCTTATATCCATTTTTAAATGCGCTCTCCTTATAGGTTTAAAAAAAATCTTATATATTTTCTACTCGTTGCAAATAATATGTTTTTGAATTTTTGGCAAATTAATTTTGAATGCAAAAAAAGGAATTAAAAGGGGTTGGTAAAGAAGAATTTTTTAAAAAGAAGTGAAATTATCAGCAAGCTTATTTTTGATATAAAAAATTATCAGGCTTAATATCCGCCGTCTATTATTAAAGGATAATCAAAACTATCCGTTAACGCCGGAAGTTCAACAAATTCTTTACGTTCTGCTTTTGCCTCCAATAATTTTCTCGCAACATCTCTTGCTATCTCCAATGTTTCCGAGATTGTGCGTCCCTGAGCCAATAACCCTTGAATCGAATCCGAAGTTGCCAAGTAAACCCCTTCAGGCAGTTTTTCTATACGAATATTTAATATTTTTTCCATTCTATTTTTTTTCTATATCCGCCGTAATATTTGGCGATTAGTTAAATAGTCGGCGCTGAAAAACCTGCATTTTAAGCTTAAACGGTTTTGCCAATATCTATTATTTATAGCTTCTTCCTTTGTACAAATTTTTTTTGCGATTAATTTTTTTTTAATAATGAGAATTTTTTCTTAATATTTGCAAGAAAATATTAAAATTAATACTAATTTCTTGCAAATATTTTAACTTGTCTTTCTTAAAATCTATAATAATTACAATATGTATTATGCTTTTTCAGCGCCGACTAAATACTATCGGCTTCATATTGATGTAAGACAACTATATTAAAGAAATTCCACTTTAAAGTATGTCATTCCAGATTTATTAATTTTATTAAACGTCAATATCTTTCAACTCCAAATTTAATTTATTTAACGAGGTTATCTGTTCAGATTGAAAATCTCTATTTTTATCAGGTTTAAATAAAACAGATCCTTTTAAAGCCGTTTCCAGATGGGTCTTAAGATTGTATTTTTCAATCGTATTGCTCAATTCTGTTATATCATCTTTTAAGTCTGTCTCATAAATTTCTTTTTCGGATAGAGGCGATTTCAATCTAACTACCTTACACATTAAATTACGATATTGCTGTAGCCATCTAAACCGAATGTAATTATCAATTTCATGTTTATCATTTTTCAAAATTAATGGTCTTGCGTCAAAAGCTATGATTTTTGAAAATTTATTTTTATGGTTAGCTTTTCCTCCCATTTCAATAGTCATAGCGCTTGACAATGTTCCGGCTAACAAGGTGCAAATTTTTAGCGGTTTATTTTTATAATAATTAGTTTTATTATTAAGAATAAATGAAACCTCGTCAGATATAGAAAAAGCGAGCTTAAAAAAATTTTTATTTTCTTTATTAGTAGCATTTCTCAATAAATAATAAATTTTTTTTATAGCCGAAGTAAATGCCATATTAAATTTTGCATTACTCAATTTATCTTTAAGCAATTTTTTACTGATTTTAATCCCGTCCAAGCGCACGCAAAGGTTTTTATCATTAGAATATAAAGGAACTATCGAAGCTTTCTCAACTTTTTTAAAATAACCTTCAAGCTCAATAAACTCCTGTTGTGTTATCATTTTGTTCCCCATTTTTTTATTAATTAAATTCTCTTATTAACATTATAATAATCTACCGTAAATTTTTTTAAAAAATTACTTGTCTAACTAAAACAAGTCAAGCTTTAAAACGCCCGCTTTATTTTTTACAAATATAAACAAACCCGCCCGCTTAAAAATTTATATTTTTTGCGGAATTATAAAGAAAAAATTGACAATTTTACTTATGCTCTCTATTAACTAACCATTATTAAAGGTTGAGGAAATAAAAAATAATTAAGGAATTTATCGCTTTGTTAAACAAGGCAGGCTTTTTATTTTTACCCTGTTATTTAGATGAATAAAAAGAAGGGAAATCCCTTAATTAGATTGTAAATAAATAATAACGCAATTTTAACGGATAACAAAGTAATTAAACGGCAATTTTGGGAGATAACCTATGCGCCCCATCCTATTTGAATTTTTTAATATAAAAATTTATACCTACGGTTTTTTTATGGCTATAGCCTTTTTAATGGGGCTTATATTCATTAAAAGAGAAGCCGCCCGCTATGGCGAATCTCCGGAAAAAATGGGAGACTTAACCTTTTATATAATTATATTCGGATTAATAGGAGCAAGGCTTTTTTATATTATTACCGATTTAAAAGCATACCTTTTACATCCGCTTGAAATATTTAAAATATGGAACGGAGGACTTACATTTTACGGCGGTTTTATAGCCGCTTTTTTTACTACCGTAATCTATCTTAAAAAACATAGAATGTCCCTGTTAAAAACTATGGATATTATGGCTCCGGGGGTTGCATTAGGGCATTTTTTCGGAAGAATCGGCTGTTTTTTTGCGGGCTGCTGCTACGGAAAAGAATGCAATTTGCCATGGAGCGTTATTTTTACAAATACAGATACATTAGCGCCGGCTAATGTTCATCTGCATCCTACCCAGCTATATTCCTCTTTGAATAATCTTATTATTTTTCTCATACTGCTTTTAATAAGAAAATATAAAAAATTTACCGGAGAAATATTTTTAATCTATATTTTTCTTTACGGAATAACCCGCTCTATAGTGGAAACATTCCGAGGCGATTACAGAGGGCATGTTTTTTTTAACCATATTTCAATATCTCAGATTATAGGAACAAGCGCGGCTTTTATTGCGCTTATTGCGTTTATTTATATGAGACGAAAAAGCGGCAAAAGACTTATTAGTAAATTTTAATTTCTAATGCAGAAGTCAATAATAAAGGGCTTCCTTGCTTCGCTTGCTTTATTTTTGCTTGTCATTTCGACGAGCAAAGCAAGGAGAAATCCCTTTATTAAATTATATAATAAGAGAAAACGTTGATTATTAAAAATAGTTATTTAATTTCTAATAATAAAAATAATTAGTCGATACTGAAAAAATATAATACATATTGTAATTATTATAGATTTTAAAAAAGATAAGGTAAAATATTTGCAAGAAATTAATATTGATTTTAATATTTTCTTGCAAACATTAAGATAAAATCTTCATTATGAAAAAGAGTAATCGCTAAAGAATTTGTATAAAGTAACAAAGGATAAGATCAGAAGGCAATAATGAAGGGATTTCTCCTCGCTTCGCTCGTTCGAAATGACAAACAAAAACAACGAGCGGCAAAGAGATGGAAAAAAATTACTTTCTGTTATTTTGATAAATTTTATTTTTGCCTGTCATTTCGAGCGCAGCGAGAAATCCCTGAATAAAAAGCGATAAATAATAGATATTGGCAAAACCATTTACGTTTACAATGCAGATTTTTTAGCTTTAATTAAACGGCAATTTTGGCGGATAACAAAGTCGGTAAATTTTTAGCTTTAATTAAACGGCAATTTTGACGGATAACAAAGTCGGTAAATTTTTAGCTTTAATTAAACGGCAATTTTGGCGGATAACAAAGTAATTTGTTTGTTTTGAAGGCGAATTTTTTTTTTAACCGGAGGAATACAATGTGGTATTTCGAGGATTAAAAAAAAAATTCAACGCCCAAAACGGACAAATTACAAAGTTATCCGTCCAAAATTAAAAGGAATGAACATAAAAAAATGAGAATAGGCACAGGCTACGACATACACAGACTTACTTCCGGCAGAAAACTGATTCTCGGCGGAGTAACAATTCCTTTTGAAAAAGGGCTTGCCGGACACTCGGACGCGGACGTTTTGGTTCATGCCGTAATAGATGCGGTTTTGGGAGCTTGCGCTCAAAAAGATATAGGCGAACAATTTCCCGATTCCTCTTCCGAATATAAGGATATTTTTAGCATAAAACTTTTAGAAAAAACCTATAATATAATAAAAGAAAAAAATTTTAAGATAGTTAATATAGACGCGACCATACTTGCGGAAAAACCAAAGCTTTCCCCTTATAAGCAAAAAATGGAAATAAACATTGCAAAAGCTTTGCGTATAGAAGCTTCCGCAGTCAACGTAAAAGCTACTACAACGGAACGGCTCGGGGTTATAGGCAAAGGAGACGGAATTGCGGCTATGTGCGCGGCGCTTGTTGAAAACATAGCTTAAAACAAAGCATTAGAGTAAAAACATGAAAAAAATAGGCATATTCATTGCATCCGCAAATTGCGATCAGTATCTTTACGAAATCATCCGCAAACTATCAAAAAGCGATCATGCGGAACTTTTCTTTTTACTATGCAAAGGCTCTAATAAGCCGCGTAATTTGTTTGATAAAATAAAATCCGCAATTAAAACTAATCCGGCGCTCTCGTTTTTTAAAGCTATAGCTTATATCGAGTATAAAATCTTATCGATATTTTCCGCGGATGTTAAAAAAATGAAGGCGACCTATAGTATAGAGGAATTTATAAAAAACAGAATTATCGGTTTAAATTCTATATATTCGGACGCGGATATTGATAAAATCAAATCTCTTAATTTAGATATTATTCTTAAAGGGAACGCTTTAAGCATATTAAAAGAAAAAATAATTAATTGCGCGAAAGACGGGGTTATATCTTTTAATTACGGGCGTCCTGCGGCTTTTTGGGAAGTTTGCCGTCAAAAATCTTCAACCGGATTTGCCATACAAATATTAAACAAAGAAATTAACCGCGGCAAAGTAATATCTATAGGGAACATACAAACTCAAAGATCTTATACCGAAAATCTCCTATTTCTTTACAAAGAAAGCGCGCCTTATATGGCAAAAATAATATTGGAATATGCGGTTAATAATAAGTTTCCGGAAAAAGAAAAAAATACCCGTTTAAAAGGCTTTATTTTAAAAACCCCTTCCATTATTCAATCAATCTTATACTTATTCCGAACAGGAACGCTATTTTTTTTGCTTGCAATAGAAAGGATAATCCTGCGTAAACATAAAAGATGGAGCGTAGCGTATATAAAGTCTGATTGGCATAATGCAAATTTAAAAAAAGGGGTTAAAATAAAAAATCCGAAAAATCATTTTTTTGCGGATCCTTTTGTTATTACAAAAAATAACAGAACAATCTGTTACCTCGAAGATTATTCTTATAAACGAAAAAAAGGATGTATTACAGCCGTAGAACTGATTGACCAAAAAAACTATAAAATTCTGGGTCCCGTAATAGAAGAGCCGTTTCATATGTCTTTCCCCTTTTTATTTGAATATAAAAAGGAATTATACATGGTTCCGGAAACCATTAAGGCAAATTCCATCAGGCTTTATAAATGCGTTGAATTCCCTTTAAAATGGGAATATCAAAAAGATATTATGTCCGATGTTAGCGTAGCCGATACAATAATTTTTGAACATAACCAAAAATGGCGGCTGCTATGCAACATGAACATTGCGGGTCTGTCGGATCATTCCTCTGCCCTTTACGCCTTTTACAACAAATCCCCTTTGGCTGATAATTGGATAGCCTGCGAAACAAATCCTTTAATTTATGATAGCAATATAGCAAGAAACGGCGGAATATTAAATGTCCGCGGCGGCAAGCTTCCGATAAGAGTAAGGCAGAAACAGGATTTTAACGCTTACGGAAAAAGCTTAACCCTCGCGCAAATAACCGAGATAAGCCGGTCTTCATTTAAAGAGGAGGAGATCGGGCAAATAGAGCCGAATTTTTTTGATAAAATTATAGGGTGTCATCATATACATAGCAATGGCGATTATACGGTTTACGATTATTTAAAAATTGATTCTTTAAAATGATAATTTTTTACGCTTATCTATAAGTAAAGAAACGGTTTGCTTTAACAAACAAATTGATAATATGCAAAAAACGGGTTTCCGATTTATGCGTTATATAAAAATTACTAAAACAAAAAAATATGTTTGAAAAAATAAAGCTGTCTTTAAAGAGTATAAATTACAGACTGTTTGCCGTTCTTTTGGCAATGGGGTTTATTCCGACAATATATATGACCGTAAGAATATTCTTTTTAGGAAATATGCCGACAGACTGGGGATTTAATATCGCCAGTCAATTATCTTGGGTTAATCTTATTTATGAAGTTCTGCAAGAAGCGATAATACTACCTCTTTTTTACCTTATGGGGAAATCCATATCTGATAAATCAATATTAATAAATAAAATTAAAACGGGATTAATCGTTACTTTCGGAATATATGGAGCCGTTTCTTTCGGCGTAATTATTTTTGTAAAACCGTTAATTACGCTTATGAGTCAAAAACAATACCTCATCTCCGCAACAGCCGCCTATATAAGACTCGAAGCCATAGCTTCAATATTGTTGACGCTTGCCCGTTTTCTTATTCTTGTTCTTATTATGCTTAAAAAAAATAAGCAGTTATATGCAATATTGATCATACAAATGTTTTTGACTGTTTTTTCGGATATATTTCTTGTATCTTCTCTCCCTATTTCATTCGATTTAGGAGTAAATGGAATTGCTATCGGCAATATTATAGTAAATACTTTTTTATTAATTACCGTTATACTCTTTTTAAACAAAGAAGGTTATCAAATAGGTTTAAAGGGAAAAATTTCGTTCGGATGGATGAAAGAGTGGATAAAGGTCGGCGGATATTCCGGGCTTGAGAGTTTTGTTAGGAATGCTGTATTTATGTTAATGGTTATACGCATGGTAAATGTTGTGGGCGAACAAGGAACGTTTTGGGTTGCCAACAACTTTATCTGGGGGTGGCTATTATTGCCGATACTTCAATTAGGTCAATTAATTAAGAGGGACTGCGGGGAAGGCGGAGATAGAGCGATAAAACAAAAAACAATAGGATATTTTGTTTTAACCGGAATAATTGTAATTATTTGGCTTTTTACAATGCCATTTTGGGCTTCATTTATTAAAAACATAATGAATGTAAAAAATTATGCCAATGTTTATTCAATTGCTTTAATATCTGTTGTTTTTTATATTACCTTTGCATTTAACAATGTAATTGACAGCATTTTTTATGGAATTGGAAAAACAAATTACATGCTATTCCAATCCATTGTAATAAATACATTATTTTACGGAACTCTTTTTATTCTTTATAGAGCGGGAATCTATAAGCCTACTTTGAGTTTAATTGCGTTAATGTTCGGGGCGGGAATCGCATTTGACAGCGCGCTTACTTATGTAATGTTTATTTGGATGCTTAAAAAACGTAAAATAAGTATCATGTAAGGCGACTGCCCATTATGAGCATAAAAACATAAAAAAAGCATAATTATTGAGTATTGATAATAATAAAAAGGATGTAATATATGGCGGTAAAACGGGTTGTAGAACTTAGCATAAGCATAGCAATCGTTAGATATAAAAAATTATGGGCGACATTTTAGACCTTTAAAAGAAGCGTTTCAAAATACCTTATAGAAGGTTAAATTTTTAATTTAAGTCAAAATATTATAAAATTAATTTGACATAAAGTTTTTATATAATATTAAGTTTTTAATTTCGGAAAAGAATAACTATAACTTATTGATAAACTAAAAAATAGCAAAATTTAATAAAACGAAAAAAGATTAAGGCATAAAAAATGACACTTTATATTTACAATACGTTAAGCGGAAAAAAGGAAGAATTTATTCCTATTAAAAACAATCGAGTATCCATGTATGTATGCGGACCTACCGTTTATGATTCTTGCCATATCGGGCATGCAAGATCCGTAATAGTATTTGACGTTATAGCAAGATATTTTAAGAAATTAGGTTATAATTTAAAATATATAAGAAATTTTACCGATATAGACGACAAAATCATAAAAAAAGCTCTGGAAACAAAAAGCGACGCGAAAAGCATTGCGGAAAAATATATAAAAGAATTTTATCGGGACATGGACGCGCTTAACGTTAAAAGAGCGGACGTAGAACCGAAAGCTACGGAGCATATCGAAGAAATTATAGAGCTTATAAATAAATTAATAGAAAAAAAAGCCGCTTATCAAATAGAAGGAGACGTATATTTTAAAGTTGAATCTTTTAAAAATTACGGTAAATTATCCGGACGAAACCTTGAAGATATGCAAGCGGGAGCAAGAATCGATATAGATAAAAGAAAACAAAATCCTTTTGATTTTGCTTTATGGAAATCGGCAAAAAAAGGAGAGCCTTTTTGGACAAGCCCGTGGGGAAAAGGAAGACCAGGCTGGCATATAGAATGTAGCGCGATGAGCCGCAAATACTTGGGCGAAACTTTTGATATACACGGAGGCGGAAAAGATCTGATTTTTCCGCATCACGAAAACGAAATTGCTCAATCTCAAAAAGCTTTTAATAGCGGATTTGCAAAATATTGGATACATAACGGCTTTGTAAATATAAATAAAGAAAAAATGTCCAAATCTCTCGGCAACTTTTTAACCGTAAATGATATGCTTCAAAAGTATCATCCGGACTCCATAAGATTATTTCTTTTATCCAATCATTACAGAAGCCCGATAGATTTTTCGGACGAAAATATTAAACGGGCGGACGCGGGCGTTGAAAAAATCTACTCTCTTGCAAAAAGAGTCGAGGAAAATAATATAGTTTCTAAAAATCAAGATGCCGGAAAATATTTTAAGCTTTTTTGCGAAGCTATGAATGATGATTTTAATACTGCAAAAGGCATAGGCGAGCTATTTAACGCTGTAAAAAGCTTAAATAAACTTCTTGATGAAAAAAGAGATTCCAAAGATATAATAACGCTTAAAAACGACATAGAAAAAATATCCGATATTTTGGGAATATTATCCGAAAATCCCTCCTTATTTTTTGAAAAAAGAAATTACGCGGGATTAAAAGATAAAGATGTTGACGCCGAGTTAATAGAAAAGCTTATATCCGAAAGAAATAAAGCGCGAGAAACAAAAGACTGGGCAAAAGCGGATGAAATAAGGGGTAAATTGAGCAAAATGAATATAGTATTAAAAGATTCTGCGGATGGAACAAGTTGGAATTTTATAAACTAAAATTTTGTAATTTGCCCGATTTCTAAGAGCCTTTTATTTCCGCTTGCAATAATATCGTTTTGATTGAAATGACAGGTAAAAATAAAATTTATCGAAATAACAGAAAGTAATTTTTTTCCGTTTCGTCGCCGAGCATTGTTTTTGCTTGTCTTGTCGACGAGCGAAGCAAGGGGAAATCCCTTAATTAAATGATAACCCAAAAATAAAAAACCGTTTCCTTTTAAAAATTTTTTTGCCTTACAAACGAACAAACCGCTTTGTTATCCGCCGAAATTAAGCCGAAATTAAATTGTTATGCTTTACGCAAACAAACTACATTGTTACCTGCCAAAATTGAATATAAATAAAAAATAACGGATCAAAACAAACAAGGGCGGGGATTTGATTATTCCCCGTCCTTGTTTTGTCTTAATTGTATCTTTATTTTTTGTCTGCTTTTAAAAGGAAGTCCAATAATTTTTTTTTAAAAATATTTGAAATAGAAATAGACAACGGTAGTTTTAAAATTTGGATAACTCTATTTTATATGCCTGTAAATCTCAAGCTGGAATCTTCTTGAAACTTTTCTATTTTTTTAAATATCTCTTTTAATAATTTTCTTTCAAGACGGGATAAATTATTAGGGTTAATATAATTATCAGGGTCTTTTTTCTCATAAATTATAGCTTTTATCTGTCTGACGAATCTAATCTGCATCATAAAATCGTAAGATTGATCTATATCTTTATAATCCTGACGGCATAATACTTTTTTATGGTATATTTTATTGAGTCTTTCGTGGGTATTGGTTTCCCAAATGGAATTTTGCAAGGCGTATATTCTGGCAAAATCGACTACCGGCATCATAGCGCTTTTTATATCAAAAGAATTTTTATGTTTCCCTTTTGATTCAAGCTTAAACTGTCTGAAAAGATTAAGAGGCGGTTTAAAATATAAAGCATTTTCGGCAAGGCGTCTGAAAAAACCGGACCAGTTTTTTAAGGAATCAAACAGAAAGTTTTTTAGCTCCTTTATAAGTTCGCCGTCTCCGGCGCCTTTTCTAAAATCAAAAAATATGCCTGCGTAAAGAAGATCTTCCGGAGACGCTTCGTATATCCAAGAATTAAAATAGGTTTTCCATTGAGAAACAGAAACGCATAATTTGGGATTTTTTGCCATAATATTTCCCTTGCAAAAGGAAAAGCCCGCTTTATCAAGCATATTACATACTTTTTCCCCCATTTTTAAAAAATATTCTTTAACCTGTTTTTCGTCGCTTTTATTAACGTCTTCGAATATTATGGCGTTATCCTGATCTGTTTTTAATGTCTGCTCATATCTTCCTTCGCTTCCCATGATCATAAACGCAAATTTTACCGGAGGTTTTCCTATATCCTTTATTGTAAATTCAATAAGCTTATCTAATACGGAGCCGCTTATGGCGGAAACAAATTTTGTAATATGTTTTGCCTTTGCTCCTTTGCTTATAAAATTATGAATTGTTCTTGGCAGCCTGTTATATATTCGGGCTATTTTTGTTACGTTATCGGCTTTTGAAATGTCTTCTATAAATAAAAACGGGGAGTTACTTCTAACGGTTAGCATGTCTTTATGCGTGGCTATGCCGGTTATTTTTCCATCCGTACCGCTTATTACGATATGTCTTTTATTATCCTGCATACTTTTCAAAATAGCTTCGAAAATAAATGAATGTTCGGATACGCTTACAAGGGGGGAAGACATTATGGACGACGCTGGCATTAGGGCGTCGTATCCCGAAGCTACCACCTTATTTCTTAAATCGGTATCTGTTATTATGCCTATAAACTCCTGTTTTTTATTTCTAACTAATATTGAACCGCAGTTTTGGTTTTTCATTATAAACGCCGCTTTTTGAATAGAATCTTCCGTTTCGCAAAATACAAGGTTTTTATTGCAGATAGCTCCTATGGTATTATGAAACGCTCCCAGCCCGTTATCCTCCGCTCCCACGCTTCCTTCGATTAATGAATAATAATATCTTTTTAAAATTTTCTCCCCGAAAGCGTTGGTAAAATAGTCTGTTATGATAGGAAATTTATTACAAAGGTTTAAGAAATGTTCGCGCGCAAGCTTGTAAAAAGAGGCATTCTCTTTTATTTTTATACTTTCAAAAGCCGCCCCTTTATTTGCAAGGATGGAATAGCCTCCGAATATATCCCCTTTTTCCATAATTTCTTCGTTTTTATTGTTATCCTCTTTCCTCTCTCTTGTTGCGGAACCGCTTCTTAATATATAGATATGCTCTATTTTAGTTTCGTTTTGGGTAAATAATAAAACGTTTTTGGGAAAACTTACCGCAGATAACATTAAAGCGGTTTTATTTATATCCTCTTTCCGCATAAAAGAAAAAGGGACGGTATTTGCAAGCATTCTTTTTGCATTATCCGTATTTAAATTCAAAGCGTAATTTTTATTGCGCATTCTGGCGTCGTAGCTATCCGCAAAATATTCATAAAAGGAATCGTATCCGGCGCAAAGTTCCAAAAATTTTTTTTTGGATATTACATATAAAACGGTATCTTTGCTTGCGTAAACATTGCGAGGCATTATGCCGGAATTCATAAGTATCGAAATGCCGCCGAGCATATCCTTTTTTTTAAGGTAAGCCGCCGTATTTTTTTCTCTCCCCTTTTCAAAATAAAGCTCCAACTCCCCTTCTTTTATTATATACGCTCCTTTTATTTCGCTTATTCCCCGCTCAAAAATCATTGAACCGGCAATATATTTTTCCTCCTTTATTGATTCGGCAATATTTTCAACCTCTTTTTTCGGCATCAAAACAAAAGGTTTTAAATCGGATAAAAACTCTGCAATTTCCTTTTTCATATTTTTAATTATCTCCGAAAATTTTTACTCGTTATATTTTTATATCGGTTGAACTCAATTCTAAATTTTGCCTTTGTCTCCCTACTTATAGCCAAGTTACTATAGAAATGACATAATGACTCGCCCCTGTCTTGTCGACCAAAGGGAGAAATCTTTTTATTATTTCCCCGTCTCTTAATTAAGGGATTTATCCTCGCTACGCTCGTCGAAATGATAAGCAAAAAATTTTTCCCAATCCAATTATAGTAATTTGGCTATACGAGTTGATTAATCTGATAAAAAATAAACAAAATACAAGGTTAATCGCACAAAATAACAACTTAAATTGTGCCGTATGACAAAGCGGTTTGTTCAAGTTCAAGGCGGATAAAAATTTTAACCGCAGGAATACTCATGTATTTCGAGGATTAAAATTTTTATCCAACGCCGAAATTGGGCAAACCGCAAAGTCATACGGCGCAATTTTTAATATTTCAGCTTAGAATATATAGTCTTTTTAGATACCTCTATGGCTTCTTTTAAAGTGAAAATATTCTTTTTTTCAAGCAGCGGAATTAGCTTTAAAAATATCTCCGCGGCTGCCAAAGCGTCTCCTGCCGCCGTATGACGCCCTTTTATTTTAACTCCGACAAGTTGAGCTATGCTTTTTAAATCGTGTCTTTGATGCGTCGGATAAACCGCTGCCGATAAAATCATGGTGTCGAGAACCGGATTGTCAAACTTTAATTTTGCATCCTTTTCCTTTGCTTGCAGCAACTTCATATCAAACCCGGCATTATGAGCTAATAAAACCGTATCTTCGGCAAAATTATAAAAATCATTCAAAACCTTTTTAATATTCAGCTTATCTTTTACCATGGAGTCGTTTATTCCATGAATTTTTTCCGCCTCCCAAGGTATCCGAATTCCCGGATTTACAAGTTCTTCAAATTTTTCTTTATAAAGCAATTTATTATTAACTATTCTAACCGCCGCTATTGAAATAATCTCGTCCGTTTGGGTATTAAGCCCCGTTGTTTCCGTATCAAATACGGTATAAGCAAGCTCTTTAAGCGGATAATCGTTTAAGCGACGGCTCTTAAAATGCTTTGTAAGAAGATCAAAATTGTAAAACTCCTGTTTTGCGTTTGTAATATCAATTCCTTGTATGGTTTTAGGCTCCCCTATCTCAACTATCGGCATAAGGAGTTTAAGATATGTTCTATTTACAATACATGAAGAATCGATTGTAAGGATTCCTTCGTTATAATTTATAATTTCGGATAAAGTTATTAATATTTTTTTATTGTCCGCAGTTAATACAGGCTGGTTTAAGCTTGAAACAACCGTTTTTGCAGTTTCGTCGTCCGGCAGAAGAAATAAAACCGCAAGCATATTTTTTTCTCTTGCAACCTTGCAATGAAAAAAAATCAAGCCTGTTTTTTCCCGAAATTTAATAATAATAAATAGAAGCGCCAAGATAAAGGAGTAGCTTTCCACCTTAATCCAGTTGGACTTTTCGGAAAATTCGGTAGTAATATCCACGTTAAGTTGCTCTTTTGCTCTTTTGCGAAAAGTCGCCATAATATCTCTGTCCGAAACCGTAATAAGAGGCATTCTTTTTTTCATGTAGCCAAGATAACCGGCTTCCGATTCAACCGCCTTTTTAACCAAAGCAATTTCCGCGGTCATGTCGTATAAAAAAAGAATAAACCCTATATATTCATTATTATTACCGGTTATAGGAGAGGCTTGAACTTTTATAAGTTTTTGACTGTCGGTTACCATAAAAAATGAGGATGACGCCGCAATATTATCCTTATTTTGCAAAATATTCGCTTCGTAAAGAGCATGTTCCGTAAACTCCTTATCTATAATGCCGGAAATTGACCTGCCTATGCCTATAAAATGACTTTTGCTTTCTATAATTTTTGCTTCCTTATTAAAAAGAATTATTTTCCCTTCGGCATTGCAGGCAAGCGCTCCGTAAGGAAGCTGTTCCATAAAAGAGGCGAGAATATTTTTTTCTTTTTCTACGGCGGTTTTTGCCGCTTCTATTTCCACGCTTACGTCCGTTTTTAACTTATCATATTCGTCCGCTATTTCATTTATAAGATTCGCCAAATTCAATATGGATTTTCCGCCTTCGGTTTTTATTCTATGGGACGGGTTAGAACTGATAATTAAGGCGGTTTCGTCCGTAATTTTATTTAACGGAATAAAAAAAATATTTAATAACGCATCTGCTAGAAAACCGACGCCTCCGCAAAAAAATAAAAAGCAGATAAACAGATAACCTCCGTTCTCTTTTATAATTTTTAAAAGAAAACGCCTATCGTTTAAATCAAGCTTATCCCAAAACAGAAGGGATATAAGTAGAAAAAAAGCAATAGTAATCGCTACGGATAATAAAGTGAAATATAAGTATTTATTTTTTTTCATATTTTTATATTTGCCGTTATAAAATTTCTTTTAACCTCGCTCCTCAAAATAATAGAATAAAAACAAGAGGCTTGCCTTGTAAAATAAAGCGAGAAATCTTTTTATTATTTAGAATTACAAACCGTTGAATAAGTATTTTGAACGCCTTGTTTTAAAATATAATCTATATCGTCGATTATATAAACAAGCGTTTACCCTAATTTAAGTCAATTATACAAATTAAAATTGTTTACGCTTTATTTTATTATGCCGTATAAAAAATATTGACTTGCCTATAATAAATAAGCTACATTCATTAAAAGTGTCAATATATAAAAATTATAGTGGGTTTTAGATAACATCCGTATAAATCGTATAAATACAAAGGTTGTTATTTGTAACATTAAAATTGACGGCAATCCGTCTTAAAGTTAGCGAAAGGAGAGGTAAATATGGCTGAAAACAAAACCGTTGATCAAAAGAATGTCGGGGGTTCCGAAAGCTCAATAGCAGTTCATTGGCAGGAGGAAAAATATTTATACGCTTCGCCCGGATTTATAGGGCAGGCGAATCTTACGGACGAAACAATATTCGACCGTTTTAGTCTTGATAATTTTCCGGATTGTTTTACCGAATATGCGGATCTTTTAACATGGTATAAAGGTTGGGATACAGTTTTGGATACCAGCGACGCTCCATGTTGGAAATGGTTTAAAGGCGGACTTATTAACGCAAGCTATAATTGTATAGACCGTCATCTTAAAGATAATAAAAATAAAACCGCTATTCATTACGTTCCGGAGCCGGAAAATGAAAAAGTCGAGCATATTACATATCAGGAGTTATACGTTAGGGTAAATGAATTTGCGGCTCTTTTACGAGATTCCGCAGGGCTTAAAAGAGGCGACAGAGTAACTATTCATATGCCAATGTCCGCAGAACTTCCGATAACTATGCTTGCCTGCGCAAGACTCGGAGTAATACACTCGGTAGTATTCGGCGGCTTTTCCGCAAGCGCTTGCGCGGATAGAATAGTAGATTCTAAAAGCCGAGTTTTAATAACAATGGATTCGTATTATAGATCCGGAACGCTTCTTAATCATAAACAAAGCGCGGACGAAGCCGTTGAAATAGCCAAAAAAGGCGGACAAGCAGTTGATTGCGTATTGGTATGGGAGCGTTACCATGGCAAATATTCTTCCGAAACTCCTATAGTCAAAGGCAGAGACTGTATTGTAAACGAGGAGCTTGAAAAATATTACGGCGTAAGAGTAGAGCCGGAAAAAATGCTTGCCGAAGATCCCCTGTTTTTAATGTACACAAGCGGAACTACAGGCAAACCAAAAGGATGCCAGCATGGAACCGGCGGTTATCTTTCTTATGTAGCCGGAACCTCAAAATATATTCAGGATATTCACCCGGAAGACGTTTATTGGTGTATGGCGGATATCGGATGGATTACCGGACATTCTTATATAGTGTATGGTCCCCTTTCCTTATGCGCTTCTACCGTAATATACGAAGGCGTTCCTACATACCCCGACGCGGGGCGTTCTTGGAGAATAGCTCAAGAGCTTGACGTAAATATATTCCATACCGCTCCTACGGCAATACGAGCTTTAAGAAAAATAGGGCCGGATGAGCCTCAAAAATACAATTACAGTTTCAAACATATGACTACTGTAGGCGAGCCTATAGAGCCGGAGGTATGGAAATGGTATCATAGAGTTGTGGGGCAAGGAAAAGCCGTAATTGTAGATACTTGGTGGCAAACCGAAACCGGAGGCTTTTTATGCAGCACGGTTCCGGCGTTAAACCCGATGAAACCGGGCAGCGCGGGACCCGCGGTTCCGGGTATTCATCCGATTATTTATGACGAAGACGGAAACGAAATTCCGGCAGGCGCGGGCAAAGCCGGCAATATCTGTATAAGCAATCCGTGGCCCGGAGGTTTCCAAACAATTTGGGGCGATAGAGACAGGTTTGTAACAAATTATTACGCGAGATACTGCAAGGATCCAAACAGTAAGGATTGGAGAGACTGGCCTTATTTAACCGGCGACGCCGCTACGCAAGCGGAAGACGGCTATTATAGAATTTTGGGCAGAATCGACGACGTTATTAACGTATCCGGTCATAGACTCGGAACAAAAGAGTTGGAATCCGCAGCGCTTACGGTCGGAGAAGTAGCCGAAGCCGCAGTTGTTCCGGTCGCTCACGAAATAAAAGGAAAAGAGCCGGATTTATATATTGCCTTAAAACCGGGCATAGAGGCTACCGACGAACTTGCAAAAAAGATTTCCGATGCAATATGTACTCAAATCGGCAAAATTGCAAAACCGCGCAAAGTATGGCTTGTGCCGGATATGCCTAAAACTCGTTCCGGCAAAATTATGAGAAGAGTTTTAGCGGCGATCTCAAACAAAGGGGACGTTGGAAACGTTATGACTTTGGCTAATCCGGAAATAGTTGAGGCTATAAAAGATCAGGTTGAAAAATAACGAATAAAAAAATCAACATAACTCCTTAAGAATAAAACGCCTCGAATTATAATTTAATTCGGGGCGTTTTTATTTTCACATAATTTGTTTGTTTTGAAGGGCTTGCGAGAATTTTAATCGTTGGCTTATTATTAAATAAGTCGAGGATTAAAAAAAAATCAACGCGGCAAACGGGCAAAATGCAAAGTTATACGCCGTTTTTAATAATTTTACTCGAAACATTCCACAAATAAAGCTTAACAAATGCAAACCCCAAGCTTAAAAGCGCGTCGTCATCCTTTTTTATTCTTCTTTTTAAATCCGGTTTTATTTTGTAAAAAAATATGTGATTGCAATTCGGGTATTAGGGTCTGTTGACAATTCATAAAGGTAGCCAAAGGAAAGCGCAAGCCAAAGCGAGCATAGCCTCGAAATTACGTTTCAATTTGTCATATCTTGTCGCTATAGCTCGGAAA